>NZ_SMKI01000507.1 GCF_004348415.1 Streptomyces hainanensis
CCCATCGACCACGACGGTCCCGCCCCCGTCGTGTATGTCCCCTCCCTGCCGCTGCCCGGCTATCCCCAGGTCCGGGTCGCCCTGCCGAGCCGCCGGCTCGCCGCCGCCGTCGCCAGCCACCGGCCCGACGTCGTCCACCTCGCCAGCCCCTTCGTGCTCGGCGCCCGCGGCATGGCCGTGGCGGCGCGCGCCGGGGTGCCGGCCGTCGCCGTCTACCAGACCGACCTCGCCGGATACGCGCGCACCTACCTGGGCGCCGGCGAGCTCGCCGCCTGGCGCCGGATCCGCGCGGTGCACTCCGCCGCAGACCTGACCCTGGCCCCGTCCAGCGACTCCATCCGGGCCCTGGAGGCTCACGGGGTGCCGCGGGTGAGGCTGTGGCAGCGCGGGGTGGACACCGGGCGGTTCCGGCCCGAGCTGCGCGACGAGGCGCTCCGTGGCGAGCTGGCCCCCAACGGCGAGCTGCTGCTCGGCTACGTCGGGCGGCTGGCCCCCGAGAAGCGGGTCGACCTGCTCGCCCAGGCGTCGGCGCTGCCCGGCGTCAGGCTGGTGGTGACAGGCGACGGGCCGAGTGGCACCGCGCTGCGCGCCGCCCTGCCCAGGGCCCGCTTCCTCGGCCGCCGCACCGGCGACGACCTGGCCAGGGTCTACGCCTCGCTCGACGTCTTCGCCCACACCGGCCCGTTCGAGACGTTCTGCCAGACCGTCCAGGAGGCCCAGGCCAGCGGGGTGCCCGTGGTGGCCCCGGCCGCCGGCGGCCCGCTCGACCTCGTCGACCACGGCCGGAACGGGCTGCTCGTCCCGCCCGGCGACGGCGCCGCGCTGCGCGAGGCGGTGCGGACGCTGCGCGACGACCCGGCGCTCCGCGCCCGCCTTGCCGAGACCGGCCTCGCCGACGTCGCGGGCCGCACCTGGGAGGCCATCGGCGACCAGCTCGTCGAGCACTACACCCACGTCCGGCAGGCCCGGGAGGTGGCGGTCAGGTGACGGGCCTGCGCATCGTCCGGCTGGCCAACTTCGTCGCCCCCAGCTCCGGTGGCCTGCGCACCGCGCTGCGCGAGCTGGGCGCCGGCTACCTGGCCGCCGGACACGAACCGGTGCTGGTCGTCCCCGGCGAGAAGGTGAGCGACACCCGCACCACCCAGGGGCGCGTCATCACCCTGCCCGGCCACCGGCTGCCCGGCACCGGCGGCTACCGGGTGCTGACCGACCGGCGGCGCCTCGCCCGGCTGTTGGAGACCCTCGCACCCGACCGGCTCGAGGTGTCCGACCGCACCACCCTGCGCTGGACGGGGGAGTGGGCCAGGCAGCACCGGGTGCCGGCCGTGATGGTCTCGCACGAGAGCGTGGACGGCGTCATGGACACCTGGGGCCTGCCCGCCGGCTGGTCCCGGCGCGCCGCCGACGGGCTCAACCGGCGGACCGCGCACGCCTTCACGCGGGTGGTGTGCACCACCGAGTGGGCGGCGCGCGAGTTCCACCGGGTCGGCGTGCGCAACGTGGTCCGCGCCCCCCTGGGCGTCGACCTGCGCCGCTGCCACCCCGGCCTCCACGACCCCGCGCTGCACGCCGAACTCCGCGGCGAGGACGAGGTGCTGCTCGCCATGTGCTCCCGCCTCTCCCCGGAGAAGCGCCCGGGCCTCGCCCTCGACGCCCTCGCCGAACTGCGTCGGCGCGGCGTCCCCGCGAGGCTGGTCATCGCCGGGGACGGGCCGCTGCTCGGCCGGCTCCGCGAGCGGGCCACCGCGGCGCGGCTGCCCGTCGTCTTCTCGGGACACGTCGGCGACCCCGCCGACCTCGCGGTCCTCCAGGCCACCGCCGACATCGTGCTCGCCCCCGGGCCCGCCGAGACCTTCGGCCTGGCCGCCATGGAGGCCCTGGCCTGCGGCACCCCCGTGGTCGCCAACAGCCGCTCGGCCGTGCCCGCGCTGCTCGGCGCCGCCGGCACCACCGCCGACGACGGCGCGAGCTTCGCGGACGGAGTGCGGCGGCTGCTCGCCCGCCCCGCGGAAAGCCGCCGCGCCGTCGCGCGCGCCCGCGCCGAGGAGTTCCCGTGGTCGGCCGCCGTGGACGCGTTCCTGGCCGCCCTCGAAGCGCCCGCCGTCGTCAGGCCGGCGGCCGACCAGGTCCCGGTGGCCGAGGGCGGCCGGCGGTGAGCGGCCCCCTGCGGTTCGTCACCCTGGGTGACTCCCTCACCGAGGGGGTGGGCGACCCGGTGCCCGGCGGCTGGCGCGGCTGGGCACCGCTGCTGGCCGCCGGCCTCACCGCGTCCGAGAGCGGCCGGCCCGCGCGGCTGACCAACCTGGCCCGCAGCGGCGCCCGCACGGCCGACGCCGCGGGGGACCAGCTCGCCGCCGCCCGCCGCATCCGCCCCCACCTGGCCGGGGTGATCATCGGCGGCAACGACACGCTCCGCTCCGCCTTCGACATCGCCGCGAGCGCCCGTGACCTGGACACCGTCATCGGCACCCTGAGCCGGGAGGGCACCCTGGTGCTCACCGCCTGCCTGCCGGACCCCGGCGGGATGCTCCACCTGCCGACCGCGCTGACCCGCCCGCTCGCCCGCCGGATGACCGCGCTCAACGACGTCGTGCACCAGCTGTCGCGCCGGCACGGCGCGGTGCACGTGCACCTGGCCGGTCATCCGGTGGCCGCGACGCGCGCCGCCTGGAGCGTGGACCGGCTGCACCCGAGCGAGCTCGGGCACCGGCTGCTCGCCCGCGAGTTCCACGCGGCGCTCGCCGACCGCGGCGTCGCCACCGGGACGGCGCCCACGGCGACGACGGACCGCCCGCCGCCCACCAGAGCCGCCTGTTTCCGCTGGCTGGCCACCCGCGGGACCAACTGGGTGCTGGCCAGGGCCACCGACCTGCTGCCCGGACTCGTCGGACTCGCCGTCCGCGAGACCCGGCACCGGCTCGCCGGCACCGCGCACACCCTGGACGCGGCCTCCCACGCCGCCACCAGGGCGGCGCTCGCCGGCCTCGGCCCGCGGTCGGGCGCCGCCGTCGCGCCGCTCGACCGGCTCGGTCGGCGCGCGGCGCCGCCGCTGAGCGCCGACCACTCGTCCGCCGCCTGACCGTCGTGGCCCCGCCGGCAGGGCGCTCGCCCGCGGCTACCGGTTGCCGGCGTGCGGGGCGAACAGGTCGAGCAGCCTGGCCCGTGCCGCCCGCACCCGGTAGGCCAGGATCTCGGCGATCACCCGCAGCAGCGCGTAGCCGAACGCCGGGTCCTCGTCGCAGAGCGCCTGCACCTCGGGGCCCTGGAACTCGTAGGCCCGCACCGGTGACAGCGCCTCGGCGCCGAAGTCCCACTCGTAGGGTGGGAAAAGCCAGGACCAGCCCAGCAGATCCCCGGTGTCGAGCGAGGAGACGGCGGTCGGTTTCGGCCCGCCGAGCCGCAGGTCGAGCGTCACCGTCCCGGACCGGATGATCCAGAACCGGTCGGCCCGCCCCCTCTCCTCGAAGATCCGTTCGCCCTGCGCGAAGGAAACCTCCTCCGCCAGGTCCATCAGGCGCTCCCGGTAGCCGGCCGGAAGGACCCGCAGCAGACGCCGTGGGGCGGCCATCGCCGGCCTCCTCCCATTGCTCCCGTCGGGGGACATCACCATTGCACCGCGGCCCGCGCGCCTCCGCATCCCGGAGCGCGCCGCGCCCACCGCGCCCACCGCGCCCACCGCGCCCACCGCGACCGCGGCGACCGGGCGGGCGATCGACGCTCACTGTCAGTGGCACCGCCTAAGGTGTGCCACGTGACCGCACCCGCCTCAGCCCAGCCGGCCAACGAGGGCCGGGCCGCCCCGGCTTCGGCCGACCGGGCGCCCGGCGCCGCGCCGCCGGGCGGCCGCCCGGCCCCAGGGCCGGCCGCCGACGAGGGCCTCGCCCGCCGGCTTCGCGCCCTCGCCTGCACCGCGCCCCTGCACGACCTGGACGCGCGGAAGGCCAACCTCGCCGGCGAGTACGGCACGTACGCGATGGCCGAGGTGGCGCTCTCCGCCATCGATCTGGTCACTCTCAGCATGGACTTCGACACCGGCGCCGACCACGAGCAGGTCGTCGCCCGGCTGTTGCCCCGGGTCGCCGCCCAGGCCCCGAGCCGCCCGGCCGCCGAGCACGAGCGGGTCGCCCGCTGGGTGTTGGACAACCTCATCAACGTCGGCAGCGTCGACCGCGGCTTCCGCGCGGCCTACGGCACCTTCGAGCCGGACGGCTCCTACGTCCGCAGGGACTACGACTTCAAGCTCGTCGAGGAGGTCCCGGGACCCGGCGGCGGCGTGTACCTGCGCACCACGGACGAGGCGGTCAACGTGCTGGTCGGCGCCCTCGACACGGACGTCACCAGCGCCCAGATCGCCGCCGAGGTCAAGCTGGAGGTGCTGATCAACCGCGGCCGCCTCGCCGACGCCCAACTCGCCGCCGAGCAGGCCAGATACCGCACCGTCCAGTACGCGGAGACGCTGCGCCGCACCCTGGAGACCACCAGGCGTGACGTCCGCGCCGTCGACTGGCTGCACGCGGTGCCCGACCTGATCGACGAGGCCCTCGGCCACATCGCCGACCGCTACCGCCACGAGAACGCGATCCTCACCAACATCAGGCGCGCCCGCGACGAGGCCACCGACACCGGCCACAAGCTGCGCGCCGCCGAGCTGGTCGACATCGTCAAGGACTGCATCAGGCGGCACACCCAGCTCCAGTCCAGGCTCCTGGAGGCCGGGCCGCTGTTCCGGGCCGAGCAGGACCGGCAGGCGTTCCGGCCCCCCGCGGCCAGGGCCGGTGCCGACCTCTACGGCCAACTGCTCGCCCCACTGCTGCCCGAGCCCCTGGAGCGCGCGGTCCGCGTCACCGACGCCTTCTTCGCGCGCGGCACCGGGATCCGCCCGCCGGGCGCCGTGCGCCTCGCCGACCTCACCGAACTGCTGCTCACCCCGCCCGTGCCGCGCGAGCACCTGGGCGCCGAGCTGCCCGAGCCCGACCTGGTCACCACCCCGGACGACAGCCGGTTCAGCGAGGAGCAGTTGGCCGCCGCCCTCGAACTGCTCCAACTCCCGGAGGACGCGCCCCGCCGGCTCTCCGGCCTGCTCGCGGAGGCCCGCCGCGCCGACCACGACCTGCCCTACCTGGTCGCGCTGCTCGCCGTGCACGCGGCCAGCCCGCCGGTGGGCACCGCCCACCGGCAGGGCGAAAGCAGCCTGTTGTTCGCCGTGGACGACGGCACCGAGCTGGACGACCCGGAGTTCGGCGGTGCCGACCTGATCGTCGGCAC
>NZ_SMKI01000508.1 GCF_004348415.1 Streptomyces hainanensis
CCGCCCCCGTCACCCCCTGTCGTCCCATGGTGCCAGCGGCCCGCCACCCGGGCCAGAGGGCGAGGGACCGCCGTGGAATGCCGGCCGCCGGCCGGCGACGTACCGTGCTGGTATGGGCTCCGGAACGGGCTCCGAGCCGGACGGCGGCGACCTGTCGCTGCTGAGTCCGCACATGCATCGGGCCATCAGGGAGACCGGCGGCTACGGCGGCGGCATCTTCCTGCTGGCCCCGGGCGAGCGGGTGCTGCGGCTGGCCGTGGTCTCCGGCATCCCGATGGACGTGGCCAGCCCCTGGTCCCGGGTGCAGCTCGACGTCCCCGTGCCGCTGACCAGGGCCGTCAACGAACAGCGGCTGATCTGGCAGGAGAGCGGCCGGCACGACCGGCGCGGGCCCCGGGTGAGCGTGCCCCTGCCGTACTCGTACGCCGTGGCGCACGCCCCCATCGTCACCGGAAGCGGCGACGACGGGTCGGGCGAGGCAGGCGAGGAGGGCGAGTGCTGGGGCGTGCTGATGGTGCTCTGGCCCGGCTCGCACCCGTCCCAGCTCCCGCCGCACGAACGCGAGCCGCTGGAGGCCGGCTGCCGGCGCCTCGGACCGCTGCTGCGCGACGTGACCAGGCGGCGCGGGCGGGCGGTGCGGCTGGCCGACGAGCCGACGATCCTGGAGCGGCCGCGCACCCGGATGCCCGAACCGGCGCACGCGCTGGCCGCCGCCGACTTCGCCGAGCGGCTGCCGGAGGGCGCCTGCGCGCTCGAACTGGACGGCCGGATCGCGTTCGTCACCGAGCGTGGCGCCGCGCTGCTCGGCGTCAACGGCGCGGAGCTGCTGGGGGCACGGCTGTGGGAGGCGGTGCCCTGGCTGGCCGACCCGACGTACGAGGACCGGTTCCGGGCCGCGGTGATCAGCCGCCAGCCGACGTCGTTCGCGGCGCGGCGGGCGGCGGGGCGCTGGCTGCGGTTCGACCTGCACCCGGGCGACCGGGGGCTCAGCGTCCGGATGTGCCCGACCAGGGCGCCTGCCGACGAGCCCGCCGAGGAATCCGCCGGAGAGTTCGCCGGGGAGCCGACGGCGCCGGCCGAGGCGCCGGACCCGCCGCCCGAGGCCCCGACCAGGGTCGGGGCGATCTACCAGGTGATGCGGCTCGCCGTCACCCTCACCGAGGCGGCCGGCGTGGCGGACGTGGTGCGGCTGGTCGCCGACCAGCTGCTACCGGCCTTCGACGCGCAGGGGCTGATCCTCTGCGTCACGGAGGGTGACCGGTTGCGGGTGGTCGGCCACCGGGGCTGCCCGCCGGAGATCGCGGACATGCTCGACGGGACGCCGCTGGCCAGCCGCACCAGCCCGACCGCCGCCGCCATGGCCGGCGGCAACCCCACCTACTACGGCTCACCCGACGAGATGCGCCGCCGCTACCCCCACATCCCGGACGTGGACCGGGAGGTCGCGGGGCGGGCACGGACGGGGGCGGCCGCCTGGGCGTTCCTGCCGCTGGTCACCTCGGGGCGGGTGGCCGGCTGCTGCGTGGTCTCCTACGACCGGCCGCACGACTTCACCGCCGAGGAGCGCACCCTGCTGACGTCGCTGGCCGGCGTCGTCGCCCAGGCCCTGGAGCGGGCCCGGCTCTTCGACGCCAACCAGCGCCTCGCCCGCCGGCTCCAGAAGGACCTGCTCCCGCGCGATCTGCCCAGCATCCCCGGGCTCGACGTGGCGGCCCGCTACCTCGCCGCGACCAAGGGCATGGAGATCGGCGGCGACTTCTACGACGTGATCGAGCTGGACGGCGGCGCCGGCGTGACCATCGGCGACGTGCAGGGCCACAACGTGACGGCCGCGGCGCTGATGGGACAGGTACGGACGGCCGTCCACGCGGCGGCCGGCACCGAACCGTCCGAGGTGCTGACCCGCACCAACCGGCTGCTCAACGACCTCGACCCCGGCCTGTTCACCAGCTGCCTCTACATCCACCTCGACCTGGGCAGACGGCTGGCCACGCTCGCCACCGCCGGCCACCCGCCACCGCTGCTGTGGCTGCCGGACGGGCGGGTCGGCGAGGTGGAGGTGCCGCCGGGGCCGGTGCTCGGCGTGGACCCGCGCGCCGACTACCCGGCGGTGGAGATCCCGCTGCCACCGGGCGCGGTGCTGCTGCTCTTCACGGACGGGCTGATCGAGCGGCCCGGGGTGCACCTGGACGACGCGACGGCGGCACTGGCCGGCCACTTCGCGCGGATCGCCGAGCAGGCCGGGCGGCGCATGGACGAGCTGGCGGAGACCCTGCTCCGCTCCCACGAGACGGGTCAGACGGGCAGCGGCCGCGGCGACGACATCGCGCTGCTGCTGCTCAGCCCGACGCCGTGACCGCTCTGTTCGTGACCGCTCTGTTCGTGACCGCTCTGTTCGTGACCGCTCTGTTCGTGACCACTCTGTTCGTTCTGTTCGTGACCGCTCTGTCGGATCTGTCGGGGGTGCGTCAGCTCTGGCCGGACCGCAGGCCGAGCGGGGTGGCGATCTCGGCCTCCATCACGCGGCCGGCCTGCCGCTCCAGGTCGCCGTCCTCGGCGCCGCTGTCCGTGTCGAGGCCGTCGAGCTCGGCGAGCGGCGTGTCGAGGCGGACGTGCGCCACCAGGGACTGGAGCGCGCGCAGGGCGGCGCTGGCGGTCGGGCCCCAGTTGGAGAGGTAGGAGAACTGCCACCACCACAGCGCCTCGCTGATCCGGCCGGCGCGGTAGTGCGCCATGCCGTGCCGGAGGTTGCTGATGATGTCGGCGAGGTCGTCGGAGATGCGGGACGGGACGGGCGTGGAGCGCGGCACGTACGGGTCGAAGACCTCGGAGTAGACGTCGACCGGCGCCAGCAGCCCGGCCAGCCGCTCGCGCAGCTCGTCCATGTCCGGGTCGGGGCCGGTGTCCGGCTCGTAGCGCTCCTCGGGAACGATGTCCTCGTGGGCGCCGAGCCGGCCGCCGGCGAGCAGCAGCTGGGAGATCTGGAGCAGCAGGTAGGGCACCGCGCTGTCCGGGTCGTCGCCCTTGGCGACCTCCGTGACGGCGACCATGAAGCTCTCGACCTGGTCGGCGATCTGCACAGCGAAGCTGTCCGGCCCACCGGCCGCGGCCAGCTCCTCCTCGTTCGGCGCGACATCGGACATCACGCGATCGCCTCCCCTACGGCACCTGTGGCCCGTGCGGTCCGTATGGTCCCTGCGTTACACATCGAGCAGCCGCCTCCCCTCGAAGGCACGCCCCAAGGTGACCTCGTCGGCATATTCCAAGTCTCCCCCGACGGGCAGCCCGCTGGCTAGCCGGGTGACCCGCAACCCGAGCGAGCTGACCATCCTGGCCAGGTAGGTGGCGGTCGCCTCGCCCTCCAGATTGGGGTCGGTGGCGAGGATCAGCTCCGTGACCGAGCCGTCGGCCAGCCGGGCGAGCAGCTCCCTGATCCGCAGGTCGCCGGGGCCGACGCCGTCGATCGGGCTGATCGCGCCGCCCAGCACGTGGTAGCGGCCCCGGAACTCGCGGGTGCGCTCGATGGCGACGATGTCCTTGGGCTCCTCGACCACGCAGATGACCGTGGTGTCGCGGCGGGGATCCTGGCAGACCCGGCACCGCTCCTCCTGCGCGACGTTGCCGCAGACGGCGCAGAACCTGACCTTCGCCTTGACCTCGGTCAGCGCGTTGGCCAGCCGGCGGACGTCGGTGGGCTCGGCCTGGAGGATGTGGAAGGCGATCCGCTGGGCGCTCTTGGGGCCCACGCCGGGCAGCCGACCGAGCTCGTCGATCAGGTCCTGGACCACGCCCTCGTACACGGAATGTCCCGCCCTCTCGCCCGACCACGCCGCTGCTACTGCCGCTGCCGCCGCCCTGCCTCACCTCGGGCCGACGCCTTAGGTCAGCACCTTAGGCCAGCACCGCTCAGAACGGCAGCCCGGGAAGGCCCCCGCCACCGCCGAGGCCCTGGGCGAGCGGGCCGAGCTTGGTCCTGGCCAGCTCCTGCGCCGCGTTGTTCGCGTCGCGGACCGCGGCGACCACGAGATCCGCGAGGGTCTCGGTGTCCTCCGGGTCCACCGCGCGCGGGTCGATCTCCAGGCTCTTCAGCTCACCGGAACCGGTGACCGTGGCCTTGACGAGCCCACCGCCCGCCGAGCCCTCGACGGGCGTCTCGGCCAGCTCCTGCTGCGCCGCGGCCAGGTCCTGCTGCATCTTCTGGGCCTGCTGCAGCAGCTGCTGCATATCGACCCCACCACCGGGGAACACGGCCGGTCTCACTCCTGGCTCTCGACGAACGTGACCCTCCCGAGCCTACGGGTTCAGGATGCGTCGGTCTCACTCATGCGGAATCTCCTCAATAACGGTCGCACCCAGCTCCCGAACGATCAGCTCGTAGCCGGTGAGCGCGGTGTCGTCGAGATCCGCGTCGTCCTCGGCCGCCACGTCGTCCTCGGCGGCGACGGGCGGCCGCCGCGGCGGGGGCGGCGGAGCCGCGGCCGGCGCGCTCGGCGACGGCGACGGCATGGGAGCTGGCCGCTGGGCCGCGGGGGCCGCCGCCTGCGGCGGCGGCGCCGCAGGCGGCCGCGCGGCGGGGAACCCGCCACCGCCGCCGCCACCGCCGCCCGGGTCGATGACGGTGTCGATCCGCCACTGCACGCCCATGGCCTCGCTCAGCGCCTGCTGGAGGACCTCCTGGCTGCCGCTGTTCACGAAGCTGTCGCGGGCGCCGACGGTGGCGAAGCCGAGTTGCAGGGTGGTGCCGTCGAAGCCGGCGATCTGCGCGTTCTGGCTGAGCAGGATCCAGCTGAAGCGGCGACGCCCCTTGACCGCGTCCAGGATGTCCGGCCACATCTGCCGCACCCGCGACACGTCCCCGCCGCCGCCTCCACCGGCCGTCGGCGCGGGCGGGGGTGGTGCCGCGGCCGGTGCCGGCCGCGGCACCGGCGCGGCCGGCTGGGCCGTAGGCCAGGCCCCCGCCGACGCTCCACCGCCACCCGACCGGGCCGCCGTCGGCCAGGCGCCGGGCTGCTGCCCGCCGCCGGCCGCCTGCGGCGGCCTGGCCGGCTCGGGCGCGGGCGGCGCGGGCGGCGTGGGCGGCGTGGGTGCCTGCGGTTCCGGCGCCGGCGCCGGTGGCGGTGGCGGCACGGCGGGCGCGGCCCGCTGCTCCTGCACGGGCGCGGGCGCCGGTTCCGGTGCCGGAACCGGCGGCTGTACCGGCCCCGGAGCGGAAACCTGCTCCTGCTGCTGCCCCCGGGACTGGAACACCGTCCCGGCC
>NZ_SMKI01000509.1 GCF_004348415.1 Streptomyces hainanensis
GCCAGGTGCGGTGGACGCTGAGCCCGCTGCTGCACGGCGCGCTGCTGGCGCTGGCGCTCTGCGGCGTCGCGGTCGCGGTGTTCAGGCCGGCGGCGGTGCCCCGCCTCGGTGACCTCCTGTGGGCCGAACACGGCACGGCCACCCTGGACCTGGTCGGCGGCCAGGTCGAGCTGCTGAACTCCCTGGCCGCCACCGGCAAGCCGCTGGTCGTCGTCGTGATGAGCTCCAAGCCGCAGGTCCTCCCCGCCTCGGCCGTCGACGCCGCCGCACTCGTCCAGGCGTTCAGCCCCGGCATGCGCGGCGGCCGGGCCGTCGCGGAGCTGCTGCTCGGCCTGATCGAGCCCAGCGGCCGGCTGCCGATCTCCGTTCCCCGGCACATCGGCCAGCAGCCGTCGTACTACAACCAGATCCGTGGCCAGCACGGAGACCGCTACGCCGACCTGACGCAGGACCCGCTGTTCGCGTTCGGCGAGGGGCTCGGCTACACCCGGGTCGACTACACCGACCTGCGCGTCCACACCCCCGAACTCGGCGTCGCGGACACCGTGCGCGCGACCGTCACCCTCACCAACGTCGGCCACCGGCCCACCCGGGAGACCGTCCAGGTCTACCTCCGCGACCTGGTCACCTCGGCCACCTGGGCCGACAAGGAGCTCACACTCCACCGCCAGGTCGACCTGCGCCCCGGCCAGTCCCTCGACGTGGACCTGGAGCTGCCGGCCGCCGCCTGCACCATCGTCGCCGCCGACGGGCGGCGCGTCGTGGAGCCCGGCGCCTTCGACCTGCTGGTCGGCTCGTCCTCACGCGACCGGGACCTGCTGGCGGGCCGCTTCACGATCCGGGAGCGGCCGGTGCCCGTGGGGTGACGACGTGGCGAGGGGCCGGGGCGGCCATCCGGGTGAGCCCGGCGTGCCGACGTCGCCTGGAGCGCGGACGCTGGAAGCGGGCACCTCCCGCGCCCGCCCCACGTGCCCCTCGCACCACCACGGAGAACCCCTGATGCGCGCAACCCTCATGTACGGCGCCGGCGACGTCCGGGTCGAGAACGTCCCCGACTCGGCCGTCGAACAGCCCACCGACGCGCTGGTCCGGATCACCGCGTCGTGCGTCTGCGGCAGCGACCTGTGGCCGTACGGCTCGATGTCGCCCGCCGACGGCCCGGTCCGCATGGGACACGAGTTCATCGGTGTCGTCGAGGACACCGGCTCGGAGGTGACCACCGTCAAACGGGGGGACCTGGTCGTCGCCCCGTTCGCGATCTCCGACAACACCTGCGCGTTCTGCCGCGAGGGCCTGCACACCTCCTGCGCCAACCCGCAGGCCGGCTTCTGGGACACCCTGCCGGAGGAGGGCGGCCAGGCCGAGGCGGTCCGGGTCCCGCTCGCCGACGGCACCCTCGTCAGGCTCCCCGTCGCGGCGGACTCGGCCCTGATCCCGTCCCTGCTGACGCTCTCGGACGTGTTCGGCACCGGCTACCACGCCGCCGTGGCGGGCGGCGTCGACGAGCGCACCCGCGTCACCGTGATCGGCGACGGCGCGGTCGGCCTGCTGGCGGTGCTGTCGGCCAGACGCCTCGGCGCCGAGCAGATCGTCCTCATGGGCCGCCACCGGGCGCGCACCGACCTCGGCCGGGAGTTCGGCGCCACGGACGTCGTCCCCGCTCGAGGGGAGGAGGGCGTCGAGGCGGTCCGCGAGCTGACCGGCGGGGAGGGCACGCACGTCGTCCTGGAGGCGGTCGGCACCATGCCCGCCTACCGGCAGGCACTCGGGATCGTCCGTTCCGGCGGCGTGATCAGCCGGGTCGGCGTCCCGCAGTACGAGGAGGCGCCGGTCGGCTTCGGCAGCCTCTTCGGTCGGAACCTCCGGCTGGCCGGCGGGCCGGCACCCGTCCGGGCCTACATCGACGCGCTGATGCCCGACATCCTCGACGGGACCCTCGAACCGGGGAAGGTCTTCGACGCCACCACCACCCTCGACGGCATCCCGGGCGGCTACCGGGACATGGCCGACCGCAAGGCCCTCAAGGTCCTCGTCCGGCCCTGACCCCACCGCCCGCACCGGGCGGAACCTTCGCTCGCCGGGTCCGGCCGCCCGCCACCACCGTCGGCCCGTGCGCTGGCAGGCGTGGCGGGCCGACACCGCGGCGACAGCTACCGCGGGTGCGGCGACGTGACGTTCCGACCGCCCGCCGCGGCCCTGGTCTCCGCCAGAGTGGGGATCCGGCCCGTGCCGCCCCGGCCGGTGACCGAGAGCGACGCGGCGCCGATGCCCAGGCGGACGGCCGTCGGCAGCGGGTCGCCGAGCGCCAGCCGGGCGGCCGTCGTGCCGGTCAGGACGTCGCCCGCGCCGGTGGCGTCGACGGCGTCGGCGACCACCGGCACCGGCAGGGTGAGCGGCCCGCCCGGGTCGGTGACGACGACGTGCTCGGCCCCCGAGGTCACCGCGGCGGCGCCCGCGCCGAGGGCGAGGACGGCCTCGGCCGCGGCGATCGGGTCGTCCGTGCCGAGCAGCGCCAGCGCGTCCGACGGGCAGGACGGGGTGACGAGCGCGCAGTGCGGCGCCACCTCGGCGAGCACCGCCCTGGCCCGCTCCTGACTGGTCAGCCGCGCACGGTAGTTGGGGTCGTAGACCACGGCCGCACCGCCCTCGGCGGCGATCCGGGCGGCGGCCAGCACGGCCCGCCGGCTGCTGTCCGACAGCGCGCTGCCGACGCCGGTGGCGACCAGCGCCCGCGCGCCGGCCAGGGTCGCCCGCTCGCGCTCGACGTCCGCGACGTCGAGGCGGGACGCGACGCTCCCGGTGCGCCAGTAGGTGAACTCCCGCTCGCCGGTGAGGTCGCCTTGCAGCAGGTACGCGCCGTTGCCGCCCGGGACGCGCCGGATCAGCGAGGTGTCGACGCCGAGCGCGCGGACGCGGGCGACGAGGGCGTCACCGAGTCCGTCGTCGGCCACCGCGGTCAGGACGGCGGCGCGGGCGCCCGCGGCGGCGGCCGCCGCCGCGGCGTTCAGCACGTCGCCGGAGAAGCCGAGCCGGATCCGCGCCTGGTCGGCCAGCGGGTCCTCGCAGGAGAACTCGACGAGGATCTCGCCGATCAGCACCACGTCGACGCCGGTCATCGCCCGCCTCCGAACAGCCGGGCGAGCGCGGCCGGTTCCTCGGGGAGGCCGGAGCCCACCCCGACGGCGAGCGCGCCCGCGTCGAGGTAGGCCGGCGCCTGCTCGATCGAGACGCCGCCGGTGGGGATCAGGGCGGCGTCCGGCAGCACGGCCCGCAGCGAGGCGAGGAACCGTGGGCCGCCGACGTGCGCCGGGAAGACCTTCGCCGGGCCGCGGCCGGCGGCGTCGGCGATCTCGGCGGGGGTGAAGCCCCCCTCGACGAACGTGACCCCGTGCCGGGCCGCCACCGTCCGCACCGCCGGCGCCGGGTAGGGGGAGACGAGGAAGTCGGCGCCGGCCCCGATCGCCGTCGACGCCTGCTCGGCGGTGGTCACGGTGCCGACGCCGAGGAGCGCGTCGCCGTGCCGCTCCCGGCAGTCGGCGAGGGCACGCCGCCAGTCGGGGGTGGAGGTGGTCAGTTCGACGACCCGGCAGCCCGCGTCCGCCAGGGCGCGGACGGCGGCCACCGCCGCGGCCACGTCGGGCGAGCGCAGCACCGGCAGGAGGCGCTGGGCGCGCAGTGCGGCGATGAGGGGGGTGGTGTCGGCCATGTCTGCTCCGTCCTGTGGTTCGGGCTGATGCCCCGCCGTGCCGCTCACCAGTCGTGGACGGTGCCGTCCGCCAGCCGGTTGACCGGCAGGTAGGCGGCCTCGTACGGGTGGGCGGCGGCCAGCGCGTCGTCCAACTCGACGCCGATCCCCGGCTCCTCGCCGGGGTGCAGGTGCCCGTCGGTGAAGGTGTAGGCGTGCCGGAACACCTCGTCGGTCGCGGCGGTGTGGCCCGAGTACTCCTGGATACCGAAGTTGTGGATCGCCAGGTCCAGATGGATCGCGGCGGCCATGCCGACCGGCGAGATGTCCTCGGGGCCGTGGACGGCGCTCCTGATCTGGTACTGGGCCGCGTAGTCGAACAGCTTGCGGAGCGGCGTGACGCCGCCGAAGTGGGTCACCGCGGAGCGCACGTAGTCGATGAGCTGCTCGTTCACCAACGTCTGGTAGTCGAAGACGGTGTTGAAGACCTCGCCGATCGCCAGCGGTGTCCTGGTGTGCTGGCGCACCAGCCGCAGCCCCTCCTGGTTCTCGGCCGGGGTGCAGTCCTCCAGCCAGAACAGGTCGTAGGGTTCGAGGGCCGCGCCGAGGCGGGCCGCCTGGATGGGGGTGAGCCGGTGGTGCGCGTCGTGCAGCAGCGGCAGTTCGGGCCCGAACTCGTTGCGGACCGCCTCCAGGACGCCGGGTATGTGACGCAGGTAGGCGGCGGTGTCCCAGTCCTCCACCACCGGGCGCGGATGCCGGTCGGCGCCCTCGGCGGGCGCGGCGCCGTGGCGGACGCCGTAGACGTTGGTCAGCCCCGGCACGCCGGTCTGCACCCGGATCGCCTGGTAGCCCTCGGCCTGCCGGGCGCGGATGGAGTCGAACAGCTCGGGGATGTCGCGGCCGCTGGCGTGTCCGTAGGCGCGCACCCGGTCGCGGCTGGCGCCGCCGAGCAGCTGGTAGAGCGGCAGCCCGGCGGCCTTGGCCTTGATGTCCCACAGGGCGACGTCCACGGCGGCGATCGCGGCCATGGTCACCGGGCCGCGCCGCCAGTACGCCCCTCGGTAGAGGTACTGCCAGGTGTCCTCGATCCGGTGCGGGTCGCGGCCGATCAGCAGCGGCACCACGTGGTCCACCAGGTAGCTGCTGACGGCGAGTTCGCGGCCGTTGAGGGTGGCGTCGCCGAGGCCGGTGAGGCCCTCGTCGGTGGTGATCCGCAGCGTGACGAAGTTGCGGCCCGGGCTGGTGACGACGACCTGCGCGTCGACGATCTTCATGAGGTGGTGGTCTTCCAGGGGTGTGGGGTTGGTGGTCAGCCCTTGGTGGCGCCGGCGGTGAGCCCGGCCACGAGGTGCTTCTGTCCGATGACGGCGGCGACGACGACCGGGATCGTCATCAGGGTGGCGGCGGCCATCAGGCCGCCCCAGTCGGTGCTGGCGTAGGAGATGAAGTTGAACAGGGTCACCGGCACCGTCATGGTGTCCTCGTCGGCGAAGATCAGGGCGAACATGAAGTTGTTCCAGCTGAAGACGAACGCGAGGAGTGAGGCGGTGGCGGTGCCGGGGGC
>NZ_SMKI01000050.1 GCF_004348415.1 Streptomyces hainanensis
CCGCACGGGCGTTCAAGAAACCCCACCCCCGCCGCCCCCAGAATCGCCGCATGCGTTTCGAGACCAAGATCGCCATCGTCGTCCGCCACGATCTCGCCGTGTGGCAGAAGCTCAACGTGACCGCGTTCCTCGCGAGTGGGGTCGCACACGCGACCGCCGAGGTGATGGGGGCCCCGTACCTGGACGCGTCCGACAACGGCTATCTGCCGTTGTTGCGGGAGCCGGTGCTGGTGTACGCCGCCGAGGCGGAGGGGTTGCGCAGGGCGCGTGACAAGGGGTTCGCGCGGGGGCTGGCGACGGCCGTGTACACCGAGGAGATGTTCGTCAGCGACAACGACGTCGACAACCGGGCGGCGGTGCGGGCCGTGCCGGCCGAGAAGCTGAACCTGGTCGGGTTGGCGCTCTACGGCCCGCGCAACGCCGTGGACCGCACCACCAAGGGGCTGCCGCTGCACGGCTGACCGGCGGCCGGTCAGCCGGTACTGGTCCAGGCCTCCCGCGGGTGTGAGCCGTCGGTCGGCGTGAGTTGGCCGGCCTTGGTCCAGCCCCAGGACTGGAAGGCGGCCCGCGCCGGGCTGTTGCCCGGGTCGATGAGGGTGAGGTACAGGCCGGCCCTGCTGCGTGCGAGCAGTTGGCGTTGCAGTTTGGTGGCGACCTGTTGGCGCCGGCGGTGCGGCGCGACCAGCAGTGTCGTGATGACGAACACCTGGCGGGCCGCGGTGAGTTCGGAGATCTCCGACGGCACCCCGTCGAACGCCTCCCACCACGGGCTGCCCCGGTCGGCGCGGTAGCCGTAGACGCAGCCGACCAGCGACGGATCGCTGGCGACCATCATGTCGAACTCGGGCTCGCCGCCGTCCTCGTCGACCAGCTGGCGGATGAACTCCTCCCGCCCCAGCGGGAAGAGGTCCGGCGCCTCCTGGCAGGCCGCCAGGTAGAGGTCGCCGAGGTTCTCCCGCTCGGACTCCGCCTGCCACCTGCTCAACCGCCGCATGAAAACCGTGCTCATGACAGCTCCCCGTGAACTCTTCGCAGTGAACTCTCCATCGTCCCACTCCAGCGCCGGTTCTGGAACGGAGCGGCGGGGCGGTACTAGCGTGGGCGCCATGTTCGCCGCATATGCCGCACGTTTCGACCGCGACCACCCGCTGAACGCACTGGAACTCGGTGACCGGCCGGAGCCCGAGGCACCGGGCCCCGACTGGACCGTCGTGCACGTCCGCGCCGCGTCGCTCAACCACCACGACCTGTGGTCGCTGCGCGGCGTCGGGCTCGGCGCCGAGGCCCTGCCGATGACCCTGGGCTGCGACGCGGCCGGCGTCGACGAGGACGGCAACGAGGTCCTGGTCCACTCGGTGATCGGTGCCACCGGCCACGGCGTCGGTCCGACCGAACGCCGTTCGCTGCTGAGCGAGAAGTACCAGGGCACGTTCGCCGAGCGCGTCACGGTGCCGCGGTGGAACGTGCTGCCCAAGCCGGCCGAACTCTCCTTCGAGGAGGCGGCCTGCCTGCCCACCGCCTGGCTGACGGCCTACCGGATGCTGTTCACCAACGCCGGGGTGCGTCCGGGGGACACCGTGCTGGTGCAGGGCGCCGGTGGCGGGGTGGCCACCGCGGCGATCGTGCTCGGCGCCGCGGCCGGGCTGCGGATGCTGGTGACCAGCCGGGACGCCGCCAAGCGGGAGCGGGCGGTGGCCCTGGGCGCCGAGGCGGCGTTCGAGGCCGGTGCCCGGCTGCCCAGGCGGGTGGACGCGGTGCTGGAGACCGTGGGTGCCGCCACCTGGTCGCACTCCGTGAAGTCGTTGCGTCCGGGCGGCACGCTGGTGATCTCGGGCGCCACCTCGGGCCAGGCGCCGACGTCCGCCGAGCTCAACCGGATCTTCTTCCTCGAACTCCGGGTGGTCGGCAGCACCATGGGCGGCCGGGACGAACTGGCCGCGCTCGCCTCGTTCTGCGCGGCCAAGGGCGTCCGGCCGGTGATCGACACGGTGTTGCCGCTGGAGAGGGCGGGTGAGGGCTTCGCCCGGATGGCGGCCGGTGAGCAGTTCGGCAAGATCGTGCTCACCGTCTGACCCGGCGGACAGCGTCGAATCCCGGCAATCGGGAACTTCCGTCCGCGACCTCGCGTCGTGTCCTGCGACGGCGCGGGGCCGGCGCGGGGCCGGCGCGGGGGAGGCTGCCATGACCGATCTTGACGGGGGCACGCGGGAGTTACCCGCGTACCGGGGGATGGGCGAGTTCGTCGACGCGCTGGAGCAGCTGATCAGGCAGCCGAGGCGGCGGCGCAGCTGGCTGCCCGTGGTGCTGCTCGCCGGCCCCGCGGACCGGCACATCGCCGCCGGGCTGCGCGGCTGGCTGAACGGCGAGCACGGCCCGCTCACCCCGCACGCCTACGTCGCGGACGCCTCGGGTGGCCCCGAGGCGCCCGACCTCTTCGACGAGATCGGCGACCAGCTCAGGCGTACCACCCGGGCCTGCGACGGCGGCCGGCTGCGGCTGCCGGGGCTCTGGCTGCTGAAGACGGTCGCGGCGGCGCCGGAACACGTCAGGTCGGGGCCATGGCGCGGGCTGCGCGACCACCTCTACGCCAGGCACCGCGAGGAGTCCACGCTGGCCCACGCCCTGTGGAACGTGGCGGGCGAGGAGCGCGGCGACGGGATCAGGGGTGACGGCGGCATCGCCGCCGCCGTCTGGAACTTCCTGGTCGGCTGGGCCTTCCAGGGCCTGCCGCGGATGCTCTTCGTGACCCGGGCCAAGCGCCGGCTCTCCTGGTTCACCGCCTGGGCCGACCGGCAGCGCGGGCCGGCGTCGTTCTTCGACCACCTGAGCGACCTCGTCCCGCCGGCGTCGCGGCCCGAGCGGCTGGAGGACCTGGACCGGGTGCTGGTGCAGGCGATGATGACCGACCTGGAGCGGGCGGTGCGCGGCGGCTTCCCGCGGCCCTGGCGGCGCCGCCGGGCGCACCGCTTCGTGCTGCTCTTCGACCGGGCGGGCGACGAGCACTCGCGGGTGCAGCGCTTCATCAGGGAGCTGCGCAACGAGGCCAAGGACCGGGGCGCCACCTCGCTGTTGGTGGTGGCGGCCGGGGTGGACGGGCTGGCCAGCCTGATCCCCGACGAGGAGAAGACCGGCTTCGACGCGGCGGGCGACTGGCTCGCGGACGGCCTCACCGACTTCCGGCTCGTCGCCTCGGTGACCGGGCTCGTGGTCACCGTGCCGGACGACGAGACGCCGGACGATCCCCGGGCCGCCTACCAGCTGCGCCGCCGGCGAAGGCTGCGGGTCAGGCCCCACCGGCTCGGGCCGCGGGCCGAACTCGCCGTCGAGCTCACGACGGTGGCGCTGCTCGCCGGCCTGCTGCCGTTCGTCCCGCTGCCCGGGGACGACGGCTGCGCGGGCGGCACCTTCCGCGGCTCGGACGGCTCGTGCGTCGGGCCGCAGGGCCCGACGCTCGGCAGCCCGGTGGTCAGCGATCCGGACGTGCGGGAGGTACTGGGGCGGATCGAGCGGCAGAACGCGGCGGTGGAGGCCGCGACCGCGGAGTGGCGGCCGGAGGACGGGCTGCCGATGCCGCGCACCGTGTTCTACATCGGGCCGCTCAGCGGTGGCGACGACGCCGAGGACCCGGTGCGCGGCGGCACCCTGGCCCAGCTGCGGGGGGTCGCGCTGGCGCAGGAGCGCTCCAACGCGCTGGCGATCGGCTCCCGGGAGCGGGTGCCGCTGCGGGTGGTCGCCGCCGACGCCGGCGACCGGTTCCGGGACGCGGTGCAGGTGGCCAGGCACGTCGTCGACCTCGCCGCCGACGACCCGTCGGTCGTCGGCGTGGTCGGGATGGCGCAGAGCCGGGACACGGTCTACGAGGCGCTCGAGGTGTTGAGCCGGGCCGGGCTGCCGGTGGTCGGCATCGCCGGCACCGCGGACGAACTGCTCGACCACGGCACGCACTACTACCAGAACGCGCCGACCAACAGCCGGGCGGCGGCGGCCATGGCCGCGTTCGCCGGGGACGCCGCGCTGATCACGACGGCGGACGGCGGACGGGTGGCGGCCGAGCGGGCCGTGGTGGTGGCCGACGCGCGGGACGCCTACAGCAGCGGCCTGGCCCGCTCCTTCCAGGAGAGCTACCCGAGGCCGCTGGAGACCCTGCTCTACACGCCGTCCAACGACCTGCCCCGGGACGAGGGGGCGCTGCCAGGCGAGTCGGTGCCCAGCCTGGAGCGGCTGGCCGGCGAGGTGTGCGGCCGGCTGGCCACCGAGCCGCGCACGGCCCTGGTCTGGGCGGCGCGCGGCAGCGAACTCCCGCTCTTCCTGGAGGAGCTGAGGCGGCGCACCGAGGGCTGCCCGCGGGTCAGCGTGCTGGGCGGCGACGAGATCTCCAACGTGCGGATCACCGAGGAGGAGCCGTGGAACGTCTTCCCCGGGCTCGACCTCTACTACGTGCTGGACGGCGGCGGCCCGCTGCTGTGGGAGAGCCCGGAGGGGCAGGCGTTCGCCGACGCCTACGAGGGCGCCTACGGCGGGACGGACGCGGCCGACGTGAGCCGGGCCGTCGGGCTCGACCCGCGCCCGGCCCTGGCGTGGGACGCGCTGCGCTACTTCGGCGCGGCGGTCGACCAGGCGTGGGAGACCACCGGGCGCGTCAACGACCGCCTCGACCGTGACCTGGTGCAGGGCGTGCTCTACCAGGGGCTCGGCCCGGACGGCTTCGACGGCGCCACCGGCCGGCTCGACCCCAGCGGCGCCGACGGCGGGCGGCGCGAGACGGAGGACAAGCTGGTGATCATCCTGGGCGTGGCCGCGGGGCGGGCGCCGGAGGCCGAGCTGGTCTGCGGCGCCGTCACGGGGGAGGACGTCAGGACCACCTGGGGCGAGGGGAACCACCCCTGCCCCTGACCGCCCGGCGGCGGGGGCGCTCAGTCCCCGGTCAGGTGGATCACGGCGACCAGGTGTGCCGCGGCGGTGGACAGCTCGCGGCGGGCCCGCCGCAGCGCCTGCTGCGAGACCCCGTGGTCGCGCGCCGCGTCCCGCACGTCGTCCCGGAACCGGTCGAGGAGCCGCTCCAACTCGCGCTCGGGATCGGCCACCGGCGGCTCGGCCGCCTCGGTCGTCTCGCTCGCCTCGGCCGTGTCGGCCGCCTCGGCAGGGCCGGTCGGCTCGGCCGGCCCCTGCGGGGCGCCCGGGTGGCCCCCGGCACCCCAGACCCAGGGGTTGCTCGGGTGCTCGACGAACCGGCCCCAGCCGCCGAGCTCGTGGCTCAGCTCCTCGAGACCCTCGCGCACCGCGCCCGACCAGTCGCCGGCGTCGGCCCGGGACTGCACCCGGTCGTGGATCCGGCGCGCGGCCTGCTCGAACTGCGCCCGGCTCTCCTCGCCCGCCTGCCGCCCGGCCCGCTCGCCCGCCTCCCTGGCCTGCCGGGCCTCCTGCCGGGCACGCCGGCTCTCCTCCTTGGCCCGGCGGGCCTCGGCCTTCCAGTCCGCCCGGTCAGCCCGGTCAGCCCGGTCCGCGCGCGGGTGGCCGGCGCCGTGCTGCGGGCCGGCCCCGTGCGGGCCGGCGGTGGGCCCGGAACCGGTCCTGGTGCTTCCGCGGGCCGCCGCCGCGGCCTCCCTGACCTCCTGCCGCAGATCGCGCGCCGAGCCGCTGACGTCCTCCCTGATGTCCGCCGCGAGCGCTGCGAGGGAGTCCCTGATCTCCCGCTCCAGATCGGTCAGTTCGGCCTCGCGGTCGGCCAACTCCCGCTGCCCGGACCTGGTGAGCGAGTACACCTTGCGGCCGCCCTCCTCGGAGTGGGTGACGAGACCCTCGGCCTCCAGCTTGGCCAGCCGCGGGTAGACCGTGCCGGCGGAGGGCGCGTAGAGGCCCTGGAAGCGCTCCTCGAGCAGCCGGATCACCTCGTACCCGTGCCGGGGCGCCTCGCCCAGCAGCTTCAGCAGGTAGAGCCGGAGGCGGCCGTGGCCGAAGACCGGGGGCATGTCAGGCGTCCTTACGCAGCGAGGCGGCGGGTGGCGAGTCGCGCTCGGCCGGCGGTCTGCGCAGCAGGGCGAGCGAGCCGGAGACGCTGGTGCAGGACACGCTGCCCGCGCCGGAGCCCAGAGTGCCCGTCAACTGCCGCGCGCCCCAGCCGCCCACCGCCGACAGCTCGGCGAAGGCGGAGGAGACGGCGCCGCTCGCGGTGCTCGCCGACACCCCGGCGCTCACCTCCTCGGGCAGCCGGACCGCGACCTCGCCCGACACCGTGTTGAGCCGCAGGTCGAGGGGGAGCGCCGAGGGTGCCAGGTCGACCACCATGTCCCCGCTGACCGAGTCCGCCGAGAGCCGGGGGGAGCGGTGGTCGATCACCGTGAGCCCCCCGGACACCGAGCTGAACCGCAGCCGGCCGCTGACGCCCTGCGCCTCCAGGGCGCCGGACACCGTCTCGGCGTGCACATCGCCCGACAGGCCCACCAGCGTGGTGTCCCCGCTGACCCCCCGGACGTCCGTGCGGCCCGCGATCCGGCTCACCACCGCCGAGGCACCGACCAGGCCCACGGTGAGCCGGACGTCGGCCGGGACCGAGACGGAGACGACCGCGCTACGGTGCCAGCCCTTGCGGTCGAGCCACTTGAGAAAGCCCTTCCAGGGCAGGTCGTCGTAGGCCACGGACAGCGTGCCGCCCTCCTGGCGCACGATCAGTGGCGGGCCCTTGACCTCGGTGATCTCGACCCGGGTGGTGGGCTCGTCGGTGCCCACCACGTTGACCAGGCCGCTGACGAGGCGCACCTGGAGCTCCTCGACGCGCGGCGCGTCGAAGCCGAGGGTGCGGTCCTCGCTGATGGACCACTCGGAACTGCGTGGCATGGGCCCTCCCCGCGTTATATCGCGTCCGTGGAGAACACGATATATCGCGTGCCGGGGAAAGTCGAGAGCGAGTGTCGCGATCCCCTCGCCCCTCGCCCCTCGCCCCTCGACCTCTCAGTCCTCGTCCTCCTCGTCGTCGAGCCGCGCCAGCCAGGTCGCGAGCCGCTCCACCGGCACCTCGAAGTCCGGGTTCAGGTCGACGAAGAGCCGCAGCTGGTCGGCCAACCACCCCAGGCTGACCTCCTCCTCGCCGCGCCGCCGCGCCAGCTCCTCGATGCCTCGGTCGGTGAAGTACACGTCGCTCCTGCCTGCGGGTTCCGGTTCGAACGGAAGGGAACGGAAGGGAGAGCCCAGGATAGGCCGGGCCGCTCAGGCCACCTCCTGGCCCGTCCCGTTGAGCAGCAGCGCGTGCAGGTCGCGACTGTGCAGCAGCCCGGCGTGGAAGGCGTCCGCCACCGGCCCGGTCACCGGCTCGCTGACGATCAGCGGCACCACCTGCTCGTGCCGGCCGCCGTGCGACCGCAGCGCCCCGTGCAACCCCGACAGGTCGTGCTCGCCCCGCCGGCCGCCCAGCGCCGTGCCGGCCGCCGCCGCCACCGACAGGTCGCCGATCCGGTCCACCGGGTGCCCGTACACCAGCGCCGACTCCGCCCGCTCGTACACCTCCTCGACGCCCGGCACCCCGGCCAACGTCCGGCGGACCAACGCCCGCTGGTCGGCCGGCACGTGCAGCCACGCGAACGAGCCGAGCGCGCCGTGGTGTCGCACGTAGGGGTCGGTGATCGGCAGCACCACGTGGTGCCCCACCACGCCCGCCGCGTCCAGCAGATCGGCCAGGTACACCACCTCGGGCGCGCCGTCCGGGCCGTGCTTGGCGCTCATGCCGTGGTCGGCGGTGATCCCGATCAGGAACCCCGCCTCCCGGTACTCGCCGAGCAGCCGGTCGACGCCGGCGTGGAACCGGTCGGCCAGCGGATCGCCGGGCGCCGCCGCGTGCTGCACGCGGTCGGTCAGCGACACGTACAGCAGCCGGGGCGCCGCGGCGCCGGCGCGCCGGTGCACGGCCAGGCCGATCCGCATCGCGTAGGCGCTGGCCTCCGGGTCGTAGACGCCGGGTGCCGGCTCGCCGACCAGCCGCTCGACGTCCGCGACCCCGAACTCCGGCAGGGCCGCGCCCGCCGCCCGTTCCACGCTCACGCTCGGCACCCCGCCGTTGCCCAGCAGCCGGCGCAACTTGTCCTTGGCCGTGACCATCAGCACCGGCACCCCGGCCTCCCGCAGCACCGCGTGGATGCTCGGCGCCCGCAGCAGCCCCGGGTCGTTGAGCAGCAGCTCGGAACCGTCGGGCAGCCGGCAGTAGTTGCCGGGGACGCCGTGCACCGCCGGCGGCGCGCCGGTCACGATGGACAGGTTGTTCGGGTTGGTCAGGCTCGGCATCTCGGCGAGACCGCGCCGGTAGGCGCCGCCCGCCGCCAGGATCTCGGCCAGTCGTGGCATCAGCCCCCTGGCCAGCGCGTCGTCCAGGTACGCGGGGGCGCCGCCGTCCACCGTCAGCACCAGCGTGGGCCGCCGCGGCACCCGGTACTCCCGGCCGTTGACCCGCACGGTCGTGGCGGCGGTGGCGGTTGCGGGGTTCATGCTTCTCCTGCTTTCTTCCGTTCCCGCGCCAGGTCGAGGAGCAGTGCCTCGGCGGGCGTCAGGACGTGGTTGACGTGATGGGCGATGACGATCTGCCGTTCGCCCGGCGCCGGATCGACGTCCAGCGCGACCAGCCGGCCGGCCGTGACCGGGTCGGCGGCGACCAGCCAGGACAGCACCGCGAGGCCGAGACCGCAGGCCACGGCCTGGAGGATCGCGTGCGTGTCGTCGATGGTCGAGGTGGTGGCCCCGGGCACCTGCCAGCGGTCCAGCGCCGCGTCCTGCAGCGTCCGGGTCGCCGAGCCGCGTTCCCGCAGGAGGAACCGGCTGCCCCGCAGGTGCCGCGGCGCCACCCGGACGCCGGCCAGCGGATGCCCGGCGGGCGCCAGCAGGACCATCTCGTCCGTCAGCACCTCCTCCGTCGCCAGGGCGGCGTTCTGCCGACGTGGGCCGGCCAGCAGCGCGAGACCCAACTCGCCCTCGACCAGCAGCCGTTCGATCTCCGTCGCGTTGCGGACCACCAGCCGGTGGTCGACCCCGGGATGCCGTGTCCCGTACCTGGCGAGCAGCGCCGGCAGCACGTTGGCCGCCGCCGTGGTGGAGGCGCCGACGGTCAGGGTGCCGGTCGGGACGCCGGCCGCGTGCCGGGTCTCGGCGAGCGCCTGCTCGGCCAGCCTCAGCAGCGGCCTGGCGTGCCGGAGCAGCGCCGCGCCCGCCGGGGTGGGGCGCACCTGGCCCACCGCCCGTTCGAGCAGCGGTTGCCCGACCTCCTGCTCCAGCTGCCTGACGTGGTGCGAGACGGAGGGCTGGCTCAGGAAGAGCAGCCGGGCGGCCGCCGAGAAGCTGCCGGCCTCGGCCACCGTCACCAGCACTTCGAGGCGTTGCAGGTTGAGCGCCATCAGCCGGGCTTCCCCAGCGTGACCGGCACCCGGTCCTCGGCCGCGGCCCCGTCCCCCGCCGCGTCGAGCGCGGCCGTGTCCACCGGGGCCGCCTCGCCGCGCAGCACCGCCGCCGCCCGCTCCCGGTCCAGGGTGCCCTCCCAGCGGGACACCACCAGGCCGGCCACCGCGTTGCCGAGCACGTTCACCACCGCCCGGCACTCCGACATGAAGCGGTCCACGCCGAACACGATCATCACGGCCGCCACCGGGATCACCCCGGACGACGACAGCGACGACGCCAGCATCACGAACCCGCCGCCCGTCACCCCCGCCGTGCCCTTGGACGTCAGCAGCATCACGACCACCAGACCCACCTGCTCGCCGAACGACAGGTCGAGGCCCAGCGCCTGCGCCAGGAACATCGCGGAGAGCGTCAGATAGACGCAGGTGCCGTCCAGGTTGAAGGAGTAGCCGGCGCCGACCGTCACCCCGGCCTCGGCCCGGGGCACGCCCAGCGTCCGGAGCCGGCGGATCACGCCGGGCACCGCCACGTCCGACGACGAGGCGCCCAGCGCCGTCAGCGTCTCCTCCCTGAAGTGCCGCAGCACGTGCCAGGGGTTGAGCCCGACGACCAGCGCGACCACCCCGCCGAGCACCACCACCACGAACACCGCCGAGGTGACGTAGAAGACGCCGATCAACCAGCCGAGCGCGTGGAGCGTGGCGGTACCGAAGGCGCCCACCGTGTAGGCCATCGCGCCGAAGGCGCCGAGCGGCGCCGCGTACATCACGATCCGCACCACGCCGAACAGCGCCTCGCCGAGCCGCTCCACGCCCTCCGCGACCCCCCGGCCCCGCTCGCCGAGCGCCGTGAGCGCGACGCCGAAGAGCACCGCGAACACCAGCACCTGGAGCACCTCGCCCCGGGCGAAGGAGTCGACGACGTTGGTGGGAACCGCGTGCAGCAGCCGCTCGTGCCACGCCAGGTCCTGGGCCGGTTCGATCCGCGACGCGACCTCGTCGCTGAGCCGCAGCGCGTCGGCGTCCGCGTGCATCCGGTCCCCCGGCCGCAGCAGGTTGACCGCGAGCAGCCCGAAGAGCAGCGCGGTGGTGGTCGTCAGCTCGAAGTAGAGCAGCGCCTTCCCGGCGATCCGCCCGGTCCGCCGGAACGAGCCGACCGAGGTGATGCCCGAGACCACCATGCAGAACACGATGGGCGCCAGGGCCATCGTCATCAGGCCGACGAAGCCGTCGCCCAGCGGTTCCAGGGCCCGCCCGGCGTCCGGGCTCGCCCAGCCCACCAGGGCGCCGGCCGCCATGCCCAGCCACACCCAGGCGAAGAGCCGCCTGTACCAGGGGGTGCGCCCCGTCCGTGGTTCCTCGGCCTTCGGTGCCATCGGTTCCTCCTTCGCGCGTTCAGCGAGTGCCACTGAACGCCCGATGTCGGGCGGAACCGGATGAAGGGAGCGAAGCGGCGGGGTCGCCGGGGTGAAGAGCCGGTGACCGGTGGATGAGGCCGATAGACGGATGCCATGACCCGGGAACGGGTCCGGCCCGTCACCCGGCGGGTGACGGGCCGGACCGGCGAGCCCCGGAAGGCGTCAGATGTCGAACACCTCGTCGAACAGCGCCTGCTGCTCGGCCTGGTGCCGCTTGGCCGAACCCACCGCGGGCGAGGACGACGCCGGGCGCGACACCCGCCGCAGCCCGCCGGCCCGCTCGACGTTCTCGACGTTCTCGACCAGGTTGAGGGCGATGAACGGCCAGCCGCCCTGGTTGGCCGGCTCCTCCTGCGCCCACACCACGTCGGCGCCCTGGTACTTGGCGAGCTCCGCCTGGACCTCCGCGGCCGGCAGCGGGTAGAGCCGCTCGATGCGCACCAGCGCCACGTCCTGCCGGCCGAGCTTCTCCCGCTCGGCGGCCAGCTCGTAGTACACCTTGCCGGAGCAGAGCACCACGCGCCGCACCCCGGCCGGGTCGACCGTGGTGTCCCCGATCACCGGCTGGAAGCCGCCACTGGTGAACTCCTCGGCGGTCGAGGCGGCGGCCTTCAGGCGCAGCATCCACTTCGGGGTGAACACGACCAGCGGCTTGTGGTGCGGGTTGTGCACCTGCCACCGCAGCAGGTGGAAGTAGTTCGCCGGGGTGGTCGGCAGCGCCACCGTCATGTTGTTCTGCGCGCAGAGCTGGAGGAACCGCTCGATCCGGGCCGAGGAGTGGTCCGGGCCCTGGCCCTCGTAGCCGTGCGGCAGCAGCAGCGTGACGCCCGAGGTCTGGCCCCACTTCTGCTCGGCCGACGAGATGAACTCGTCGATCACGGTGGCCGCGCCGTTGGCGAAGTCGCCGAACTGCGCCTCCCACATCACCAGCGCCTCGGGCCTGGCCAGCGAGTAGGCGTACTCGAAGCCCATCGCCGCGTACTCGCTGAGCAGCGAGTCGTAGATGTTGAACCGGGCCTGGTCCTCGGTCAGGTAGAGCAGCGGGGTGTAGTCCTCGCCGGTCTTCCGGTCGATCAGCACCGCGTGCCGCTGGCCGAAGGTGCCGCGCCGGGTGTCCTGGCCGGCCATCCGGACCGGGGTGCCCTCCATCAGCAGCGAGCCGATGGCCAGCAGCTCGCCCATCGCCCAGTCGATCGTGCCCTCCTCGACCATCGCCGCGCGCCGCTGGAGCTGCGGCAGCAGCCGCGGGTGCACGGTGATGTGGTCGGGGATGTTGACCTGGGACTCGGCGACCCGCTTGACGACCTCCGCGCTGACGCCGGTGGCCACCGCCACCGGGAACTCCGGCTTCGGCGTCGGGACCTCGGCCGGGGCCGGGGTCACGGTGGCCTCCCTGACCTCCTTGAAGACCTTCTCCAGCTGGTCCTGGAAGTCCTGGAGGGCCTGCTCGGCCTCCTCAAGCGTGATGTCCCCGCGGCCGATCAGCGACTCGGTGTAGAGCTTGCGCACCGAGCGCTTCTTGTCGATCAGGTCGTACATCAGCGGCTGGGTGAACGACGGGTTGTCCGTCTCGTTGTGCCCGCGGCGCCGGTAGCAGACCAGGTCGATGACGACGTCCTTGTTGAACGCCTGCCGGTACTCGAAGGCCAGCCTGGCCACCCGGCACACGGCCTCCGGGTCGTCGCCGTTGACGTGGAAGATCGGCGCCTCGATCATCCGCGCCACGTCCGTGCAGTATGTGGAGGAACGGGCGGCGGCGGCCGTCGCGGTGTAGCCCACCTGGTTGTTGATGATGACGTGCACCGTGCCGCCGGTGCGGTAACCGCGCAGCTGCGACATGTTGAGCGTCTCGGCGACGACGCCCTGGCCGGCGAACGCCGCGTCGCCGTGGATCAGGATCGGCAGCACCGTGAAGTCCTTGCCGCCGCGCCCGATCACGTCCTGCTTGGCGCGCGCCACACCCTCGACGATCGGGTCGACGGCCTCCAGGTGCGAGGGGTTGGCGGTCAGCGAGACCTTGATCTGCTCGCCTGACAGGCCGGTGAACGTGCCCTCGGTGCCCAGGTGGTACTTCACGTCGCCCGAGCCGTGCATCGACTTCGGGTCCAGGTTGCCCTCGAACTCCCGGAAGATCTGGGCGTAGGACTTGCCGACGACGTTGGCCAGCACGTTGAGCCGGCCGCGGTGCGCCATGCCGATGACGGCCTCGTCCAGCTTGTCGGCCGCGGCCTCGTCGAGCACCGAGTCGAGCAGCGGGATGACGGTCTCACCGCCCTCGAGCGAGAACCGCTTCTGGCCGACGTACTTGGTCTGCAGGAACGTCTCGAACGCCTCGGAGGCGTTGAGCCGGCGCAGGATCCGCAGCTGCTCCTCGCGCTCGGGCGCGGTGTGCGGGCGCTCCACCCGGTCCTGGATCCACTTGCGCTCCTTGGGATCCTGGATGTGCATGTACTCGATGCCGGTGGTGCGGCAGTACGAGTCGCGCAGCACGCCGAGGATGTCGCGCAGCTTGAGCATCGACTTGCCGGCGAAGCCGCCGACCGCGAACTCCCGCTCCAGGTCCCACAGGGTGAGCCCGTGCTCGGTGATGTCCAGGTCGGGGTGCTTGCGCTGCTTGTACTCCAGCGGGTCGGTGTCGGCCATCAGGTGACCGCGGACCCGGTAGGAGTGGATCAGGTCGAAGACCCGGGCGGCCTTGGTGACCTCGTCGTCGTGGTTGACGTCGATGTCCACGTGCCAGCGGATCGGCTCGTAGGGGATCCGCAGCGCCTCGAAGATGGCGTCGTAGAACCCGTGCTCGCCGAGCAGCAGTTGGCTGATCACGCGGAGGAACTCGCCGGACGCGGCACCCTGGATGACCCGGTGGTCGTAGGTGCTGGTCAGCGTCATCACCTTGGAGATGCCGAGCCGGTTCAGGGTCTCCTGCGAGGTGCCCTGGAACTCGGCCGGGTACTCCATGGCGCCGACGCCGAGGATCACGCCCTGGCCGGGCATCAGACGGGGCACCGAGTGCACGGTGCCGATGCCGCCCGGGTTGGTGAGCGAGGCGGTGACGCCGGAGAAGTCCTCCATCGTCAACTTGCCGGTGCGGGCCCGGCGGACGATGTCCTCGTACGCCTGCCAGAACTCGAAGAAGCTGAGCGTCTCGGCCTTCTTGATGCCGGCGACCACCAGCTGCCGGTCGCCGTTCTTGTTCACCAGGTCGATGGCCAGGCCGAGGCTGACGTGCTCGGGCTTGACCAGCGTCGGCTTGCCGTCCCTCTCGGTGTACGAGTGGTTCATCGACGGCATCGCCTTGAGCGCCTGCACCATCGCGTAGCCGATGAGGTGCGTGAAGGAGACCTTGCCGCCGCGGGCGCGCTTCAGGTGGTTGTTGATGACGATCCGGTTGTCGAACAGCAGCTTCACCGGGACCGCGCGGACCGACGTGGCGGTCGGCAACTCCCGGGAGGCGTTCATGTTCTTCGCCACGGCGGCCGCGGGGCCGCGCAGCGTGACGAACTCGGGACCGGCGGCCGGCTCGGCGGCCGGCGCCGCGACCTTGGCCGCGGCGGGCGCGGCCGCCGGCCTGGCCGGCGCGGCGGGCTTCGCGGCAGCAACGGGCGCCGGCGCGGGAGCCGCGGCCCGCGGGGCCGCGGGCGCCGGCGTGACCGGCGCGGCGGCGGCGGGCGCGGGCCCGCTCACGGCGGACCTGGCGGCCGTGGCCGGCGCCGCACCGTCAGTGCCCGGCTTGTAGTCGGCGAAAAAGTCCCACCAGGCACGGTCGACGGAGTTCGGGTCCTGGAGGTACTGCTGGTAGATCTCGTCGACGAGCCATTCGTTTGCACCGAAACCAGCGGCAGGGTTCTTCTCTGCTGCTTGGTCGGTGTCGACGCTGGGGGTGTTCGGAGACTGTGGCGACACGGCGGCAACCGCCCTCTTCCGCTTCGCAAGGTGATTGGACAGCGGAAAACAAGGCTACGCCCCCGGGGCCGATCAGCGCAGTCCTGGCAGCTCAGACGTGGCCTACGCCACATTCCGAAGGGGGTTTCAGGGGCTGAATCCCCGGGAACGGCACCAAGTTCGGCTCAAGAAGGCAACGCGAAGGCAATGCCTGACCGCGACGACGCGGCGGTCGGCCGGACCCCTGCCCGAGCTGCGTCGATGCCGGCGCGCGGCGCCCGGACAACGCGGGCAGCCGCCAGCGCCGGAGCAGCCGGCTGGGGCAACTAGACCGACCTTACGTCAACTGTTTGCCTTCGCGTTACCTGGAATGGTGAGCCGAATGCGACAACCGCGTCTCGATTCGGCCACGGCGATGGTCCCGCCGTGCAGGTCCACCGCCCAGCGGGCGATGGCGAGCCCGAGCCCGGTGCCGCCGTCACGCGGGGTGACCCCGTCGATGGTGCCCCGGCCGAAGCGCTCGAAGACCAGCTCGCGCTGCTCGGGCGGGATGCCGGGGCCCTCGTCGAGCACCTCGATGACCAGGCCGCCCGGCAGCTGCCCTGGGCGGGCCACCACCGTGACCTGCCCGCCGTGCGGGCTGTGCTTCACGGCGTTGTCGACCAGGTTGGTGACCACCTGGTCGAGCCGCTCGCGATCCGCGTAGGCCCGCAGGGCCACCGGAGTGACGTCGAGCCGCAGCCGCACGTCGGTGCGGCCGTTGCCGCGCTTCTGTGCCACCGAGGCGTCGCCGAGCACCGCCGAGAGATACGGCTCCACCTGGAAGAACCCGGCCTGCAGCGGCACCACGCCGTTCTCCAGCCGCGACAGGTCGAGCAGCTGCTCCACCAGGCGCCCGAGGCGTTCCGTCTGCCGCAGCGCGGTGGCCATGGTCCGCGGATCCGCCTCGGAGACGCCGTCCACCACGTTCTCCAGCACGGCGCGCAGCCCCGCGATGGGGGTGCGCAGCTCGTGGGAGACGTTGGCGACCAGCTCCTTGCGGTGCCGGTCCGCGGCCTGCAGGTCGGCGGCCATCCGGTTGAAGGCGTGGGCCAGGTCGCCCAGCTCGTCCCGCCGGCTGACGGCCACCCGCCGGCCGTACTCGCCGCGCGCCATGGCCCGCGACGCGGACGTCATCTCCAGCACCGGCGTCGCCAGGCTGTGCGCGACGAACTGGGTGACGAGCAGCGAGGCGATGATCGCGAAGACGGCGATCAGCTGGAGCCCCACGTCCGAGCGGTAGGCCACCAGGATTATCAGGGTCGTGATGGTGACCGAGATCGTCACCAGCCAGCCGAGCGCAGCCTTCACGGAGCGCATCGGGTCGATCGGCCGCAGCAGCCGCCACACGGCTGGCCAGACCCGACGCCAGACCGGACGCCTGACCAGGTCGGACAGGACGGACACGGGGCTCAGAGCTCGGACCCGCCCTGGCCCCTGGCCGCCGGTTCGCCCGCGAAGCCGGGCGGCGTCTCCAGTGCGTAGCCGACACCGTGCACCGTGCGGATCCGCTCGGCGCCGATCTTCCGGCGCAGCGCCTTGACGTGGCTGTCCACCGTGCGGGTGCCGGAGGCGTCGGCCCAGTCCCAGACCTCGGCCAGCAGCTGCTCGCGGGTGAGGACCGCGCGCGGCGAGCGGGCCAGGCACATCAGCAGGTCGAACTCGGTCGGCGTGAGGTGGATGTCCTTGCCGGCCGCGCGGACCCGCCGCTGGGTGCGGTCGATCTCCAGGTCGCCGAGGCGCACGCTGCCGGGCCTCGGTGTGGTGGCGGCGACGGCGGCCCGCTCGATGCGGCGCAGCAGCACGTGCGATCTCGCGACCAGCTCGCGCATCGAGAACGGCTTGGTCATGTAGTCGTCGGCTCCGACGCCGAGGCCGACCAGCATGTCGGTCTCGTCGTCTCTCGCGGTGAGCATCAGCACCGGCACCGGGCGCTGGGCCTGGACGCGACGGCAGACCTCGAGGCCGTCGAAGCCGGGCAGCATCACGTCGAGGATGAGGAGGTCGGGGTGCCAGGCGGCAGCGGTCTCCACGGCCGCCGGGCCGTCCGCCGCGGTCTGCACGAGGAAGCCCTCGGCGCGGAGTCTGGCGGCGATCGCCTCGACGATCGTCGGGTCGTCCTCGACCACCAGTACGCGACGCTGGGCGCCGGGCGTGGTCGCGGTGGCGCTGTGGTGTCCGGCGCGCTCCGGTTCGGCGGCGTGGCCGCCCAGGCCGTTGAGCTTGTGTGTCTTCTCCTGATGGGTGTGGTCCATCGGCTGAGTCCTGGTGTCCGTCTGATTCATCTATCCCGCCCCCGGGATCGTGGGTGCCAGTCGGCTGGCCGTGCTCTTTGCTGAGTGCTTTGCTGAGTGCTTCGCTGTGTACTGAGGTGCGTTCTGAGGTGCGTTCTTCGCGGTGTGTTTCGAAGTCGTGTGGTGGACCACGCTAGGGGCGGTCCGTGGCTGTGCTGATTGCACAGAGCCTGTGAAGGTGCTGGTGGCACTGGGCAGCAGCGTAGAGCGGATTGGAAGGCCCCGGCTACGCGGACTGGCTGGCGAGATGATGGCTGGCGAGAAACAGCACGTCGGGAACGCCTCGGGCAACGGGCACTTCTCTGGTGCCAACGCCGGTGAAACCGGCCTTCCGCAGATTCTTCACAAAACGCTCGGAGCCCCGCGCCGACCAGACCACCAGGACCCCGCCGGGGCGCAGCGCGGCGCGGCAGGCCGCGAGGCCGGCGGGGGAGTAGAGGCCCTCGTTGTCCTCGGTCACCGTCCAGTCGGGGCCGTTGTCCACGTCCAGGCAGAGCGCGTCGTATCCGGCTTCGACCTCGTGGAGGTGGGCGAGCAGGTCGCCGTGGACCAGGCGCACCCTGGGGTCGGCCAGGGCCGCGGCGGTCAACTCGCCGAGCGGGCCCGCCCGGTGCCAGTCGATGACGGCGGACTCCCGCTCCAGCACCGTGATCCCGCCCCAGCCCGGCTCGGCCGCCGCGGCGGCCAGCGAGAAGCCGACGCCGAGGCCGCCGATCAGCACGTCGGGCGGCGCGGCCGACGGGTGGTCGGCCAGCGCCGCGAACGCCTCGGTGACGAGGAGGCGTTCGGAGCGACCGTCCGAGGTGTCCATCAGGAAGCAGCCGTTGGCGATGATCTGGAGCAGCGCGCCGTGGCGGCGCAACACCACCTCGCCGTACGGCCCCTCGCCGCGGGCGAGGACGACGGGACCGTCGTCCAGGGCCGGTGCGGCGGAGTCGGGGAACGGAGCGGAGGCCATGCGCCCATCATCGCGCACGGCCTCCGCGGGCCCGGGTCAGGGCGGATCAGCCGTTGGCGAGCGCCTGGAGCCGGTCCATGGCCCCGTTGAACACGTTGTGGTCGCCCACGGTCGGTCCCGTCGAGGTGTACTGCCAGAAGGTGTAGAAGCCCCAGCCGGCCGGCAGGGTGCCGGCCGAGGAGGCGTAGCGGGCGACCCACAGCGGGTTGGTGGCGCCGAAGGCGCTGGAGTTGCCGGTGCAGGTCGTCCACCAGCTGGTGGAGGTGTAGATGACCGCGTCGCGGCCGGTGCGGGCCCGGTAGGTGTTGGCGAAGTCCCGGATCCAGCTGACCATCGCGGACTGGCTCAGCCCGTAGCAGGTGGCGCCGTAGGGGTTGTACTCCATGTCGACCACGCCGGGCAGCGTCCTGCCGTCCCCGGACCAGCCGCCGCCGTTGTCGACGAAGTAGTTGGCCTGGGCGGCGCCGCTGGAGTTGTTGGGCAGCGCGAAGTGGTAGGAGCCGCGGATCATGCCCACGTTGTACGAGCCGTTGTACTGCTGCGCGAAGTAGGGGTTGCGGTACGAGGTCCCCTCGGTCGCCTTCACGTAGGCGAAGCGGTTGCCGGCGTTCCAGAGGGTGCTCCAGGCGACGTTGCCCTGGTGACTGGAGACGTCGACGCCCTCGACGGTGGCGAGCGGCGTGACGATCGAGTCCGCGGTGACGCGGTCGCCGCCCTCGTGGCGGCGGATCTCGGAACCCAGGGAGGCCGAGCCGAACGCGGGGGCGTCGTCGGCGCCGCGGTCGGCCGCGGTCGCGGCGTTCGGGGTGGCGATCAGCAGCGCCAGGGTGGCGAAGACCGTGCCGATCAGGGCGGGGATGCCGCGCCGGCGGACGCCGGGGCGCGGTCGTGCCTTACCGGAACCAAACATGGTCGGGCCTTTCGAGCCGGTGGGGGGATGAGCCTGCTCGTCGCGCACACATGGTGTGATCACGTCAATCGTGAAGGTAGTGCGCGTGCCTGGTGAGGTGGAAGAGGGAGCCCCGGCCGCCGTTGGTCTACCCCGGTGGCGATCGCGAACGGGTGTGCCCCGGCGGTTGGGCCGCCCACAACTTTCACGCCTGAAAGTCGGATCTACGCGCGGAGCGCGCCGCCCGACGCCCCGTCGGGCGGCGGCTCAGAGCTCCGCGAGCACCACCGACGCGTCGTCATGGGTCTTGCCCCGCGGGTGCTTCGCGCCCTCCGGGTCGGCCGCCTCCGCCGCCCGCACCTCGTCGATGGCGGCCTGCGGGCCGTCGGCGATCAGCAGCGCGAACAGGTCGGGCCAGCCGCCGAACCCGAACGTGTCCACCCAGCGGCCGAGTCCGTCGCTGAGCGCCACCAACGAGCGCACCTCGGACCGCGGCCGGGTGCCGGCGACCGCCAGCGCGGCCACCGCCGGGTCGGCGGCCGCGGTGAAGAAACCGCCCGGCGTGTTCCGCCGGCTCTCGACGAACGCCGCCCGCTCCTCGCGCGGCAACCGGCGGGCGGCCGGCCGGAGATCGTCGAGCCGCGTGTCAAGTACCGGATGAACCGCGCCGTCCCGGCCCTCGACCAGCAGCACGGAATCGGAAAGCACCAGGTACTCGACGGTCTCGGCGCCCCAGCGGGCGCAGACCACGGTGGCCTGCGGGGTGCGCTGGTGAGAAAGGTCACACGTGTCGCGGTGCGCGTCCGCCGTCCGGCCGACGGCCTCGGCCAGGCAGGACGCGGGCGTCATCTCCGGCCGGCTGACCAGCAGTTCCAGCAGGGCCCCGCCGAGCCGCGCGGAGAACCATGCGACGCTGTGCCGGCACCCGACCGGTTCCGGTGGGGCCGTGACCCCGTCGAGCAACACCAACGCCCCGCCCTCACCCGAGGCGGGCGTTGCCGCCGCCGCGTGGTCCTCGTTGGGCAGACCCGGGGTGCCTGGCTCGGTGGCCGACTGGATGCGCATGGCGACCAGTCTGCCGTAGGGTGGGATATGTCAGCGATTGTGTGGATAACAGTGGGTAGTTGACGCGCGGACAGTGGATCTTGCCAGGAGTCGCGGCGGAATTCCAGTCGAATCCGGCTTGCCGGCAGGCCGGGTTCTGACATCAGCTTGTCCGCCAACTCCCCGGTGAGGTTCACTCCTTCGGGTGGCCGGTCGGGCGACACCGCTCTCCTGCCGTGTCGGCGCTGGCAACGTTCGGTGCCTCAGTGACGAGAATGCGAGCACAGGTGCGGAAGACGACACTGCACGACCCCGCCGACCCGTCCCCTTCCGCTCCGTCAGGTTCTCGGACCCGGGCGGCGCGCAGGCGGGCGAGAGTGCGGACGCGGCTGGTGTTCGGCGTGCTCCTCACCGGCGTCGCGGTGCTCGGCGCCGCCGCCCCCGCCGTGCTCGGCACGATGGAGGACTACGACTCGGCCCGGCTGCTCCACGAGCGCTCCCGGGTCGCCGAGGACGCCGTCGTCCTCTCCCACCTCGTCGCCGACGAGCGCGACGCCCTGGTCGCCGCCGTCGCCGCCGGCAACCCGGCGGCGGCCCGCGGCGAGGAGGAGCTGGCCCACGTCGACACGGCCGCCGCCGCGCTCGGCGGCAGCCTCGACCAGCCCGCGCGGGCCGCGCTCGCCGGCCTGCCGGCCGCCCGCGAGTTCGCCCACTCCGACGAGGCGACCGCCGCCGGCACGTTCGACGCGTACACCGTCATCGTCGAGGCGCTCGACGGCTTCCTGCGGACCACCGTCCTCGACACGCCGGACGACGCCCGCGAGCCGTCCGCCGAGGCCCTCCCCTACCTGGCCCGCGCCGTCGACGCCTCCTCCGCCACCCGGGGGCTGCTGCTCGCGGCGCTCACCGGTCCCGGCGAGCAGCGGGAGCCGACCAGCCTGGCCCAGCGGCAGCGGGTCCGCGAGGACGCCGCCCTGGCCGACTTCGACGCCACCGCGGGCACCTCGGCCGTCGGCGACTACGAGCACGCCCTCACCGGTGGCGAGGGCGAGGCCGCCGCCGGGCTGCTGCTCGTCCTCACCGACGAGCCCGTCCTCTCGCCCGAGGACCACGCCCTCGACGAGAGCGCCGTCCAGGCCTCGCTGCTCGAACGCACCCGGCTCCAGCGCGGCGTGCTGACCACCCTCGCGGGCGAGCAAACCGACCGGATCAGGACGCTGCGCGACGCCGAGCTGATGAACCTCCAGCTCACCGCCGTCATCGCCCTCGTCGCGCTCGGCCTCGCCATCGGCGTGAGCATCCAGACCGCGCGCTCGCTGACCCGACCGCTGGCCGCCGTCCGGATCGGCACCGGCCGCGTCGCCGCCGACCCGACCGGGCAGGAGCCCGTCAGGTACTCGGGGCGCAACGACGAGTTCGCCGAGGTCGTCGCCTCCGTCAACGCGCTGCACGCCCGCGCCCTCAGCCTGCACCAGCACGCCACCGAGGCCGCCAAGCAGGCCGCCGAGATCGCCCAGGACACCGGGGGGCTGCGCGCCGAGCGCGACCGGCTCCTCACCGAGCAGAACGAGCTGCACGCCCGCCTCGCCGCCCTGCACGGCGCGGTGCACGGCATGTTCGCGCACCACGCCCAGCGCCTGCTGATCCTCACCGGCGAGCAACTGGCCGTCATCGAGGGCCTGGAGTCCCAGGAGACCGACCCGGACCGGCTCGCGGTGCTCTTCACCGTCGACCACCTGGCCGCCCGGATGCGCCGGCACGGCGAGAACCTGCTGCTCCTCGCCGGCGCCGAGCCGCCACGCCAGCTCGGCGAGCCCATGCCGCTGATCGACGTGGCCCGCGCCGCCGTCAGCGAGATAGAGCGGTACGAGCTGGTGGAGACGGCCCCCGCGCCGCCCCCGGTGTGGATCACCGGCTTCGTCGCCCGCGACCTCAGCCACCTGCTCGCCGAACTGCTCGACAACGCCACCGCCTACTCGCCGGCCGGCGCCCGGGTCAGGCTCACCGGCCGCTGGGCGGACGGCGAGCTGCTGATGACCGTCGAGGACGAGGGCCAGGGCCTGACGCAGGAGCGGCTGGCCGAGCTCAACGCCAGGATCGCCGACCCGGTGACCCCGCCGCCCGGCGCCGGTTCGGCCCCCGGGCCCGACGGTGGCATCGGCATGGGCCTCTACACGGTCGCCAGGCTGGCCGCGCGGCACGGGCTGCGCTGCTGGCTGCGGCACCGGCCGACCGGCGGCACGGTTGCCGAAGTCGCGGTGCCCGCCGTCCTGGTCGAGGAGGGCACCGAGCCCTACCCGACCCACGGCGAGGCGCACCAGCAGGCCGCCCCCGCGCGGAGCCCGCTGCCCGTCCGCGAACCGGCCGGCACCGGCCCGGTGCCCATCCCCGACCCGCGCACCGCGGAGCACGTGCGCACCGCGGAGCACGCCGAGCACGCCAGAACGGCCGACACGGCACCCCGCTTCCAGCCGCAGCCTCCGCCGCCGCACGCCATCACGGACAGCGGCCTGCCGCGGCGCACCAGGGGCGTGACCTCGCCCTACGACGACCCCAACGGCGGCCGTCCGGCCGTCGACCCCGAGGAACTGCGCCGTCGGCTCGGCGGCTTCCAGCGTGGCGCGCGTGACGGCCACCGGGACGCGGCCCAGGCCCGCGGCGGCTACCCGGGAGACTTCCGCGACTCCGCAGCGACCGGAGAGGAGATGCCGTCATGACCTCGCAGATCCAGGTCCCGCCCGGCTCCAGCCGCAGTGGAGGGCAGGACCTGCGCTGGATGCTCACCCGGCTGGTGGAGGAGGTGCCGGGGGCCGTGTCGGTCGCCGTCGTCTCGGCCGACGGCCTGCCCCTGCTGTCCTCGGAGCCGTCGGAGGACCCCAACGCGGGCCCCGGGCGCCGGCGTCGGTCCCTGACCGGCCCGTTGGGCGCCGCGGCCGACCTGGCCACGGTCGTCTCCGGGCTCGGCAGCCTCACCAACGGTGCCGCCGCGCTGATGGAGGGCGGCCAGGTGAAGCAGACCCTGGTGGCCATGGCCGGGGGCAACCTGCTGGTCATGTCCATCAGCGACGGCTCGCTGCTCGGCGTCTTCACCGAACCCGAGGCCGACATGAGCGTGGTGACGTACCACATGGCGCTGTTCGTCGGCCGGGCCGGCCACCTGCTCACCCCGGAGCTGCGGGCCGAGCTGCGGCAGGCGACGCCCAGGCCGCACTGACGGTTGACCCTCACACCGGTGTGAGGGCCTAGGGTCCGTGTCCATGGAACTGCACGCGGTCCTGCCGGACGCCGATCCGGAGAGCCTGACCGTTCTCGCCCGCGAGGCCGAGCGGTTGGGCTACGGCGGCGTCTGGCTCCCCGACCACCTGTTGCCGCCGGCCGCCTACGGCCCGGTCTACGGCGGCGTCGACGACCCCCTGATCGCCCTCGCGGCGGTGGCGGCCGTCACCAGCCGGCTGACGCTCGGCACCTCGGTGCTGGTGTTGCCGCTGCGGAACCCGTTCGTGGTGGCGAAGCAGGCCGCGAGCCTCGCCCGCCTCTCGCACGGCCGGTTCGTGCTGGGGGTGGGCGCGGGCTGGGAGCGCCACGAGTTCGACGCCACCGGCTCGGACTTCCGCACCAGGGGCGCCCGCACCACGGCGGCGCTCCGGCTCGTCCGGCACCTCCACACGGCGGGCGGCGCGCCGTTCGACGACCCGTACTACGGCTTCGCCGGCGGCGTCTTCGCGCCGGTGCCGGAGCGGCCCGTGCCGCTGCTGGTCGGCGGGGTCTCGGACGCCGCGTTGCGGCGTGCCGCCGAGACGGCCGACTGGTGGCAGGCGGTCCGCCTCGACCCGGCCGCCTTCGCGACCCACGTGGCCCGGCTGCGGTCCATGACCGACCGGCCGGTCCGGGTCGCCAACCGGGCCGACTGGAGCGAAGGACAGCCGGTCGCCGAGATCGTCGAGGAACTCGCCGCCAACGAGGCCGCCGGCGCGGACCAGGTCGCGGTGTCCCTCATCCCCGCCTTCGACGGTCTCCCTTCGGCCCTCGACCGCCTCCGCCAACTGGCCGCCGAGCCGTCACTGACGCCCTACCTGGCGCCTCCGGCGCGGGTCTAGCGGGGCCGCCGGGCCGCGGGCGCGGGTTTCGCGGACCGTCCGGGTCGCGGCCGGCCACCGCCCGGCTCCGCCGGGGCAGGCGGGGTCTGGCGCGGGACGGGGTGATGCCGGTGGCCAGGGGGGTTCTGCGGGCCGCCCCTGCCGGGGCTGGGCGAGGCCCCGTCCTCGCCCTGGTGCGTGGGTCGCGGGGCCGGCGACGCGGGCGCGGCCGCTGCCGCCCGCGGCTCCGCCGGCTCCGCCGGGGCAGGCGGGGTCTGGCGCGGGACGGGGTGACGCCC
>NZ_SMKI01000510.1 GCF_004348415.1 Streptomyces hainanensis
GGCCTCGAACAGCATGGCGGCCGCACCATCGAAGGCGTCGGCGTCCGAGTGGCTCAGCGGATCCTGGCGATGACCTGTGCAATCTGGCACAACCGCACCATCGGCGCACCCATCACCAGGTCACTGACCGCCTACGACCACTGAGCCACATCGGAACTATTCGTCTAGTCGTGCGGCGCGCAGGGGATCTCGATGGTGACCAGGGTCGGGCCGCCGGCCGGGCTGCTCAGGGCGAGCGTGCCGTCGAAGGGGCCGAGGCGGCGCTCCAGGCCGCGGAGCCCGGTGCCGGCGTCCAGGTCGGCGCCGCCGCGCCCGTTGTCCGTGATGGCGATCCTCAGGGTCCGCTCGCGCCCGCTGTAGTAGATGTCGAGCCAGGCGTTGCTCGCGCCGGAGTGCTTGGCCGCGTTGGTCAGCACCTCGCTGATGGCGAAGTACGCGGCGGACTCGACGGACTCGTCGAGCCGCCCAGGCAGCTCGACGTCCACCTCGACCGGCAGCTGCATGCGCAGCGCCAGCGCCTTCGCCGCGTCGCCCAGGCCGCGCTCGGCCAGCACCGGCGGGTGGATGCCGCGGACCAGGTCACGCAGTTCGGTCAGTGCCTCGGCGGAGCTGGCACGGGCCTGGGCCAGCAGCTGCTTGGCCTGCTCGGGGTCGCGCTCGATCAGGGCCTCGACGGTGCCCAGGCTCATGCCCATGGCCACCAGCCTGGCCTGGGCGCCGTCGTGCAGGTCGCGCTCGATCCGGCGCAGCTCGGCCGCCGCGCCGTCCACCGCGTCGTGCCGGGTCTCCGCGAGCCGCTCCACCCGCTGGGCGAGCAACTGCCGCTCGGAGAGGCCGATCAGGGCCCTGGTCATCAGGGCCTGGCCGCGGATCACCGGGCGGCCGACGTACTGGGCGAGCACACCGAAGCCGAGGCCGACGACGGCCGCGAGGACGGCGGTGAACCAGGAGCTCACGGGCACGAAGGCGAACCAGAGGGTGCCGCCCGCGTTCACGATGGGGACCCAGACGCCGGCGAGCAGCACCAGACCCCAGACCGCGTAGCCCTGGAGCGTGAACGGGATCAGGGCGAGCACCAGGCCGGCGACGGCGTCGACGAGCAGCCAGCCGGCCTCGCGCCAGGTGGTCTGGTCCCGCAGCATCACCATGCAGCGCTCGACCTGCCCCGCGATGCCGCCCCGGCCGCCGGCCGGCGACCGGTAACCGGCGGTGATGGTGATCCCGAACCAGTCGGCGGCCAGCCGCCGCCGGAGGTTGGCGTGGGCCCGGACGGCGTCGACGACCAGCGGTGTGGTGAGGACGCCGACGCCGATCGGGATCAGCGCGACCGAGACCGTGAAGAGCACGAACAGCAGCGTGGACACCCCGATCGTCAGCGGGATGAGGAGCAGCCCCTGAGCGCTCGCCAGCAGGGCTTCGCGCAGCCGTCGCCTGTCCATGTGTTCTTCGACCTCTTCCGTGCCCGTGCCGTCCGTGCTCACAGTCTGCTGGCCAGGTCCGGCACGCGTCACGGGGGGCAGCTGCCCGACACCTGGGTGTACCTGGATACACCAGGGGGCGCGAACGGCGGAGGGCGCGCCCGCCGAAGGTCGGCGGGCGCGCCCTCGCGCGCCGCTGTGCGGGTGCCTCCCCGGACCCGCGCCCGAGCTGCTGGCCGTGGGCCGGGGAGGCGTCTTGGGGAGCCCGTGGGCTCAGACCAGGCCGGCCTCCGCCAGCTCGGTGCAGGCGGTGTCGACCAGGAGCCGGGTCACCACGTAGGGGTCGCAGTTGGCGTTGGGGCGGCGGTCCTCGATGTAGCCCTTCTTGTCCCGCTCGACCTGCCACGGGATGCGGACCGAGGCGCCGCGGTTGGAGACGCCGTAGCTGTACTGGTCCCAGGGGGCCGTCTCGTGGGCGCCGGTGAGGCGGTCCTCGACGCCGACGCCGTAGTTCTTGATGTGCTCCAGCGGCTTGCCGTCCTTGCCCAGGGACTCGCAGGCGGCGATGATCGCGTCGTAGCCCTCGCGCATGGCCCTGGTGGAGAAGTTGGTGTGCGCGCCCGCGCCGTTCCAGTCGCCCTTGGCCGGCTTCGGGTCGAGGGTGGCGGAGACGCCGAAGTCCTCGGCGGTGCGGTAGAGCAGCCAGCGCGCGATCCACAGCTGGTCGGAGACCTCCAGCGGGGAGAGCGGGCCGACCTGGAACTCCCACTGGCCCGGCATGACCTCGGCGTTGATGCCGGAGATCCCGAGGCCGGCCTTGAGGCAGTTCTCCAGGTGCGCCTCGACGATGTCGCGGCCGTAGATCTCGTCCGCGCCGACGCCGCAGTAGTAGCCGCCCTGCGGGGCGGGGAAGCCGTTCTCCGGGAAGCCGAGCGGGCGGGAGCCCTTGAAGAAGGTGTACTCCTGCTCGATGCCGAAGATCGGCTCCTGGGAGGCGAACCGCTCGGCGACCGGGCGCAGCTGGGCGCGGGTGTTGGAGACGTGCGGGGCGCCGTCGGCGACGTTGTAGACCTCGTTCAGCACCAGCAGGTGGTCGCCGCCGCGGATCGGGTCCGGGTAGCTGGCGACGGGCTTGAGGATGCAGTCGGAGGCGTGGCCCTCGGCCTGGTTGGTGCTGGACCCGTCGAAGCCCCACTCCGGCGGCTCGACGCCGTCGGCCACGATCTTGGTCTTCGAGCGCAGCTTGGCGGTCGGCGAGGTGCCGTCGATCCAGATGTACTCGGCCTTGTAGCTCACGGTCGTGCTCCTCCGGGAGGTCATCGCGGGTGCGTCACAGCGCTGAGCGCCCGTCACGAGGCCCGGGTACCGCACCGGACATCGACACGGTCGCCTGGTCAAACCCTCACCACCTGGCATTTCCCGCCAGTTGCCCGACTGTTAAGGAGCTGTGAACTACGTTTCGGCGGGAATACCGGCGCCGTGTGATCCCCAGGCCGCCTACGCTGATCGCCGTCGCGATCGGAAGAGAGGCACCGCCATGAGAATCGGACTGCTCGGAACCGGACCCTGGGCGCGGCTGACCCAGGGGCCAGCGCTCGCGGAGCACCCGGAGGCGGAGTTTGCGGGGGTCTGGGGGCGTCGACCGCGGGCCGCGGCCGAGCTCGCCGGCCGGCTCGGCACCCGGGCCTACGACAGCGCGGACGAACTCCTCGCGGACTGCGACGCGGTGGCGTTCGCGCTGCCCCCCGACGTGCAGGCGCCGCTGGCGGTGCGGGCCGCGGCGGCCGGCTGCCACCTGCTGCTCGACAAGCCGGTGGCCACCACGGTCGAGGCGGCGCGCGAGCTGGCGGCCGCGACGCGGGCGGCCGGCGTGGCCTCCGTGGTGTTCTTCACGCTGCGGTTCGCGCCCGAGACGGCGGCCTGGGTGGCCGCGCAGAGCGGCGCCGACGGCTGGCTGACCGGCCGCGTCGACTGGTTCTCGCCGGTCTTCGGCGGCGCCGACACCCCCTACTCGGACTCGGCGTGGCGCAAGGAGCGCGGCGCGCTGTGGGACGTCGGCCCGCACGCGCTGTCGCTGCTCCTGCCGCCGCTCGGCGACATCGTCGGCCCGGAGGGCGTGGTGGCGGCGCGCGGCCCCGGGGACATGGTGCACGTGGCGCTGCGGCACGTCTCGGGCGCGTCCAGCACGCTGACGCTCTCGCACACCGTGCCGCCGCAGGCGTCCGCCGTCACCGCCGAGCTGCGCGGCGCGGCCGGGGTGACCACGCTGCCGGAGCGCGCGGACGGCGGCGCGGTGCGGCCGTTCCTGCGGGCGGTGGACGCGCTCGTCGAGTCGGCGAGGACCGGCGTGCCGCACCCGTGCGACGTCCACTTCGGGCTGCGGGTCACGGAGATCCTGGCCGCCGTCGAGGCGAAGCTCCCCGCGCAACACCGTTAGGCGCCGCCGGCCGCCGGAAGTCAGAAGGCGGAAGGCGGAAGGCGGAAGTCAGAACCGCAGTTCCCAGTCCTCGCCGTTGGCCGGGGGGCCGAACCTCGTGTGCGGTGTGGTGGCCACCAGGGTGAAGCCGGCGGCCCGGTAGATGCGGCGGGCGCTGGTGAGCACGTCGTTGGTCCACAGCACCATGCCGTGGTGGCCGGCCTCGCGGGCGAACCGCACGGCCTCGGCGACCAGCGCCCCGCCGATGCCCAGGCCGCGGGCGGTCGGCTCGACGAGGAGCAGCCGGAGCCGGGCGGCCGGCCGCCCGGCCACGGTGTCGCCCTCGTCCACGCAGAACGCGGAGCCCACGGGTTCGCCGGCGTGCTCGGCGATCCAGCAGGACTCCCTCGCCGGATCGTGTTCGGCGGCGAACCGGCCGACGGCCTGGGCGACCAGCGCCTCGAAGCCCGTGTGCCAGCCGTAGCCCTCGGCGTAGCTGACGGCGTGGCGCTGGACGACCCAGCCGAACTCGCCGGTCTTCGGCGGACGCAGCCGGAAGCCGGGCTCGGGCGGCCGGCCGTGGTCCAGGCCGAGCAGGCGGGCGACGGTGTCGAGCGCGGCGAGCAGCCGCTCGCGGTCGGACGCGGTCAGCCGGTGGATCTGTTCGCCGATCACCGAGTTGGAGCGGGCGTCGAGCAGGGCGACGGCGTCCCGGCCGGCGGGGGTGAGCCGGATCAGCTGACGACGCGAGTCCTCCGGGTCGCGCTGGCGTTCGACGAGCCCGGTGGCCTCGGCCTGGGTGAGCAGCCGGCTGAGCTGGCCGGCGTCCATGTCGACGGCGCGTCGGAGGTCGGTGACCCGGGTGTGCTCCCGGCCTGCCAGCTCCCAGATGACGCGGGCCTCGGGCAGCGAGTGGGGCGTGCCGAGGCGGTGCGCGTAGTCGTAGGCGCCGACGAGCTTGACGTAGTCGCGGTTGAACTCCCTGATGCGCCGGACGACTTCGGTCGTCGGCGAGGAGGCGGCCGGGCCGGTCGTTGACTCGATCATTGACTCAGTCAAACGTATGCCGGCGTGCCGCGTCAACGGTGGTGCGCCGGGTGCGGTGAACGGGTGTCGCTGGGCGGGGGCCCGGTGTGGCCGGCCGGCCGGAGCGCCGGGCCGTGAGAACAGTTGATCATGTCATCAGATTCATCATATTCATCTGATAAGTCGGGTGGTGGGTGGTCCCGGATCCCGCGCCGCACCGTGATCGGGCTGGCGGCCGGCGTCGGCCTGATCGCCCTCAACCGGATACTGCTCCACTCCGAGGACGCCCC
>NZ_SMKI01000511.1 GCF_004348415.1 Streptomyces hainanensis
CCCCTCGCCCCACCGCTCGCCGCACCCCCGGCGTCCCGGCGGCGACGCCGGGCGGACCCGGCGTCCTGGCGGCACCGCGTCGAGTGGCGCCCGAAGGCGCCGGCCGCGCCGCCGGCCGCCGACGCGCTCGCCGGCGTCTGGCCGCTGCTCACCCCGCCCGCCGGGGTGGACGACGAGCTCGTCAACCGCCTGTCCTGGGTGGTCGAGCGCCTCGGCGGACAGGTCGTCAGGCTGCCGCTCGCCGCCGAGGACGCGGACCGCGCCAGAGTGGCGGAGGTGCTGGAGAAGGGAGTGATCGCCGAGGGCGGCACCGTCGGCGGCGTGCTCTCGCTCCTCGCGCTCGACCCCGCCCCGCACCCCGCTCACCCGGCGCTCCCGCAGGGCACGGCCCTCACCTGCGCGCTCGCCCAGGCACTGGCCGACCTGCGGATCGCCGCCCCGCTGTGGTGCGTCACCCGCGGCGCGGTGCGGGCGGCCGAGGGGGAGCCGGGGCCCGACCCGCGCCAGGCCCTGCTGTGGGGGCTCGGGCGGACGCTGGCCCTGGAGCGGCCGGACGGCTGGGGCGGACTGCTCGACGTGCCGGCCGAGTTGGACGACGAGTCGCTCGGCTGGCTGGGCGCCGCCCTCACCGGCCCGGACGGCGAGGACCAGCTCGCCGTCCGGCCCACCGGGCTCCTGGCGCCCCGGCTGGTTCCGGCGGGACCGGCGCCCGCCGCGGCCGAGCCGTGGCGGCCACGCGGCACGGCGCTGGTCACCGGCGGCACGGGCGCACTCGGCGCGGACGCGGCGCGCTGGCTGGCCGCCAACGGCGCCAGCCGCCTGGTGCTCACGAGCCGGCGCGGCGTGGACTCCCCCGGCGCCCAGGAACTGCTCGCGGAGCTGGGAGCACTCGGCGCCCGGGTCACCGTCGTGGCCTGCGACGTGTCGGAACGCGACCAGCTGGCCGGGCTGCTCGACTCGCTGCCCGGCGACGAGCCGCTCTCCACGGTCGTCCACGCGGCCGGCGTCGGCGGCCGGCTCGCCCCGCTGACGGACGTGTCGCTCGACGAGTTCGCCGCCACCATCGCCGGCAAGGTCGCCGGCGCCGTCCACCTCGACGAGCTGCTGGCCGAACGCGACGTCCCACTGGACGCCTTCGTGCTCTACTCCTCCATCTCCGGTGTGTGGGGCAGCGCCGGCCAGTCGGCGTACGGCGCGGGCAACGCCTTCCTCGACGCGCTCGCCGCGCGGCGCCGGGCCCAGGGACTCGCCGCCACCTCGGTCTCGTTCGGGCCGTGGGCCGAGGCCGGCATGGGCGCCGAGCCGGAGCTGCGCGACTTCCTCCGGGACCGGGGCCTGCCGCCGCTCGACCCGGCGGCGGCCGGCGCCCTGCTGTGGGAGTCGGTGGCCTCGGGCGAGACCGGCGTCACCGTCGCCGACGTGGACTGGGAGCGGTTCCTGCCGCTGTTCACGGCGGCCCGTCCCGGCCGGTTCTTCACCGAACTGCGGGCGGACGAGGGCGCGGACGAGGGGGCGGCGGCCGGCCCCGAGGACGCCGACCGGCAGGCGACCCGCGACCGGCCGGCGGAGCTCGCGGCCCTGCCGGAGGCGGAGCGCGGCCGCCGGCTGCTGGACCTGGTGCGGGGCGAGGCCGCCGTGATCCTGGGGCACGCCACGCCGGACGAGGTGGACGCGGAACGCCGGTTCCTGGAGCTCGGCTTCGACTCGCTGGCCTCCGTCGAGCTGCGCCGGCGCCTGATGGCGGCGACCGGCCTGACGCTCGCCACCCCGGTGGTGTTCGAGCACCCGACCGCCACCGAACTCACCCGGCACCTGGGCGACCTGACCCTGCGCGCGGCGCGGGCGACGGGCGGCGGGGCGCCCGCCGCCAGGCCCTCGTTCGGGGTCCGCGACCTGTACCGGCAGGCCTGCGAGATGGGCAAGTTCGCCGAAGGGGTGGGCCTGTTGCGGGCCGCGGCCAAGCTGCGGCCGGTGTTCCGACACGGCGAGGAGTTCGGTCGGCCGGTGGAGCCGGTGCGGCTCGCCACCGGACCGGCCGGTCCCGCGCTGATCTGCCTGCCCTCCATGGTCGCGCCCTCGGGCCCGCACAACTTCGCGCGCCTCGCGCTGCATCTGCACGGCCTCCGGGACGTCCAGGCGCTGCCCCACCCGGGCTTCGGCGACGACGAACTGCTGCCGGCCACCAGCGGGCTGGTGATCGACCTGCACGCCGACGCGATCCGGCGCGCGTACCCCGACGCCCCGGTCGCGCTGGCCGGCTACTCCTCGGGCGGCTGGCTGGCCCACGCCGTCGCCGCCCGCCTCGAGGCGCGTGGCGGCGCGCCGAGCGCCGTGGTGCTGCTCGACACCTGGTTCCCCAAGGACCGGATACCCGAGGAGCAGATCGAGGGCCAGCTGCGCGGCATCGCCGTCAACGACCAGGCGTACGCGCTGATGACGGAGGCCCAGGTCACCGCGCAGGGCGCCTACCTCGACCTCTTCGACGGCTGGCAGCCGGAGCCGGTACGGGCGCCGGTGGTGCTGGTGCGGGCCGGCGAGCGGATGCCGCAGGCGTCGACCGACGAGGCGGCGGGCCAGGGGCTGTGGACGACGGCCTGGGAGGTCGAGCACGACACGATCGAGGCGGTCGGCAACCACCAGACGATGATGAACGAGCACGCCGAGTCGACGGCCAGGGCGCTGCACGAGTGGTTGGGGGCCCTCACCGGGGCCTGACCGCCGACGGTTGGACAGCCCTCATACATACATGCTTGCATGTATGTATGAGGAGAACGGCCGAGGAGGCGGCGGCCACCCGCGCCGCGCTGTTGGACGCGGTGCTCACGGTCGTCGCCCGCGAGGGCTACGCCGCGACCCGGCTGGCGGACGTCGTCGCCCGGGCGCACGTCACCCGGGGGGCGCTCTACCACCACTTCCGCGACAAGGCCGACCTGTTCGCGGCGGCGCTGGCGGCCCGCTGGGGCGAGTTGGCCGGCGAGGTCCTCGGCGCGCTGGACGGCGACCGGCCGCCGCTGTCCCGCCTCGAGCGCTTCGTCGCCGACTACACGCGGCGCGTCCGGTCGGACCCGAGGTTCCGCGAACTGCTGGAGGTCGTCGTGCTCCGCACCGAGGCGCTCCCGGAGCTCGCCGAGGGCGTCGCCGGGAAGCGGGTCGCCCTGGACGGCTGGCGGCAGGCCCTCGACCCGGTGCTCACCGAGGCCGAGACCGCCGGCCAGCTCCGCCCCGGGCTCGACGCCCGGTCGGCGGCGGCCGACGTGCTGGTGCTGCTGCACGGCGTCACCGTCGTCACGACGCTCGACGCCGGGCCCGTGGACCCCGACCGACTGGCCCGCACGCTGGTGCGCGGCCTCGCACGACGACCGACCGACCACCCGCCGGAGAACCCGACCTGACCACCGAGGAGCCCCGCGCCGACGCCGATGCCGACGGGGCGTCCGCCGGCCAGCTGCCCGACTCGGACGTCGAGACGCGGGCCGTCGTCGACGGCTTCCCGACCCTGCTCCCCCGGCTGCTGCGCGAGCGCGGCCTCGACGAGTCCAGGGAGCGGCACTTCTTCGGGGCCGGCTTCACCTTCGAACGGCCCACCACCGTCGGCATCGGCGGCGACCACTGCCCGTTCCACTTCGGGCGGCTGCCGTCCGGGTCGCGCTAGGGCCGGGTCCGCGCGTCCCGGAAGCAGCCGGCGAGGAGCCGGAGGCCCTCGGCGACGTCGGCGGTGGCGACGGCGCCGTAGCCGAGGACGAGTCCGTGCTGGGCCGGGCGGCCGTCGGAGCGGTAGGCCGCCAGGCTCTCGACCGCGACGCCCGAGGCCGCCGCCCGCTCCCGCACGACGTCGATGTCGACGGCCTGGCCGGGGCGGAGCCTGGCGGCGAGGTGCAGGCCGGCGGCGGAGGCGACCACGTCGAGCCGGTCGACGAGGTCGCGCCGCAGCGCCGCCACCACCAGGTCGCGGCGCTCGGCGTAGACGCGGGTGGCCCGCCGGACGTGGCGGGCGAGTTCCCCGGAGTCGATGAGGCGGGCCAGCGCGGCCTGCCCCACGTGTTCGCCGTGCCAGTCGGTGAGTTGCCCGGCCGCGCGGAGTGCCGGCCGCAGGGCGGCCGGGGCGACGAGGAAGCCGAGCCGCAGCATCGGCAGCAGGGTCTTCGAGAACGTGCCCACGTAGACGACCCGGCCGGCACGATCGAGGCTCTGCAACGGCTCCAACGGGCGGCCGCCGAAGCGGAACTCGCTGTCGTAGTCGTCCTCCACGACCACGGCGTCGCGGCGGGCCGCCCAGGCGAGCAGCGCCGCCCGCCGCGCCGGCGACATGGACGTGCCCAGCGGGAACTGATGGGAGGGCGTGACGTACACCAGCCGGGCCGCGGCCGGGAGCGCGTCGACGACCAGCCCCTCGCCGTCCACCGGCACTCCCACCACACGGGCACCGTGCGAGCGGAACAGCAGGCGCGCGGCCGGGTAGCCGGGGTCCTCGACGGCCACCACGTCGCCCGGCTCGGTCACCACTCGGGCGACGAGGTCGAGCGCCTGTTGGGCACCCCGCGTGACCAGCACGCCCTCGGCGTCGGCGCGCACGGATCGGGAGACGCCGACGTACCGAGCGACGGCCGCGCGCAGCCCGGCGTGCCCGCCGGGGTCGCCGTAGCCGGGGGCGCCGTGAAACGCCGAGGCCCGGAGTTCGGCGGCCACGAGGCGGCGCCAGGTGGCGAAGGGGAACAGGGTGGGGTCCGGCGTGCCGACCCGGAAGTCGTACCGCGGCGGCGGGCCGGCGGCCGGCCCGACGGCGGGCGTGACGTCGTCCCAGATCGGGCGTGGCCGGACGGCGCGACCGCGCGGCGCCGCCCGGGGGCGGGGCGGGCGCGGCGCGGCGGGCGGCGTGACCGGCTCGGTGCTGACGAAGGTGCCGGCCCCGACCCGGGCGACGACGAAGCCCTCGGCCGCCAGCCGTTCGTACGCGACGGCCACGGTGTTGCGGGCGACGGCGAGGCCGCGGGCGAGCTCTCTGCTGGCCGGCAACCGCTCCCCCGGGCGCAGCCGGCCGTCGAGGATCGCGTCGAGCAGCTGGCGGTAGATCCGGGTGGCGATGTCGCCAGGACCATCGATCGAGACGTGCACGTCCACCGCTCGACCCTACCC
>NZ_SMKI01000512.1 GCF_004348415.1 Streptomyces hainanensis
GCCCGGCGGCTCGTGGGAGCGGCAGGTCCACGAGCTGGCCCAGGGCGCCGACGTGGCCCCCGCCGGGCCGCCCGTGCAGGCCGCCCACGCGCCGCCCACGCCCCCGTCGCCCTCGGTGCCGCAGCAGGCCGGGCCGCCCGGGCTCGGCGCACCGCCCCAGCCGAGCCCGCAGCAGGGCGTCCAGGTGCCGGGCAGCCCCCAGCAGGGCGTGCCGGTGCCCGGCGCCGCCGGCTACGGCTACCCGCCGCAGCAGCAGCCAGGAGTCCCGGGCGGCTACGGCTACCCCCAGCAGCCCGGCGCGGTCGGTGGTGGCTACGGCTACCCGCAACAGCAACAGCAACAGCAGCAACAACAGCAGCAGCCGTCCGCCGCCGGCGGTGGCTACGGCTACCCGCAGGCCGGCTCCGCCCCCGCGGGCCAGTCGCCCTACCTCCAGTCCCACCAGGGCGATCCGCTCACCATGGTGCGGCAGTTCGTCGATCCCGGGCAGAAGTACCCGGCCGGCCTCGGCCGCCGGCTGATGGCCCGGATCGTGGACTCGCTGCTGCCGGTGGGTGCCGCGGTCGCCGTGGCCCTGCCCCTGGTCGACAGCGCCCGGGACCACATCCAGGACCAGATCGACGCGGCCGAGCAGGCCGGCGTCACCCGGCAGATCTGGCTGGTCGACGGCACCACGGGCGGCTACATCGCCCTGGTACTCGGCGTCTTCCTCGTCGTCGGGCTGCTCTTCGAGGCGCTGCCCACCGCGATCTGGGGCACCACGCTGGGCAAGGGCATCGTCCGCGCCCGGGTCGTCGACGTGGAGCGGCAGGAGAAGCCGTCGTTCGGCGCGTCGCTGCTGCGCTGGCTGCTCTACAACGTGCTCGCGCTGCTGGTGGTGGGCATCGTGAGCCTGGTGATGGGGGCCCGCGACCGGCCCTGGCGCCAGACCTGGCACGACAAGGCCGCCCGCACCTTCGTCGCGGTGACCAAGCCCCAGGGCTGAGGCCCCGGGGCCGGGCCGTGGCCGGCCGGCCCGTCATCCATCCGCCCGGCGCCCGGATGCGGGCCGCCGGGCGTCGGGGTGGACTTGGGGCATGAGCAGCGACGAGCCACGGCCGGACCCCCAGGACGACCCCGACCGGCGGCCCGAGGGGGACGAGGGCGAGCGGGGGCTGCCCAAGGCCCCGCCGCCCGAGGAGCCCTACGGCGCCAACCCCTACGGCGCCAACCCCTACGGCGACGCCCGGGGTGCGGCCGACCCGCTGGCCGGCATGCCCCCGCTCGCCAACCGCGGCCGCCGGCTGATCGCCCGGATCATCGACTCGATCGTGGTGGGCGTCCCCGTCACGCTGCTGATGTGGCCGGTGGTGGGGCACTACGGCTGGACCGGCGACGGCCAGGGCGGGGCCTACGGCTCCGAGGCGATCGTGCTCGTCGTCTACTTCGTCTACGAGGGCCTGATGCTCAGCGCCCGCGGCCAGACCCTCGGCAAGATGGCGATGCGTATCCGAGTGGCGATGCTGGCGGACGGCACCGTGCCACACGGCAACCCGGGCTGGTACCGGGCGGGCGTCTACTCGCTGCCACAGCTCGTGCCCTGCTTCGGCTTCGTCTTCTGGCTGGTCAACGTCCTCAACTGCACCTGGGACCGGCCGTATCGACAGTGCCTGCACGACAAGGTGGCCAGGACCGTCGTGGTGTCGACGGCCTGAGGCGCGCCCGGCGTCACCCCCGCGTCACGCGGGGCGTGCGCGCCGGGGCGCACGCTGTTCAGACCGTAACGCCAGGGCGCCGGCGCGGCGTGTCGACCGGCCCCGGTTGGGCAGGCTGTTGAGGCCGCGCGGCCGGGGCCCGGCCGGCACGGCGGGCCCGCAGGGCCAGCGCGACGAGGACGCCGAGCAGCAGGGCGACACCGGCCACCAGCGCCAGACCCGGGCCCGAGAGGGCCGGTGCCAGGAGTAACAGGGCGAAGGTGGTGGAGATGACGGTGACCGAACCACAGATGATCTGAGCGGGGGTCGGGTGCGGCATGGCGGTGTCCGTCCTCGGTCATGGTTGGCGGCGGACCGTGCCGAAGGGGGCGGCGGGGTGAACTCCCCTCGAACGGTTCTACGGGCCTCGATGCCCGCGCGGCGCGACCGATAAGCGCGCGCCCGGCGGCCGTACCGGTGCACGGGGGGCGCACGGGTTCACGAATGACGGCTCGACGGACGGACGAACGACGGTAGTGGTAACGGGGGGTTGAATCAAGGACTGTCTTTTTCTGACTCACTCATGTCAAATGCACCCGTCGTGTCACTACACGCGCAGGGAGGACAGTCAACAGGTGAACACCGGCAAGAGATCCACGAGATCGACGACCGCCGCGGTCATGACGGCCGTCGCCGCCATCGGCGCCGCCGTGCTGCTGCCCGCCGGGGCCGCCCACGCGCAGCCGCCCGCCGACCCGGAGCAGGCGCCCCAGGCCGCGGAGCCGTACGCCGCCGCGGAGCCCGAGCTGGAGAACCCGCTCGGCGACAAGCGTGAGGCCCAGCGTCAGGAGGCCTACCAGCAGCTGCTCTCCGGCGAGGCCACCGCGCGCGGCCGGGGCGGCTCCGAGGTGGTCGAGCTGAGCGACGGCGAGTTCGTCGACACGGCGACGACCGGAACCGACCGGATCTTCACGATCCTGGTCGAGTTCGGCGAGGAGATCCACCCCCAGTACGGCGGTGACCCGGGCCCGCTGGTCAACCAGATCGCCGAGCCCGACCGTTCGGTGGACAACTCCACGATCTGGCAGGAGGACTTCGACCGCCAGTACTACGAGGACCTCTACTACTCGGAGGACCCGGACGTCCCGTCCGTGAAGCAGTACTTCGAGAGCCAGTCCTCCGGCCGCTACTCGATCGACGGCTACGTCAGCGACTGGGTCAAGGTCGACTACAACGAGGCCAGGTACGGCAACAACGCCTGTGGCGCGAGCACCTGCCGCTCCGTGTGGGAGGTCGTCGCCGACGGCGTCAACACCTGGTACGAGGACCAGCTGGCCGAGGGCGCCACGCCCGAGGAACTCCAGGCCACGCTCGCCGAGTACGACCAGTACGACCGCTACGACTTCGACGGCGACGGCGACTTCAACGAGCCCGACGGCTATCTGGACCACTTCCAGATCGTGCACGCCGGCGAGGACGAGTCGGCCGGCGGCGGCGCGCAGGGCGAGGACGCCATCTGGGCGCACCGCTGGTACGCCTTCGGCGACCAGGTGGGCCTCACCGGCCCCGAGGGCAACCTGGCCGGCGGCACCGAGATCGGCGACACCGGCTTCTGGGTCGGCGACTACACCATCCAGCCGGAGAACGGCGGCGTGGGCGTCTTCGCCCACGAGTACGCCCACGACCTCGGCCTGCCCGACCTGTACGACACCCAGGGCGGCGAGAACGGCACCGCGTTCTGGACGTTGATGTCCTCCGGCTCCTGGCTGGGCCTCGGCGACGGCTCCATCGGCGCCCTGCCGAACGACATGGGCCCCTGGGAGAAGCTGCAACTCGGCTGGCTCGACTACGACGTGGCGCAGGCCGCCACCCGGTCGACCCACCAACTCGGCCCGGCCGGCGTCACCTACCCCGAGGACGGCCGCAACCGCGGCAGCCAGGCGCTGATCGTCGAACTGCCGGAGAAGACCGTCACCAACCCGATCCACCCGCCCGCCCAGGGCGAGAACCAGTGGTGGAGCGGCTCGGGCGACGACCTCGTCAACACGCTGTCCCGCACCGTCGACCTGACCGGCGCGAGCACGTCGGCCTCGCTCGACCTCACCGGCTGGTGGTCCATCGAGGAGGACTACGACTTCCTCTACGCCGAGGCGTCGACCAACGGTTCCACCTGGACGCCGCTCGACGGCACGGCGAACGGCGAGGCGCTGCCCCGCGACGGCGCCGACCGCCCGGTCATCACCGGCGAGTCGATGGGCGACGTCCCCGTCTCCTACGGACTGGACGCCTACGTCGGCCAGTCCGTCGACATCCGCTTCCGCTACCAGACCGACGGTTCGCTGACCATGACCGGCTTCACGGCCGACGAGATCAGCGTCACCGCCGACGGCGAGACGATCTTCGCGGACGACGCGGAGAACGGCGCGGGCGACTGGGAGGCCGACGGCTTCTCGGTGGTGGGCGCGTCCATCAGCGGCGACTACCCGCAGTACTACCTGGTGGAGAACCGGCAGTACGTCAACTACGACCGGACGCTGCGCACCGGCCCGTACAACTTCGGCTTCCTCGACCAGCGGCCCGACTGGGTCGAGCACTTCTCCTACCAGAACGGCATGCTGGTCTGGCTGTGGGACACCTCGGAGCTGGACAACGACGTCAGCCAGCACCCCGGCACCGGCCTGATCCTCCCGGTCGACGCCCACGCCGAGGCCGACCGCTGGTCCGACGGCAGCCTGATGCGGAACCGGATCCAGTCGCGGGACGCCACCTTCAGCTGGTACCCGACCAGCCGGCTCACCCTGCACCGCAACAGCGAGCCCACCACCCTGCGGGCCCAGCTGGGATCCCCGGTGTTCGACGACCGACGCGGCACGTACTACGACACGGACAACCCGTTCAACAGCGTGCAGGTGCCGGACACGAACACCAGGATCTCGATCCTCTCGCAGCCGCTGAACACCTCGAAGCCGATCGTCGTGCACGTGTCGTCCAGCGGTCGCTGACCGACTCCGTTACGTGATCGCCGCAGGTCACCCGCGTGGTGACCACGGTCTCGGCCGCCGCCCCTCGACGGGCGGCGGCCGAGCGCGTAAGGATGTGTGACATGTCAGATGGAGGTTTCGTTCAGCTGCCCGACGGCAGCGTCGTCGTGGCACTCGGCCTGCCGCACCCGGTCGCGCCGGGACGCGGCGTCCGGGTGCTGGTTCACGCGATCAACCGGCCACGGGCCCTCACCCGCGTACGGAACCTGGGCCTCCGGGCCGTCTACCTGCGGGGCAACACGGCCCCGCCGACCCCCGACGAGATCTCCGCCGTCCTCCACCACCCCGAGGGCATCGTCTGGCGCGCCCGCCTCGACGACGCGACGGAATCCTGGCACCCGATGCGGCACCTGCTGCGGCGCCGCGCCTGACGCCGGCCGGGGGTTTTTCCCC
>NZ_SMKI01000513.1 GCF_004348415.1 Streptomyces hainanensis
GTTGTGTATAAGAGACAGGGGCGGGTGGGAGGAACCGAGCCGGAGGCGCCCCGGCGCCCCGGCGGCCCCGGCCGGGGCCGGGTCAGTCGGCCGCCACCACCGGGTGGCCGTCCAGTTCGATGCCGGCCGCCGTCATCTCCTCGCAGGCCGCGTCGACCGTGCGTCGGCTGACGCCCGCCGTGAGGCTCAGCAGGACCCGGGTCGACAGGCCCTCCCGGGCCGCGTCCAGGGCCGTGGCCCGCACGCAGTGGTCCGTGGCGATGCCGACCACGTCGACGGCCGTCACGCCGCGCGCCCTGAGCCAGTCGGCGAGGCCGAGGCCGGACTCGTCGGCGCCCTCGAAGCCGCTGTAGGCGGCCGCGTAGGCGCCCTTGTCGAAGATCGAGTGGACCGCCCCCGAGGCGACCGCCGGCGCGAAGTTCGGGTGGAAGCCGACGCCCTCGGTGCCGACCACACAGTGCCGGGGCCAGGAGTGGACGAAGTCCGGGCGCGACGAGAAGTGGTCGCCCGGGTCGACGTGGTGGTCGCGGGTGGCCACCACGTGCCGGTAGGCCGGCGTGGCGGCGCCGATCAGGTCGGTGATCGCGGCCGCGACGTCCGCGCCGCCGGTGACGGGGACGCTTCCCCCCTCGCAGAAGTCGTTCTGCACATCGACGACGATCAGGGCGCGCTGCATGGGAACACCTCGTTTACAGAAGACGAACGAAGAAGACGGATTCGAATCGTTCCGTGACTGTCGGCGATCGGTTGTGAGCCTACGCCGTCACCGGCGCCTCGGTGCGATAACGAGTCGGGAGCACCGGCTCGCCCCGCGAGAGCTGCGTGGCGGAGAGCGGCAGGCCGCTCCGCGCCCGCTCGTGGCGGTGCCGCGCCGCGTCCAGGCTCTCCCGGACGAGGACCCGGCCGTCCCGCATCAGCTCCACGCTCAGCAGCGAGTCGGTGAGCTCGTCGGGCACCGGTCCCGTGCCGATGATCTCCTCGGCAGCCACCCCGTACTCGTCCTTCGCCCGCGCCGCCCACTTCACGCCGCCCACCGACAGCTTCCCGCCGAGGGACTTCTTGGCCACCGGCACCAGCGGCGACCGCGGGTCGTCGTCGGTGGCCCTGGCCACCAGCTTGTAGACCATGGAACAGGTGGGGTGCCCGCTGCCGGTGACCAGCTGGGTGCCCACCCCGTAGGCGTCGACCGGCGCCGCCGCGAGCGAGGAGATCGCGTACTCGTCGAGGTCGCTGGTCACCACGATCCTGGCGCTCCGCGCGCCCAGCTCGTCCAGCTGCTGCCGCACCCGGTGCGCCACCACCAGCAGGTCCCCCGAGTCGATCCGCACCGCGCCGAGCTCGGGCCCGGCGACCGAGACGGCCGTGCGGACCGCCTCGGCGACGTCGTAGGTGTCCACCAGCAGGGTGGTGCCGGTGCCGAGCGACGCGACCTGGGCGGTGAACGCGTCCCGCTCGGAGTCGTGCAGCAGCGTGAACGCGTGGGCGCTGGTGCCCACCGTGGGGATGCCCCAGCGGTAGCCGGCGGCCAGGTCCGAGGTCGAGGAGAAGCCGCCGACGTACGCGGCCCTGGCGGCGGCGACCGCCGCCAGCTCGTGGGTGCGCCTGGCGCCCATCTCGATCAGCGGCCGGCCGATCGCCGCGACCGCCATCCGGGAGGCGGCGGCGGCCACCGCCGAGTCGTGGTTGAGGATCGACAGGATCACGGTCTCCAGCAGCACGCACTCCGCGAAACTGCCCTGGACCTGGAGGATCGGCGAGCCGGGGAAGTAGACCTCGCCCTCCGGATAGCCGTGGACCTCGCCGGTGAACCGGTAGTCGGCCAGCCAGTCGAGGGTCGGCCGGTCCACGACGCCCCGCTCGTCCAGGTACTCCAGGAGGTCCGGTTCGAAGCGGAAGTTCTCCACCGCGTCGAGCACCCGGCCGGTGCCGGCCACCACCCCGTAGCGGCGGCCCTCCGGCAGCCGGCGGGTGAAGACCTCGAAGACCGAACGCCGGTGCGCGGTGCCGGCCCGCAGCGCGGCCTGGAGCATCGTCAGCTCGTACTGGTCGGTGAACAGGGCGGTCGAGGGCACCGCCACGGGCGCTCCCGACCGTCCTTCGTCCCTCACATCCACGTTCATGGCGCCACCCTACCCCGGATCTCGTCAGAGTGACGATATCTGGCGTCCCGGGGCGGCCGCTTGGGCATGGGGGCGCCCGGGATGGCAGCATGGGAGCCGTGAGTGCCATCCCCATGGAGATCGAGAGCACACAGTCGCAGGAGGCGCCGGCCGAGGTGCCGGCTCCGGACGTGCCGTGGGTCACGGTCGTGCACAACGACCCGGTGAATCTCATGAGTTACGTGACCTACGTCTTCCAGGCGTATTTCGGCTACTCGAAGGACAAGGCCAAGAAGCTCATGTTGGACGTGCATCACAAGGGTCGGGCGATCGTCTCCGAGGGCAGTCGCGAGGAGATGGAGCGGGACGTGCAGGCGATGCACGGCTACGGCCTGTGGGCCACGCTGCAGCAGGACCGCTGATGGTGGCCTACTTCGAGGCCACCCGCGACCCCGAGGGCGGCGCCGCGATCGCGCTCGACGAGGGCGAGGCCTCCGTCCTCCGCACCCTGGCCCGCCAACTGCTCGAGCTGATCGGCCCCGAGCAGGGCCCGGCCGACGGCGGGGACGACCCGCTGGCCGCGCTGTTCACCGAGGGCCCGAGCGAGCCGCCGAAGGACCCGGCGCTGGCCCGCCTCTTCCCCGACGCCTACGGCGAGCCGGGGCAGGACCAGGACGACGAGGTCCGCCGACAGGCCGCCGAGTTCCGCCGCTTCACGGAGACCGACCTCAGGACCCGCAAGCGGGAGGACCTGCTCGCCATGGTCCGCGGCCTCGACGAGGCCGGCCGGGCCGCGGAGGGCGACTCCCCGGCCGTGCTGACGCTCGGCCCCGAGGACGCCAGGCGCTGGCTCGGCGCGCTCAACGACCTGCGGCTCACCATCGCCGTCCGCCTGGACATCAAGGACGACGACGCCGCCGAAGCCATGCTCGACTTCCCCGCCGGCGACCCCAACAGGCCGATCGTGCTCGCCTACGTCTGGCTCGGCGGCCTCCAGGACTCCCTGATCGGGACGCTGCTGCCCTGACCCCGAGCCACCCCGCCTACCCTGGCGCCATGCTTACCATCAGCCAGGAGCTGCGCGACCGGATCATCACCCACGCCCGCGCCGACCACCCCGACGAGGCCTGCGGGGTGGTCGCGGGACCGGCCGGCACCGACCGTCCCGAACGGTTCGTTCCGATGCTCAACGCGGCGCGCTCGCCCACCTTCTACGAGTTCGACTCGGGCGACCTGCTGCGGCTCTACCGCGAGATGGACGACCGCGACGAGGAGCCGGTGGTCATCTACCACTCCCACACCGCCACCGAGGCGTACCCGTCCCGCACCGACATCTCGTACGCCAACGAGCCGGGCGCGCACTACGTCCTGGTCTCCACGGCGGAGTGCGGCAACGACGAGGGCCCGGTCTCGTTCCGCTCGTTCCGCATCGTGGAGGGCGAGGTCACCGAGGAGGAGGTGCGGGTGGTCTGAGAGGGAAGCCGGTGGCCGATGTTATGAGCCGATTTCCGTGCGCGTTGCCGGGAATGGCTACGATGCGACCATGGTTTCCCACGGCGTGAACGACGAATGGCCCGGCGGCGTCCCGCTGGTGGCGCGTCTGCACGTCGATCTGTGCCGCCTCGCCAGCGCCATGTGTCGCGCGTCTCACTGATTCAGCCGCACGTCTCCCGCAGCACCGCTTCTCCCGTCTCTCGCATCGCATTCGTTGCCCAAGCCCTTTTCCTGGAGTCCTCATGGCCATCGAGGTCCGCATCCCGACCATCCTCCGCGACTACACCGACGGCGAGAAGGCCGTCCAGGGCTCCGGGGCGACCATCGCCGAGCTCTTCGCCGACCTGGACACCAGCCACCCCGGCATCAAGGCCCGGCTCGTCGAGGACGGCGGCACGCTGCGGCGTTTCGTCAACGTCTACCTCAACGACGAGGACGTCCGCTTCCTCAGCGGGGTCGACACCGAGCTGACCGACGGCGACAGCGTCACCATCCTGCCGGCCGTCGCCGGGGGCATGCGCTGATGCGGTTCGACTCGCCGCTGGCGGCCGTGGGCAACACGCCCCTGGTACGGCTGCCGCGCCTGTCGCCGGCCGAGAACGTGCGGATCTGGGCCAAGCTCGAGGACCGCAACCCGACGGGTTCCGTCAAGGACCGGCCCGCCCTGTTCATGATCGAACAGGCGGAGAAGGACGGCCGACTCACGCCCGGCTGCACCATCCTCGAACCCACCTCGGGCAACACCGGCATCTCGCTGGCCATGGCGGCCCGGCTCAAGGGCTACCGGATCGTCTGCGTGATGCCGGAGAACACCTCGTCGGAGCGGCGGGAACTGCTGGCCATGTGGGGCGCGGAGATCATCCCGTCCCCGGCCGCCGGCGGCTCCAACACCGCCGTCCGGCTCGCCAAGGAGCTGGCCGCCGAGCACCCCGACTGGGTGATGCTCTACCAGTACGGCAACCCGCACAACGCGGGCGCCCACTACGCCACCACCGGCCCCGAGATCCTGTCCGACCTGCCGTCCGTCACCCACTTCGTGGCCGGCCTCGGCACCACCGGCACCCTGATGGGCGTCGGCCGCTACCTGCGCGAGCGGCGGCCCGGCATCCAGATCGTCGCGGCCGAGCCGCGCTACGACGACCTGGTGTACGGGCTGCGGAACCTCGACGAGGGCTTCGTCCCCGAGCTGTACGACGAGTCGGTGCTCACCTCGCGCTTCTCCGTCGGCTCGGCCGACGCGGTGACGCGGACCCGTGAACTCCTGGCCCAGGAAGGCATCTTCGCCGGCGTCTCGTCCGGCGCGGCCCTCCACGCGGCCATCGGTGTCGGCCGCCGGGCCCTCCGGGCGGGTGAACCGGCGGAAATCGTCTTCATCGTCGCGGACGGGGGCTGGAAGTATCTGTCCACGGGCATCTACACGGCCCCGACGACGGAAGCGGCCATCGAACACCTCCACGGCCAGCTCTGGGCCTGACGGCCCCTGGGTTTCCCCCCACCC
>NZ_SMKI01000514.1 GCF_004348415.1 Streptomyces hainanensis
TGTGTATAAGAGACAGGCGTGGGGGGCGGCCGGCGGCGCCATGGCGGCGCGGAGCACCCGGCGGACCTCGGCCACCTCGGGGCGCGCCGCCGGCGACTTGTCGAGCATCCGCGTGATCAACTCTCCGAGCGGCCCCGCCGACCGCAACGGCCGTGGTGGCTCGGCGGAGACCACCGCCTGGAACGTGGCCGCGGCACGGCTCCTGCGGAACGGCGAGACGCCCTCCACCGCCACGTAGAGCAGTACACCGAGCGACCACAGGTCGGACGCCGGCCCCGGCCGTTGTCCCAGGGCCAGTTCCGGCGCCATGTACTCGGGAGAACCGATCAGCGCCCCCGTGTCGGTCAGCCCCTGCTCGCCCTCGAGCCGCGCTATGCCGAAGTCCGAGAGCACCACCCGCTCCTCGGACCCCATGAGCACGTTCGCCGGCTTCACGTCCCGGTGCGTCACGCCCACCTCGTGCGCGGCGGACAACGCGCCCAGCACGGCGAGGCCGACACGGGCCGCCTCCGTCACGTCGAGGGTGCCGCTGTCCAGCACGTCGTCGAGTGACTCGCCGCGCACCAACTCCATCACCAGCCAGGGCTGCCCGTCCTCGGTCACCACGTCGTGGAGAGTGATGACCGACGGGTGGCTGATCCGCGCCGCGGCGCGCGCCTCGCGATGCATCCGCTCGTAGAGCGTGGACCGCTGCGCCTCCGGAACGTTCTCCGGTGTGCGCGGCTCCTTGACCGCGACCTCCCGGTCCATCAACTCGTCGTACGCCCGCCACACGGTGCCCATGCCGCCCTGCCCGAGCCGGCTCCGCAGCCGGTACCGCCCACCGATCAGCCGCCCCTCCGCGGCCGGTCGGCCGGGTGGCCGAAGCACGTAGCTCGTGGTGGTGGTCTCACCGTCATTGGTCCCCTCGCTGGTCATGCGCCCATCCTTTCCGATCCCGAGAAGTGGTCACCACCCGCGCCGACCTTTGGGGACGCACCCGTGACGGAGGGAGGAACGACGGCGAGCGTGGCCGCTCGCCGAGCGAGGGCACATGAGCAACGCCTGCGGCGGGGCGGGTGAAACCGTCAGGTCGTCACGGGCAGCGTGCGCAGGCCGCGGATGACGAACTCCGGGCGGCGTTCCGGTGCTTCGGCGAGGCGGAGTCCCGGGAGGCGGGTGGTGAGGGCGGCCAGGGCGGCGGCGATCTCGACGCGGGCGAGCGGGGCGCCGACGCAGTAGTGGATGCCGGCGCCGAAGCCGAGGTGGGGGTTGGGCGAGCGGCCGATGTCGAGCCGGTCCGGGTCGGTGAACACGGCGGGGTCGCGGGCGGCGGCCCCGAGCAGGGCGGCGATCTTCTGGCCGGGTTCGAGCCGGTGGCCGGCCACGGTGGTGGGCGCGACGGCCGTCCGCTCGAAGAGTTGCAGCGGGGCGTCGTACCGGATCAACTCCTCGACGGCGGTGGGGAGGAGCTCCGCCGGCGAGGCGACGAGCCGGTCCCACTGGTCGCGGTGGCGCAGGAGCGCCAGCACGCCGTTGCCGATCACGTTGACCGTGGCCTCGTGCCCGGCCATCAGCAACAGCGCGGCGGTGCCGACGAGTTCGTCGTCGGACAGCCGGTCGGAGCCGTCGCGGACGGCGACCAGGTCGCTGATCAGGTCGTCGCCCGGTTCCCTGGCCCGGCGAGCGGCCAGGTCCCGCAGGTACGCCGCGAAGTCGGCCGCCGCCGCCTCGGCTTCGGCGGCGCCCTCGGGTGACAACCCGTACTCGTACATCTTGACGATGGCGTTGGACCAGGGCTGCAGCCGCGGCCGGTCCCCGACCGGCACGCCGAGCAGTTCGGCGATCACCTCGATCGGCAGCGGCGCGGCGAGATGCGTGAGGAGGTCGGCCGCGCCGTCAGCCGCGATGGCCGTGGCGAGCCGGTCGACGAGGCCGTCGGCCACCGCCCGGACGCGCGGCTCGAGCCGCGCGGTGTGCCCGCGGTTGAAGGCGGTCGAGACCAGCCGGCGCAGCCGGGTGTGCCGGGGCGGCTCGTTCTCCAGGAGGGAGTTGCGGTGCAGCAGGTTGAACGCCGGGAACGCGGCCGCCGGCTCCCTGTCCCGCCAGATCCGCCCCGCGGCACGGTCCCGAAGCACGTCGCCACACGCGGCGTGCGACACGGCGACCGGCAGCCCGAGGCCGTCGTGCCAGTGCACGGGTCCCTGCTGGCGGAGGGCGGCGAACGCCGGGTAGGGGTCGTCGAGGAACGCGGGGTCGGCGGGGTCGAAGCTCACCGGTCGACGGTATCGGTCGCGGACGCGATCCGCGCGACCGGTCGACGCGCCGGCTCAGTCGAACGGCTGCTGCTCGACGCCAGGCGGCAGCAGGCAGGGCGTGTCCACCGTCAGCAGGAGTTGGGAGTCGCCGTTGTCCTCGGCAGTGACGGACTGATGGTCTTTCGGGTGCCAGGCGTCCACCGCGTTGGCGGGAGTCACCGAGGGATCGGCGCGAAAGCCCCGGATCTCCAACCCGTTCTCCTCGAGGGTGTCTCGGATGGCTCGTACGGCTTCCGCCCTTCGCTCTGATTCGAGATCGGCGCGTGCGGAGTACATGAGGTAGAAGCGCCCGTCGCCAGCCACTTCATCGTTCGCGCCGACACAGTCGATGTATCTCGCGCGGACGGACTCCGGGTCGATGTCCGCTTGTGCGGTTCGGGCCATGGATTCGGTCCAGTGCGCCGCCCATTCCTCGGCCTCCTCCTTGGTCATACGAGGAAGTGGATCGTTGACTCCGCTGTCGTCCGTGCCACCGTCAGACATGCCGCATGCTCCCAGCGTCAGCGCCGCGGCCACCGCGACTACGACGCGTGGCCTCATACCCCGTTTCAGGGTGCTCGCTCTCATTGCCCTGCCGATTCGTTCAGAGGTGGCTCACCAGCGATGATGCGGCCCATATTCGTGAGGGACAGACTGCTCCGGTCCCAGTAGGCGCTGTGCCCCGTGGTGTCGACAGGCATCTCCCGTACGTCGCCGAACGCGAAGTGTTGCGGTGAACGACCGAGGCTGAGGCCGGACAGATTGTGAGCGACGAAGTCGTCGGATGCCGCACCAACCCAGAGGCACTCTGGCGAGATGTGGAGCTGCTCGACGTTCGACACCGTCATACCGGGGCTGCCCAAGACGATGATGTCGTCGGCTCCCAGACCTCCGCCGCCGGAGTCCGCGGCGCCGACCGCGGTGGAGCCGTAACTGTGGCCCACCACCGTGAGATGACTGTCGGCCCCGGCATGTGCTGCCTTGAGACCCGCGGTGAAGTCCCGAAGATCTGGCGCGGCCTCGTTCGCGCGTCCCCGGGTGATGACGCTGTCCGAGATCTCCGGAGCGTCGTAGTCAAGCCAGGAAATCACCGAGACGTCTCCGCGGCCGAGCCGAATCGCCGCCTCCTGCATCCTCTCAGTGCGGACGAGCTGACCCCCCACTCCGTTGATGTCCGTTCCCGTCCCCGGCACCAACACCGCCGTGTGCGCGGCCGTGTCGGGGTTTCCCTGGGCGACGATCGCCCGCCCGTCGTCCTGGGTGCCGAAGCCGAGCAGGTACAGCCGCTGCTCGTCCGACGCTCCCGTTCGCTCGTCCAGAATCCCCTGGAGGCGGGTCAGGCCGTCGTAGACGAAGCGGTCGTGGTGGCCGAGGTCGTGTTCCCTCGCTCGGAGGTCGTTGAGCCGGGCGTCCAGGGCCGCGCGGTTGGCCTCGTCGCGGGTTTCGGCGGGGAGGCCGTCGAGGGCGCCGATCTCGGTGGGGTAGGAGGCCACCAGGATGTCGCGTTCCAGGTCGGTCAGGCCGGACCACCAGCGGGCCGCCTCGGCCGGAGGCCGATCGGTGGGGATGGCGTCGGAGGAGATGCCGATGCCGTGGGCCTCGGCGAGCCGCGCCGCCGCCTCGTCGGTGGTCTGGGCGCCGTACTCCTTGTCGAGGGTGAACGGGTCGAGTTCGCGCAGCGCGCGGCCCGCCCGGGCGCTGGCGTCGCGTGCTTCGTCGACGGCCTCGTCGATGCGGGACTGGTAGCCGGCGACCTCGACGGATTCCCGGAGCAGTCGGCCCTGGTCCGCGAGGTCGTCGGGGCTCGGTTGGCGGGGGCGGGCGGCCACCGTGCCGTCCTCGCCGACGCGGTGGCCGGCGTCCTCCGCCTCGGCGACCGCCGTGCGCAGCCGCTGGCGCGCCGCGTGCATCCTGGTGCTCGCCTCGTCCAGGACGGCGGCGAGCAGCAGGGCGTTGCGGCTCGCGGTGGTGAGGATCGACTGGGTGACGGCCATGGCGCGCAGCCCGGTGTCGGCCGACTGGCCGGCCCACTTCGCGTCGATCAGCGGGCGGGAGACGCGGGCGTGCGCGCCGTCGTGCGTCTCCTCGCACGCCTCGGCCAGCCGGCGCCAGGCGGTGACCGCGGTGCCGAGCGGCTGGAGGTCCTGGTTCAGCAGTTCGTGGTACATCGCCGGCATCAGACGGTTCCCCAGCCGCGGAAGGAGGCGTGGATCTCCTGGTCGAGGCCGACCATGGCGGTGGTGAGGGCGCGCAGCCCGGTGGCGTGTTCGGGGAGGCGGTCGGCCAGGTCGGTCAGGGCCTGGTCCCAGCCGGTCGCGCTCCGGGTCAGTTCTTCCCCGAACGTCCAGTGCCGCACGGATTCCGCGGCGGCCGTGAGGTCGGTGACGGCGCGGTCGAGGGCGGGCCGCAGGTGCTCGTGCAGGCCCTCCGAGGCGGTGGCGGAGGTGAGGAGTTGGTCGACGGGGACGCTCAGGTCCGGCTCGACCGGCGCCGCGTCGGGTGTGCGCTGTCGCGCGATGTCCGCGCGTGCCCGGGCCCGGAGCGTGGCCCATTCCTTGTCCCAGCCCGACACCGCATCCCTCCACGTGCCGATTCGACGACTCCGGGTAATGTATCGGATTCGCTCCGTCCCCATGGCTCGCGTTCCGGCGCGCGAAGCGGTAGGTATCGGTGCCATGACACTGCTGCTGGGGATCGACATCGGGACGTCGGGGTCCAAGGGGGTGCTGGTCCGGCCGGACGGGGGGTTGGTGGCGCGGGCCGAGTGCGGGCACGGGGTGGCGACGCCGCGTCCCGGGTGGGTGG
>NZ_SMKI01000515.1 GCF_004348415.1 Streptomyces hainanensis
GCGTGGGCCCAGCCGGCGAGCGCCAGTTCCAGCACGGGGGTCGCCGCGCGGGCGGCGCGGAGTCGGCGCAGCGCGGGCAGCCAGCGTTCGCGCAGCTTGAGCGAGCCGTCCGAGCCGATCTGGCGCAGTTGGTGGCCGACCGCGGGGTTGCGGAAGCGGGTGACCAGGTCGGCGGCGTAGCCGGCCGGTTCCGGGCCGGCGGGCGGCAGGGTCGGGGCGACCTCGGCGCACAGCGCCCGTACCAGGGGTTCTCCCCAGTGGGTGGCCATGGCCTGGTCGATGGTGGCGTGTCCGGCGGCGATGCCGAGGTAGGCGAGCGCGGAGTGCGAGCCGTTGAGCAGCCGCAGCTTGGCGAGCTGGTAGGGGGCGGCGTCGGGGACGAGGAGGGCGCCGTCGAGCTCCCAGCGGGGCCGGGCGGCGGCGAAGGCGTCCTCGACGACCCACTGCCGGTACGGTTCGCCGGCCACCGGCACCGCGTCGCGCACGCCGAGCGCGGCCTCGGCCGCGGCGCGGCCGGCGTCGGTGGTGGCGGGCACGATGCGGTCCACGACGGTGGCGGGGAAGGCGACGGACTCGGCCAGGCCGGCGAGTACGGCGTCGCGGTCCGGCCAGCGGGTGGCGGCGACGAAGTCGCGGAGGACCGCGCCGAGGACCGCGCCGTTGTCCGCCATGTTGTCGCAGGAGACGACGGTGATCGGGCCGGCGCCGGCCCGGATCCGGGCGGCGAGGCCGGCGGCGAGCCGGCCGACGACGGTGGTGGACACGGCGGGGTCGGCGGCCGCGAGGTCGGCGGCGATCGCGGGCGCCGCGGTGTCGAGGGCCGGGCCGCGGCCCGGGCCCGCGTCGGTCCGCCGGTGGTACCCCTTCTCGGTGACGGTCAGGGTGACGACCGTGACCTCGGGGTCGGCGAGCAGCGCGTCGATCCTGGCGGCGTCCGGCACCATGGCCAGCGCCTCGGTGAGCGCGCCGACGACGCGGGGTCCCCGCCCCTCCGGGTGGAGCTCGGCGAGCGAGTAGAGGCCGTCCTGCTCGCGCAGGGCGCGCACGGTGGCGAGGGAGCGGGGCGCCACGGCCGCGATGCCCCAGGGCTCGCCGGTGCGGGCCGCGGCCCGCTCGGTGTAGAGGGCCTGGTGGGCGCGGTGGAAGGCGCCGAGCCCGAGGTGGACGAGGCGGGTGCGCAGCGCCGCCGGGTCCACGGGCGGGCGGCGTTCGGCCGGCAGCGCGCCCAGGGTGGCGCGGCCGAGCCGGGCGGTTCCGGTGGCGGTCACCAGTCGTGCACCGAGCCGTCGAGGCGGCGGGCGACGGGGAGGTAGCGCGCCTGGTAGGGGAAGCGTTCGGCGGCCTTCTCGTCGTACGCGACGCCGAGCCCCGGTTCCTCGGCGGGGTGCAGCATGCCGTCGGCGAAGGTGACGCCGCCGTGGAAGACCTCGGTGGTCTCCTCGGCGTGCCCCATGTACTCCTGGATGCCGAAGTTGGGCACGGCGAGGTCGAGGTGGACGTTGGCGGCGAGGCTGATCGGGGAGAGGTCGGTGGCGCCGTGCGAGCCGGTGCGCACCTGGTAGAGCGCGGCGAGGTCGAAGATCCGGCGCAGGTGGGTGAGGCCGCCGGCGTGCGCGACGGTGGTGCGCACGTAGTCGACGAGCTGTTCGGTGATCAGGTGCTGGACGTCCCAGATCGAGGTCAGGTTCTCGCCCACCGCGACGGGGGTGGTGGTGTGCTGCCTGATGAGGCGGAACGCCTCCTGGTTCTCGGCGGGGGTCGGGTCCTCCATCCAGAACAGCCGGCAGTCCTCGACGCGCTTGCCGAACTGCGCGGCCTCCAGCGGGGTGAGCCGGTGGTGGACGTCGTGCAGCAGGTGGAACCCGAAGCCGAAGCGCTCGCGCACCGCCGCCAGGTAGCCGGGGGCGAAGTTCAGGTAGGCCTGGGTGTCCCAGGGCTGCTCGTCGGGGAGCGCGGTGGCGGCCGGCTCGTAGACCCGGCCCTTCCGCACCCCGTAGGTGCCGCCGACGTCGGGGACGGCGGCCTGGGCGCGGACGGCGCGGTAGCCGAGGTCGAGGAAGCGCTGGACGTCGTCGAGGAGTTCGGGCACGTCGGTGCCGCTGGCGTGCGAGTAGGCGAGGACGCCGTCGCGTGACCGGCCGCCGAGCAGTTGGTAGACGGGGAGTCCCGCGGTCTTGCCCTTGATGTCCCACAGGGCGGTGTCGACGGCGGAGATCGCGGTCATGGTGACGGGCCCGCGCCGCCAGTAGGCGCCGCGGTAGAGGTACTGCCAGATGTCCTCGACGCGGGCCGGGTCGCGGCCGACGAGCAGGGGCACCAGGTGGTCGCGCAGATAGCTGGCGACGGCGAGCTCGCGCCCGTTGAGGGTGGCGTCGCCGAGCCCCGTGACTCCGTCGGAGGTGGTGATGCGCAGGGTCACGAAGGTGCGTCCGGGGGAGGCGACGAAGACCTCGGCCCGTTCGATGGTACTCACGGCGGCTCTTCTCCTTGCCGGTCGAACAGTGCTTGTATACAAGCACTAGTCGTGAAGAACGGCAATACTTGTCCGGAGGCGGATCCGCCCGGGTCAGCCGGGGTGCGGGCGGCCGCCGGGAAGGGGCGGGCGCACCGATACGATGGGGTCCATGGCCCAAACGAACCGGCGACGGACCTCGCGGCGCACCATCTACACCACGTTGCGCCGGATGGTTCTGACCCTGGAGCTCCCGCCGGGCGCCGCGCTCTCGGAGAACGAGCTGGCCGCCTCGCTCGGGGTGAGCCGGACCCCGGTGCGCGAGAGCCTGATCCTGCTGGCGCAGGAGGGGCTGGTGCAGGTCTTCCCGAAGATCGGGTCCTTCGTCTCCCGCGTCGATCCGGCACAGGTCGCGGACGCGCAGTTCCTGCGGGAGGCGGTCGAGCTGGCCTCGCTCGACGACCTGCCGGCCGAGCTGGACGCCGGGCTGGTCGCCGAGCTGCGCGAGAACCTGGAGCGGCAGCGGCGGGCGGAGCTCGGCATCGAGGAGTTCTTCGCGCTCGACGAGGCGTTCCACCAGGGGCTGCTGCGGCTCAGCGGGCACGGCAGCGCCTGGACGACGGTGGCGGCCGCCAAGGGCCACCTCGACCGCGCCAGGCGGCTCGGCCTGCACGAGACCGCGCCGCCCGTCTTCACCGACCAGCACGGCGAGATCCTGGACGCGGTGCTGGCCGGCGACACGGCGTCGGCCCGGGCCGCGATGCGCACCCACCTGCGCGCGGTCTTCCACGACATCGAGAGCATCAGGGCCCACTCCCCCGAGCTGTTCGCCACCGACTCCACGTCGGTGCCGGTGCGGCGCAACGTCGTCGTCTGGGAGTAGCCGCTCCCGGCACACCCCGCCCCGGGCACGCCGCGGCCCGGCGTCCCGCCCCGGTCGGGCGGTGCGCCGGGCCGGTCGGCCGGGCTCGCCGGGCTCACTCCCCGGTGGGCGCCAGGTTCATGTACATCTGGGACTGGTCGGGGCGGCTCCAGGTCGCCGGGAAGGCGTAGAGGTCGTCCAGGCTCGGCCAGCCGCTGAACTTCGCCGCGTGGAACTCGGTGGTCGTGCCGCCGGTGAGGATCGGGATGTACGGCATGTCCTGCTCGATGCGCTGCTGGATCACGTCGTAGTGCGGCATCCGGGCGGCCATGTCCTCCGGGTTCAGCTGGGTCAGCGCCTCCAGGGCCGCGTCGACCTCGGCGTTGGAGTAGCGCGAGTAGTTGGTGTCGGCGGACTCCCCCACCTCGGCGGTGTTCTCGGTGCCGTAGAAGTAGCTGTAGAGATAGAACGGGTCGGGCGCGGGCCCCGGGTAGAGCGAGTCGATCACCAGTTGGAAGCCGCCGCGGGCCCGGGCGTCGGACATCTCGTTCCAGGACACCTGGTTGACCGTCAACTCGATCCCCGCCGGGGACAGCTGCTCGCGCAGCGTCTCCAGCGCGGTGATGTAGTCGGTCCAGCCGCTGACCACGGTCACGGTGAGCGCCAGCCGCTCGCCGTCCTTCGCGTAGATCCCGTCGCCGCCCCTGGCATAGCCGGCGCCGGTCAGGATCTCGTCCACGCGTGCCAGGTCGGGCTGCATCGGCACGGTCGGGTTCTCCAGCGCGTCGGAGACGTACGCCGCGTCCCGCTCGGGCAGCGCGAAGCCGGGGGACATCTCGCTCGCCGTGTTCTGGAACGCGAGCTGGTTGATCTGGCCGCGGTCCATCGCGTGGTAGATCGCCTGGCGCACGGCCGGGTCGGTCTGCGGGCCCTCGCAGCCGAGCTCCGCGTTGGCGCAGGTGTCGAGGACCGCCTGGTTCATCGGCACCGTGATCGCCTGGTAACCCGGGTAGTCCTCCTCGACGTTGGCGATGTCGGGGACCGGCCCGCTGTAGACGTCGACCTGGCCGGCGGCGAGCGCGTCGGCGGACGCCTGGTTGCCGGAGAGCGAGCGGTACATCACGTGGGTCAGCTCCGGCTCGCCGCCCCAGTAGTCGGGGTTGGCGTCGAGCGTGAACGCCTGCCCCTTGAAGTCGCCCAGCGTGTAGGGGCCGGTGCCGACCGGCTCGGACACGGTGTCCGTGTTCGGGTCCTCGATGCCGCTCCAGATGTGCTCCGGCACGATCCAGGTCTTGCCGAGCAGCTGCGGGCCCTCCATGTAGGCGGGCCCGTCGAAGGTCACGACGAGGTGGGTGGGGTCGACGACCTCGGTGGTGCCGTGGAAGCCGACCGTGTTGGGCACCCGGTCGGCGGCGATCATGTCGAAGGTGAACTTGACGTCGTCGGCGTCGAACGCCTCGCCGTCCGACCAGGTCACACCCTCGCGCAGGGTGATGGACAGCTCGGTGCCGTCGTCGTTCCAGGAGTACTCGGTGCCCAGGCGTTGCACCGGGTCGCCCGGCCCGGCGAGGTTGAAGTAGAAGAGCGGCTCGAAGATCGTCCCCGGCCCCTCGACCAGCGTCGGCGGCGATGCGGCCGGGCAGCAGCCCGAAGACCCGCACCGCGCGCGGCCCGAACTCGTCGGCCAGGTCCTTCGCCACCATGGCGAGGCCGGGCCGCAGCCCGTTGGAGATGCCGAGGCCGGCG
>NZ_SMKI01000516.1 GCF_004348415.1 Streptomyces hainanensis
GGGTGGGTGGGGGAAAAAGCCCCCGGCCGTCACAACACCGGCAGGTTCTTCCGGAGTTCGAACGCCGTGACCTCCGACCGGTACTCCTCCCACTCCTGCCGCTTGTTCCGCAGGAAGAAGTCGAAGACGTGCTCCCCCAACGTCTCCGCCACCAACTCGCTCCGCTGCATGAGCTGAATCGCCTCGCCCAGGTTCTGCGGCAGTGGCTCGATGCCGAGCGCGCGGCGTTCGCGGTCGGTGAGGGCCCAGACGTCGTCCTCCGCGCCGGGCGGCAGTTCGTAGCCCTCCTCGACGCCCTTGAGGCCGGCGGCCAGCAGCAGTGCGTACGCCAGGTAGGGGTTGCAGCCGGAGTCCAGCGAGCGGACCTCGATCCGGGTCGAGCCGGTCTTGCCCGGCTTGTACATCGGGACCCGGATCAGCGCCGAGCGGTTGTTGTGGCCCCAGCAGATGTAGGAGGGGGCCTCGCCGCCGGCGCCCGCGGGGCGCTGCGCGCCGCCCCAGATGCGCTTGTAGGAGTTGACCCACTGGTTGGTGACGGCGGCGATCTCGCCCGCGTGCCGGAGGAGGCCGGCGATGAAGGAGCGGCCGACCTTGGAGAGCTGGTACTCGGCGCCGGTCTCGTGGAAGGCGTTGCGGTCGCCCTCGAAGAGGGAGAGGTGGGTGTGCATGCCGGAGCCCGGGTACTCCGAGAACGGCTTGGGCATGAAGGTGGCCTGGACGCCCTGTTCGAGCGCGACCTGCTTCATCACCAGCCGGAACGTCATGATGTTGTCGGCCGTGGAGAGCGCGTCGGCGTAGCGGAGGTCGATCTCCTGTTGGCCGGGGGCGCCCTCGTGGTGGGAGAACTCGACCGAGATGCCCATGGACTCCAGCATGGTGATGGCCTGGCGTCGGAAGTCCATGCCGATGTTCTGGGGGGTGTGGTCGAAGTAGCCGGAGGAGTCGGCCGGGGTGGGGCGGGAGCCGTCGACCGGCTTGTCGTTGAGCAGGAAGAACTCGATCTCGGGGTGGGTGTAGAAGGTGAATCCGAGGTCGGAGCTCTTGGCCAGGGCGCGCTTGAGGACGTAGCGCGGGTCGGCGTAGGAGGGGGAGCCGTCCGGCGTGAGGATGTCGCAGAACATCCGTGCCGTGCCGGGGGATTCGGCGCGCCAGGGCAGTATCTGGAAGGTGCTCGGAGCCGGCTTGGCGATCATGTCGGACTCGTGGACCCGGGCGAATCCCTCGATGGCGGAGCCGTCGAAGCCGATGCCCTCGTCGAAGGCCTGTTCCAGCTCGGCGGGTGCCACCGCGACCGACTTGAGGAAGCCGAGGACGTCGGTGAACCACAGCCGCACGAACCGGATGTCCCGCTCCTCCAGCGTGCGGAGCACGAACTCCTGCTGCTTCTCCATTTCCACCCATCCTCGCTGGTCAGACGGCTCTGTCCCCCGGACGCGGGGCGCGGGGCTCCTGAGCATCCCATCACAGGATTTCCGCGGCGTTGCGCATGCGCGACCGGTCGGCCCGGCCGTCCCCGCCGTCCTCCATTCTGGGGCACGTTCCGGGAGCGGAGAGGCCAACCTTTGGCCATGAATATACGGGGCGAATTTCACTCCTGAGTGAACTCGAAACCGCTGGTCAGCAACGTTTCGGCCGCGGGCGTGCGCCCCCGGAGCGGGCTGCCGGCTTCCCGATCGGGGGAGCTTTCCGCAACTGCCTGCGGCACGCGCCCGCGGCCCTCTACCCTCCGGTGTCACAAAGCGAGTCGTGGCCGCTACGGCCCGTCGTCGCCGCGTATATGTCAGCGGCAAGCGCTCCGCGTTCCTGCCCGCTGCCATGTCCGTCAGCCGTCCGCCGTCTGCCGTCCGCCGTCTGCCGTCTGCCGTCCGGCCAGTGAGGATGCCCGTGAGGATGCCCGTGGTGCGTGCCGATTCTTTACCGCCCGTCCGCCGGGGCGGCCCGCCGGCCCGCGGTTGGCTGCTGCTGCCGGCGCTGGTGGCGTCGTGCTCGCTCGCCGCCGTGGTGCTCGCGCCGGGCGACGCGCGCCTCCCGGTGTTGTGGTGCGCCGCCGCCGCGACGCTGGCGATCGCGGTCACCTGGGGCGAGACGGCGCGGCGCGGGCGGGCCGTGGGCCGGCTCGGGCGGAAGGTGAGCCAGCAGTTGGCCGACGCCGAGCTGGTCGCGTACGACCTGCTGCCCGCCGCGCTCGACGAGCTGAAGCGGGGCAACCTCGAGGTCGACGTCATGCCCGACATCCCCGACTCGGCCTCCGACCCCCGGCTGGCCAGGGCCCATCGGGCGATGGTCCACTCCATCGTCGACGTGCTGCGCGAGAAGGAACTCCAGCGCGACTCGGCCAAGCGCGCGATCGTCAACATCGCCTGCCGCATCCAGTCCGAGATCCACCGGCTCCAGGACGACGTCGGCAAGATGGAGTTCCGGCACAACGACCCGGACGTGATGAGCGACCTGATGCTTCTGGAGCACGGCATCAACGTGACCGGCCGCTTCGCCACCTCGCTCGCCGTGCTCGGCGGCGGCGCCCCGGTGCGCCGCTGGGAGCACCCCATCACCCTCTACGACGTGATGCGCGCCGGCGCCGGGCCGATCCGCGAGTACCTGCGGGTCAAGCAGCACCACGTGATCGACTGCGGCATCCACGGCCACGCCGTCGAGCCGCTGATCATGGTGCTCGGCGAGCTGCTGGACAACGCCACCCGCTACTCGCCGCCCAGCTCCGAGGTGATCATGAACACCGAGGAGGTGGCCCTCGGCATCGAGATCTCCATCGAGGACAAGGGCACCGGGCTCACCGGCGAGTCCCGCCGCCGCGCCGAGTTCCTGCTCCAGCAGGGCGTGGACGGCCTCGATCTGGAGGACCTGGGCGAGACGGCCCGGGTGGGGCTGCGCGTGGCGGGCATCATGGCCGGCCATCACGGCGCCCGGATCTCGCTGCGCCCCTCCACCTGCGGCGGGGTGCGGGCCGTGCTCTTCATCCCGAACGAGCTGATCACCCACACGCCCCCGCCGCCCTACGAGTTGCCGCCGCTGCGCCCGGCCCCGCGCTGGCCGGTCAGGCAGCGGGTCGAGCCCTCGCTCTACGGCGACGACGACGAGGACGACAGCGGCTACGGGTTCCTGCTCGGCGGCGGCGACGAGGAGCCGGCGTACGAGCGGGCGGCCAACGGCCTGCCGCAGCGCCGCCGTCCGATCCCGCGCGGCAGGTCGGGCTCCGGCACACCGCCGGCGTCCCCGGCGGGAGATCCCCCGCCGCCCGCCGGGTCGGTCGCCGACCCGGCGGCGGGCGAGCGGGCGCCCGCGCCCGGCCTGTGGGTCGACTCGTTCTTCGAGGGCCTGCGCCGCCACGACGAGCAGCACACGGCCACCGGCACGGAGCCGCCCGGCGACCGGGCCCCCCGGCACCGGCGGGGGGACGGCCGGTAGGCCGGCGGCGCCCAGCCGGCGGCACACCCGCACCAAGACCGCCACACACAGCCTCGGAATCAAAGGGTGAGAGCACGTGACACAGCGTCGGTTCAAGGACATGGACTGGATGCTCAGGGACCTGGCCGCCAGTGTGCCGGGCATCCGGCACATCGTGTTGCTGTCCGCGGACGGGCTGTGCATGGCCCAGCACGGCAGCGAACGGGAGAGCCGGGACAGCGGCGACCGGATCGCCGCCGCCGCCTCGGGCATCAAGAGCCTGGCCCAGTCGATCGCCCGGGAGTTCCCGCGCGACGACGGGGACATCCGGATGGTGCTGCTGGAGTTGAGCGGCGGCTACTTCTACCTGATGTCGGCCGGCGAGCGCTCCTACCTGGCGGTGACCGCGGAGGGCCGGGTCGACCCGGGCCTGGTCAGCCAGCGCATGCGCGACCTGGTGCTGCGCATCGGCGAGCATCTGTCGAGCGCCCCGCGCACGCCCGAACAGGCGGCTCCGTGACCGGCGCCACCGGCGCCACCGGCCCCACCGAGCCGTCCGGGGTCGGCGGGCGGCGGAGTCGCCGCCCGCGCCGGGGCGGTGGCGGGGCCGCCGGGCGCGCGGTCCCGCTCTACATCGTCACCGGCGGCCGGAGCGAGTCGGGGGACGACCTCGACTCCTTACTCCTGGATCTGGTCACGCTCGTCGTGGCCCGATCCACCGCTCCGGACGCCGGCCACTCCCCCGAGCACGCCGCCCTGCTGCGGGTCTGTCAGCACCCCATCTCCGTGGCCGAGATCTCCGCCCACCTCGGCCTGCCGTTCAGCGCGGTCACCGTGCTGCTGAAGGACCTGCGGGCGGGCGGCCTGGTGGAGCTGAGGCACACCCGCGAGGCGCAGCGGCAGGCCGCCGCCGACCCAGACATCGAGACCCTGAAGGCGTTGATCGATGGACTACAACGACTCTGACCCCGCGCCGGGGCCCGGCCTCGGTCCGCGGGACGAGGACCTGCTGCCCGCGTCGGCCGAGCAGTCGGTCAAGGTGGTGATCGTCGGCGGATTCGGCGTCGGCAAGACGACGATGGTGGGCTCGGTCAGTGAGATCCGCCCGCTCACCACCGAGGAGACCATGACCCTCAACGGGGTCGGCGTGGACGACCTGGGCGGCGTCGAGACCAAGACCGAGACCACCGTGGCCATGGACTTCGGCCGGGTCACGCTCGACGAGCGGCTGGTGCTCTACCTGTTCGGCACCCCGGGCCAGCAGCGGTTCTGGTTCCTGTGGAACGGGGTGCTGGAGGGCGCGCTCGGCGCGGTGGTGCTGGTGGACACCCGGCGTCTCGAGGACTGCTTCGCCGCCATGGACCGGCTGGAGGATGGCGGTGTCCCGTTCGTCGTCGCGATCAACACCTTCCCCGACGCCCCCGTCCACCCGGACGACGACCTGCGCGCCGCGCTCGACCTGCCGGGCCACGTCCCACTGGTCAGCTGCGACGCCCGCCGGCTCGAGAACGGCTTGGTCATGTAGTCGTCGGCTCCGACGCCGAGGCCGACCAGCATGTCGGTCTCGTCGTCTCTCGCGGTGAGCATCAGCACCGGCACCGGGCGCTGGGCCTGGACGCGACGGCAGAC
>NZ_SMKI01000517.1 GCF_004348415.1 Streptomyces hainanensis
CGCCCCGGCCGACTTCGGGGTGGTCGCCCGCCCCTTCGGGTTCGGCCAGGTCCGGCTGACCGCGAGCCGGTGGCTGGACAACGAGAACCGCACCCGCGCCTACCTGCGGTTCGTGGACGTGGAGCGGCTGCTGTACAACTTCCGGGCCAACCACCGGCTGTCCACCAACGGCGCCGCGCCGGGCGGCGGTTGGGACGCCCCGACGTTCCCGTTCCGCACCCATGTGCAGGGGCACTTCCTCACCGCCTGGGCCCAGGCCTACGCCGTCACGGGGGACACCACCTGCCGGGACAAGGCCGAGCGCATGGTCGCGGAGCTCGCCAGGTGCCAGGCCAACAACGCCGCCGCCGGATTCACCACCGGCTATCTCTCCGGCTTCCCGGAGTCCGAGTTCACCGCCCTGGAGAACCGCACCCTCACCAACGGCAACGTGCCCTACTACGCCGTCCACAAGACGCTCGTCGGCCTGCTCGACGTGTGGCGACACCTGGGCAGCACCGCCGCCCGCGACGTGCTGCTGCGGCTCGCCGGCTGGGTCGACTGGCGCACCGGCCGGCTCAGCACCCAGCAGATGCAGACCATGCTGGGCACCGAGTTCGGCGGCATGAACGCCGTGTTGACCGACCTCCACCTCCAGACCGCCGACCCGCGGTGGCTCACCGTCGCCCAACGGTTCGACCACGCCACCGTGTTCGACCCGCTGGCGGCCGGCCAGGACCGGCTCAACGGGCTGCACGCCAACACCCAGGTGCCCAAGTGGATCGGCGCCGCCCGCGAGTATCAGGCCACCGGCACCACCCGCTACCGGGACATCGCCACCAACGCCTGGAACATCTGCGTCGACGCCCACACCTACGCCATCGGCGGCAACAGCCAGGCCGAACACTTCCGCCCGCCGAACGCCATCGCCGGCTACCTCAACCAGGACACCTGCGAGAGCTGCAACACCTTCAACATGCTCACCCTCACCCGCGAGCTGTTCACCCTCGACCCCGAACGGGCGGCGCTCTTCGACTACTACGAGCGGGCCTGGCTCAACCAGATGATCGGCCAGCAGAACCCGGCCGACGCCCACGGCCACGTCACCTACTTCACCCCGCTCACCCCGGGCGGCCGGCGCGGCGTGGGCCCCGCCTGGGGCGGCGGCACCTGGAGCACCGACTACGACAGCTTCTGGTGCTGCCAGGGCACCGGCCTGGAGATGCACACCCGGCTGATGGACTCCGTCTACTTCCACCGCGACACCACGTTGATCGTCAACCTGTTCGCGCCGTCCGTGCTCGACTGGACGGAGCGCGGCATCACGGTCACCCAGACCACCTCGTACCCGGTGGGCGACACCACCACCCTGCGGTTCACCGGCACCGTGAGCGGCACCTGGTCGCTGCGCGTCCGCATCCCGGGCTGGACCAGCGGCGCCACCGTCAGCGTGAACGGCACCGCGCAGAACATCGCGACCACGCCGGGCGGCTACGCCACCCTGACCCGCGCCTGGACCTCAGGCGACACGGTCACCGTGCGCCTGCCCATGCGGGTGGTGCTGCGCCCGGCCAACGACAACCCCGCCGTCGCCGCCGTCACCTACGGGCCCGTGGTGCTGTCGGGCAACTACGGCAACACCACGCCGGGTTCGCTCCCGACGCTCGACACCACCTCGATCACCAGGACCGGCACCGGATCGCTCGCCTTCACCGCCAGGGCCAACGGCGCCACCGTCAACCTCGGCCCGTTCCACGACGCGCACGGCCACAACTACACCGTCTACTGGAACACGGGCGGCGCGAGCGCCGGCACCGTCCGCCTCGTCAACGCGGCCAGCGGCCTCGTGCTCGGCATCCAGGACATGTCCACCGCCGACGGCGGCCGCGCCCTCCAGTGGAACGACTCGGGCACCGCCGACCACGACTGGGAGCCCATCCCCGACGGCACCGCCGTCCGGCTCCGCAACGCCCACAGCGGCAAGGTGCTCGGCGTCCAGGACATGTCCACCGCCGACAACGCCAGCGTCCTCCAGTGGGCCGACAACGGCACCCCCGACCACCGGTGGACGCTCCTCGACCAGGGCGACGGCACGTACAGGATCCGCAACGAGCACAGCGGGAAACTGCTCGGGATCCAGAACAACTCCACCGCCGTGGGCGCCTTCGCGGTCCAGGCCCCCGACGACGGCACCGCCGACAACCGGTGGCGGATCCAGCGCGACGGGTGAGCGCCCGGCCACCGACCGCCACCCCACCCGGTCCGAACGGGCGCCCGGACACGAAGCGCGGATGAAGGACGCGACCGGCCCGTGGAGAGTCGGTGGAGCTGTTTCGCGCGGCGCGCCCGCCGGCCTCGCCGGCGGGCGCACGCCCCCTAGCATCCCGAACGTGCCAACTCCCCACACAGACACCACAGAACCCATAAGCCCCACGCACCGCCGGACGTCCCGGCTGCCGCGGCGCGCCGTGATCGGCGCGGCGAGCGGCGTCGCCGCCGCCGGCGTGCTCACCCCGGCCGTCTTCGCGGTCACCGGCGGCTCGGACGACGGCGCGCCGGAGGCCGCGCCGGCCGCCGGCGCCGACGACTCGGGACCGACCGAGCGGTTCGCCACCACCCGCACCGAGGACACCTCGGGCGTCACGGAGGCCGCCGTCGACTTCCCCCTCACCTACGTCGGCCTCCGGTTGCCGGCCGGCGGCGACGCCGCCATCCGCTTCACCGACGCCGACGAGGGCTGGCAGAACCTGGACCGCACGGCCGACTGCGGCAGCGCCAACGAGGGCGCCACCCTCGTCGCCGCGCGCGGCGCCTCCCGCTTCGAGCTGCGCCTCCCGGACGACGCCCGGGACGTCGCGGGCCTCGCCGTCGACACCGAGCACGGCGCCCAGCGGGCGCGGTCGGTGCCCGGGTCGCCGCAGCGGATGCGCGGCACCCGGTACCTGTCCCGGGCGGAGTGGGGCGCGGACGAGTCGCTGCGCTTCGACGAGAACGGCGAGCCGATCGGGGAGTTGACGTACTACCCGGCGCAGGTCGTCACCGTCCACCACACCGCGACGACCAACGACTACACGGACGCCGCCGCCGAGATCCGCGCCATCTACACGTTCCACATCCAGACCAACGGCTGGACGGACATCGGCTACCACTTCCTGATCGACCGGGAGGGCCACATCTACGAGGGCCACTACACCGGCGACGACGGCATCCCGGCGCACGACGCCGAGGGCGACGTGATCACCGCCACCCACGTCGGCGGCATGAACTCGGGCAACGTCGGCATCGCGCTGCTCGGCAACCTGGTCGAGCAGCCGCCGACCGACGCGGCCCGCGAGTCCCTGGTCACGCTCATCGCGGTGCTGAGCCGCTTCCACGGTCTCGACCCGAGGGGCGAGACCCGGTTCGTCAACCCGGTCAGCGGCGCCGAGCGCGACGTCAGCGTGGTCAGCGGGCACCAGGACTGGATGGAGACCGAGTGCCCGGGCGCGGTGATGTACGCCGAACTCGACGCCGTGCGTGAGGCCGCGGCCGAGGCCGCCGGCCTTCGCTAACGCCGCCCGGCGTAGGGCGTCAGCAGTTGGTCGACCGGCGCGAAGTCGTCGGTCAGCACCCGCGCGTCGCCGATCCACTCCGCCACCCGGTCACCGGTGAGGACCTCCCAGCCGGTGTCGCGCTCGGTCATGCGCTCGCCCCACGCGGTCGTGTCGAGCGGCCGGTCCGAGGCCGCCGCGACGAGGTTGCCGCCGCCGGCGCCGGTGAACGCCCCGGGCTCCGCCGCCACCGCCACGTGCTCGAACTCCTCGAGCATCGTGGCGACGGCGGCGCGGACGAAGGCGAGTTCGCCGTGGTCGATCATGTTGACGACGTAGGTGCCGTCGGGGCGCAGCACCCGGTCGATGTCCGCGACGGCCTCCCGGGTGGTCAGGTGCCACGGCACGCTGACGCCGCCGAACGCGTCGCCGACCACCAGGTCACGGGAGTCCGTGTCGATCCGCCGCAGGCCGAGGCGGCCGTCCTCGATCCTGACCCGCAGGTTCTCGTCGAGGTCGGCGCCCAGCAGTTCGCGGTCGACCTCGACCACCCCGGGATCGATCTCCGACACCACGCTCGTGGATCCGGCCCGCACGGCGTCCAGGTAGGTCGGGACGGAGAGGCCGCCGCCGCCCAGGTGGTAGGCGTCCAGCGCCTCACCCGCCGGGTACGCGGTGTCGATCACCGAGGCGATCGCCCGCACATAGGCGAAGTCCAGGTGCTCGGGGTCGTCCAGGTCGACGTACGAGTGCCGCAGCCCGTCCAGCACCAGCGTCCGGCCGCTCTCCCGCTCCGGATCCTCCCGCACCGTGGCGCAGTGGTAGCGGGTCTCCGCGTCGCAGCCACTCGGCACCGTCGCGCTCGCCGTCACGCCGCCGCCGACGACCACGCCCGCCACCAGCGCCTGCCGGCCCAGCCGCCAGCCCCGCGTCGCGGCGTCCACCAGCACCCCGGTCACCACCAGGAGCACGCCGAGGCCGATCAGGATGCCGCTGACCGGTACCACCGAGATCAGCACGAATCCGGTCAGCACGGTGCCGGCGATGCCACCCGCGGTGCCGATCCCGGAGAGTCGCCCGACCACGGTGCCGGTGGTCGACAGATCGACCAGCAGCAGCTTGGTGACCATGGGCGTCACCGCCGTGAGCAGCGCGGCCGGCAGGAACAGGCAGGCGCCGCCGACCAGCAGCGCCAGGTCGCCCTCCGCCGTGCCGACGAACCGCACGAGGGCCGGCGTCACCGCCACGGCCACCCCCGACAACACGAGCAGCGGCCCGAGCGCCCGGCGCGGCGCCACGACGTCGGCCGCGCGCCCGCCGGCCCACGAGCCGAACGCGATCGCCGTCAGCGCGATGCCGATCACCATGGTGTTCATCTCCATGGTGAGCCCGACGTACGGCGCCAGCAGCCGCAGCGCGACCAACTCGACGACCAGCACCGCGGCCGAAGAACCGAAGACGAGCACCGCCCCGACCCTGTCTCTGATACACATCT
>NZ_SMKI01000518.1 GCF_004348415.1 Streptomyces hainanensis
CCAGCCAACCCACCACCAACCCCGCCGACTTCTACCGCGCCGACCCGGCCCACCACTACGCCCGCGTCCTCCACGAGGTCAGCGCCGACGGCCGCGCCTACGCCTTCGCCTTCGACGACGTGGCCGGCTTCGCCTCCTACATCCAGGACAACGCGCCCAGTTCCCTCACCCTGACGCTCACCCCGTTCTGACGCACCGCCCCGACCGGGGCTCGACCGGCGACCGGCGGACGAACCCACCGCCGGTCGCCGCGTCGCGGCCGCTCCCGGCCGCCGAACTCACTCGCGCGTAGAAATCACGGGTACCGCTCTTGCGTTCCCTCCCTACCCGCGAGTCAATGAGTGCCACAGGGGCTGATGGAACGTCAGCCCGTCCTTGCACGGCCGACTGCGGCAGCTACGGCTCCGGGGAGGCGCGGCTGGTGGCCACCCAGGACGGCATGGCGGCGACGGCGTGACGACCGGCCCGCTGAGCGGGACGGTGGCCGGGGGCGACGTGCTGGAGGCGGGGTCCCTGGAGTTCGCGGTCCTCGGCTTCATCACGGTCAACTGCACCGCGACCTCACCGCAGTCGCCCGGCCCGTTCGTGTTCTGATGCCGCGCCCGATGACTGCTTCCGGCCCCCGTCGACGGCCGCGGCGGGGGCCGGGGGCCGTCCGCCGATTCGCTACGCTGCGGGCCATGGGGGAGGAAGAGGAGAGGGAACCCGCCGTGCGCGTCGGCGGAAAGGGACCGCGGGACATGGTGTTGCGCTTCCACCAGTTGGCGCGATCCTTCCCCGAGATCCCGCACGACCCGATGCGCGACTTCCTCGTGACCGCGCGCTGCGACGCGGCGTGTGTCGAGGTCACGGTGCGGACCTGGCGCGGTGACGGTCTCGACGGCTTCCTGGCCGAGCTGGCGGAGGACTTCCGCGGCTGGAACGGGGCCAGGAACTGGCGCTCCCTCGAACGCGACCTGACGCTCTCGGCCGTGCACGCCGGCTCGCGCGTCCGACTCACCTGGGGCCTGCACGCCCCCTTCCCCGATGACGACTGGCACTTCGAGGCGACGACCGAACACGCCCCGGGGGAGGACATGCGGCGCCTCGCCGGCGAGATGCGCGCGTTCCTGGACGCCGACCCCGCGTAGCCCTCCGCCCGCACGCCCCATCACGCGCTTTGGCGCTCCGCCGCTACCGGCATGTCGACGTCTGCCGGAGCGCATAGTGCTGGTAATCACGGGTCGAGTCGCGCCCGGGGGATGTGGTGACAAGGGGGGCTGCCACATGTCATGGATGCCGCTGCTGCACTACGACTTCGTCAATCACGCCGCGCTGGACGAGACCGGGCACGGGTTTCATGGGCGGGTGGAACTGCCCGCGGCGGATCGGTGGGTGGATCGGCCGGTGGAGGGGATCGCCACCGCCGTGCGGTACGACCATCCGGAGTCCAAGATCGTGGCCGGCCCGCGGCCCGAGTTCGCCGGGTGGCGGGGGCTCCGGGTGCGGGCGTACTTCAGGGCCGAGGACGTCCTGGCCTCCCGCCGGCTCAACCTGGTCGAGGGGGACGGCTCGTTCGCCCTCTTCACCGAGCCGGGCGGGGTGCTGTCCGGCACCATCAACGATGGCTCGCCCGAGTGGTGGGGCCTGTCCAGCGGCGTCGGGCGGCTGCGGGCCGGGCAGTGGCACCTCGCCGAGCTGCTGTACGACGCCGGGCAGGTGCTCACCCTCAGCGTCGACGGCCAGTTGCTCGGCGCCCGGGTCACCGCCGGGCTGCCGATCCGGCCGGTCGCGGAGAAGGGCATCCGCGTCGGCTACTGGCCGGGCGGCGACGCCCGCTACACCTTCCGCGGGCTGATCGGCCCGGTCTGGGTGGACACGCTCGACGAGCGCGAGGAGCTGGTCACCAACCTCGTCAAGCTGCTCTGCGCCGGCACGGACGGCACCAGCCGGCTGGAGCGGTGGGACGCCGCGCTGCGCCGGGAGTTGACCGGCGCCGAGCAGCAGGCGCTCCGGGGCTACGGTGCCGCCGTCGTGGCCGCCGTGAAGCGGCTGTCGGGCGTCGTCGTGGGCCAGGCCGCCGACCCGGCCGCCACGTTGGACGCGCTCATGCCGATCGCCGTCGAGATCGCCGAGCTGACCCAGCGCCACGAGCAGGCCGGCACCGATCTGCTGAAGGACCCCGCGCTGGCCAGGCTGTCGCAGCGCTACCTGACGACGGCGTGCGCGGGCAACGCGGCGGCCGAGCAGGCGTTCGGCTGGGAGGCGCTGCGGCTGCTCGCGGCCGATCCGCTGTCCCCGGACCGCTGGGAGGAGATCCGGCGCGCCCACCCCGACTGGTGCGTCAGCTCCTTCCCGCTCGTGTTCCCCGGCGGCGACCCGGGCGCGTACGACTGGCTGGTGGAGTGGCTGGAGCGCTGGTGCGGCCGTGACGGGCAGGGCCCCGGCGGCCCCGGCGGTCCCGGCTGCGGCTGTGGTCCCGGCTGCGGCTGTGGCCCCGGCGGCGGCGGTGGCGGCGGTGAGCGGGAGCGCGGTCACCGGGGGACGCACGTCCACATCCACTGCGATCAGCACCACCATCACCACCACGAGCGGGGGAAGACGTCATGAGCAGGCTGGACACCGTCCGCACCTACCTCATCGAGCGGTTCTTCGAGATCCTGACCACCGACCCGGACTTCGTCGGCCTCACCGAACCGGCCGAACTGTTCGACGCGGAGGGCCGGTTCATCGTGCCCGCCACCCCGGCCGGCTTCGTCCGCATCCCCACCACGACCGCCCTCGCCGCCCGCATCGAAGGCACCACCGATCCGGGGCGGCGGGAGCAGCTGGAGCGCTTCCGCCACGTCCTGGAGACCACCCTCGCCGAGCTCTTCGGCCTGCTCGCCGCCGACGACCGGGAGAGCGCCGAGGAGTTCGTGGCGGTGGCCGAGCGCTGCGCGCCCGTCGTGCGGCACCCCGACAGCCAGACGTACTGGCCAGTCGACATCGCCCGCTATCTCGGCTTCGACGACGGCGTGCTGCGCGGCCGGCTCCACACCGAGGAGGGCTCCCGCCCCGTCGGGCGGGACACGTTCGGGGTGCTCTTCGACAACCCGGACGCCTGGCAGGGGCCCGCCCCCGAGGACGTTCCGGAGGGCGGTCGGCGGCCGTTCACCGCCACCATCGGCATCGACGCCGGGGTGCCGCCCTACCCCGACTCGCCGCTCACCGCCGGGCACCTCAACCTGCCGGCCAGCGACGCCCGGCTCACGCCCGGCCGGCTGACGCCCACGCTGTTCTCCGAGGTCAAGTCGCCCGAGGCGGCCTCCCGGTCGAACCGGCACTACGCGGCCACGGCGGCCCGCGGCGGGCGCTTCGCCGAGCTGCGCAACAACCGGATCCACCTGGACCCGCTGCGCGAGGTGGCCTTCCCGCGCAACGGCGGCGAGCCGCTGATGTTCCTGTACCACGCCTTCTACCCGGCGGACGACGGCGCCCGGCGCGAGGGCGACGGCGGTGGCACCAACCGGGAGTTCCACCACCTCGCCGTCGGCCTGCTGCTGGACCGCTTCCCGACCGACGAGTACGGCTGCGGCAACGGCTGTGGCGGCGGGCCCGCCCTGAGGGCCCGCCGGGCCGAGCGGCTGAGCGGGCTGCTCTTCCTCAGCACCAGCCCCACCACCGCCACCGTGATCCCGCTCGACCACCCCGCGGTGACGCTCGTGGACGACACGGGGGCCGTCAGCCCGGACGGGCTGCATCCGGTGGTCTTCGCCAACCTGTTGGCCGTCCAGGGCCTGGAGAACCAGGTCAGCTACGACACCATCGCCGAGGGCGGCGCCGGCGTCGCCACCTACGACCCGGGCGACAGCGAGTTCTGGGCCGGCATCGGCGCGGCGCTCCCGGTGTTCGCCATCGGCGGCGCCGGCATCGGCGCGGTCGTGGGCGGGGCGGTCGCCGGACCGATCGGCGCCGGCATCGGAGCCGCGGCCGGGGCCGTCATCGCGATCCTTGTCCTGATCCTGATCAGCCTCCTGGCCTGGCTGGCGGCCCTGGTGCAGAACAAGCTCTTCGGCGGCGTCAAGGACCGGCAGAGCGACTACACCGACATCGACGGCTACTACGGCGACAAGAAGCCCCTGGAGTCGTTCCGGAACCCGGCACAGCAGGACATCGGCCCGCCCGGCGTCGTCTCGGAGACCGGCGGCACCACCCCGGGCCGCTCGTACACGCTCCAGAACATCCCGCACTTCCCGGCCGCCAACCTCTACGGTCTCGACTTCGGCACCGGCGAGACCTTCCGCATCGTGGACGACGCCACCAGCCGCGAGATGCTCGGCTGGCGCGCCTTCACCGGCGGCGTCGGCTACCAGTTCGAACGCCCCGTGCCCGGCCGCACCGAGACGTCGGGCGCCTCGCTGCGCGACTACTTCGAGCTGTTCACCACCACGTACGAGGGGCTGCGGGCCGCCAGGGAGCAGGTGGTCTACTTCGGGGCGGAGCCGGGCGTGGCGTAGGCCTCAACGACGGGGCTCCCGGCCGGCGGCGAGTTCGGTGAAGACGAGATCGGGGTCGTGCTGCTTCCAGTACCGGAACAGCAGCGTGACGCCCCGCCCGTCCGCCGCCAACGAGCCGATCGGCAGCGTCGGGTCGACGAGGTAGCGGGGCTCGGCCCACTGCTGGGCGACGACGGCCAGCGGGCGGCCGGCGCCCGTCAGGATCCAGGTGGCCCGGCCGCCGGCGATCGTGGCCAGGAAGTGCCGGGCCACCAGATCGGCGACGACGGCGGCCAGTGCGGTGTCGGCCGGCAGGTCGAGGGTCCGGGCGTGCGGGAGGGCGTCGTCGCCCGCGGCGACGCTGGTCCGGTCCACCGTGATCCGGGTGGCCCCGGGGCCGCCGCCCCCGGGGGCCGCCACCCCCGGGCGGCGTGTCGTCGGCGCTCATGCCGTCAACCTACCGACGCCGGCCGGGAGAAGGGGGGCCGGGAGAAGGGGCCCGGGAGAAGGG
>NZ_SMKI01000519.1 GCF_004348415.1 Streptomyces hainanensis
GGCCCCCGACGACCTGCGACCCGCCCTGGAGGCCCGGCGGATCACCGTCACCTACGGGTCCTCCGTCGCCGTCCGCGAGGTCGACCTCGACCTGCGCCCCGGCGAGGTGGCCGCCCTGATGGGCCGCAACGGCTCCGGCAAGTCCTCGCTGCTCTGGGCCCTCCAGGGCTCCGGGCCACGGCGCTCCGGCACCGTCGCGGTGGGCGGCGCCGACCCCGGCGAGGCCACCGCGCGGCGCGCCAGGGAACTCGTCGGCCTCGTCCCCCAGAGCGCCGCCGACCTGCTCTACCTCCAGACCGTGGCGGCCGAGTGCGCCCAGGCCGACCGCGAGTCGGCCGCCGACGCCGGCACCTGCCGCGCGCTGCTCGACCGGCTGGCGCCCGGCATCCCCGACGACCGGCACCCGCGCGACCTCTCGGAGGGCCAGCGCCTCGCCCTGGTGCTGGCCGTCCAACTCACCGCGGCACCCCGGGTGATGCTCCTCGACGAACCCACCAGGGGCCTGGACTACCACGCCAAGCGGCACTTCGGCCGAGTGGTGCGGGAACTCGCCGCCGACGGCCGCTCGGTGCTCATCGCCACCCACGACGTGGAGTTCGTCGCGGCCACCGCCGACCGGGTCACCGTGCTCGGCGAGGGCGAGCTGGTGGCCGACGGCCCCACCGCGGACGTCGTCTGCGCCTCGCCCGCCTTCGCGCCCCAGGTCGCCAAGATCCTGCGCCCGGACCCCTGGCTCACCCCCGAGCAGGTCGCCGGCGCGCTCACCCTCCAGGAGGCCGCCGGATGACCCGTCCGAGCGTCGCGCCGCCGCGGCGCGCCACGGCGCTGCGCGTCGGCCCGCGCGCCGCCGCCGTCCTCGCGCTGGCCAGCCTGGTCGGGCTCGCCATGTTCTGCTGGCCGCTGCTCTCCCCGCCCGAGCCGCAGGCCATGGCGCACGCCGGCCACGCCCCGCTGCTCTTCGTGCTGTTGCTGCCGGTCGTGCTCGCCGTGGTGCTCGCCGAGATGTCCGAGGGCGGCATCGACCCCAAGACCCTGGCCCTGCTCGGCGTGCTGGCCGCGGTCAACGCGGCGCTCCGCCCGCTGGGCGCGGGCACCGCCGGCATCGAGACCGTGTTCTTCGTGCTCATCCTCGCCGGCCGGGTCTTCGGCCCCGGCTTCGGCTTCGCCCTCGGCGCCGTCTCGCTCTTCGCCTCCGCGCTGCTCACCGCCGGCGTCGGCCCCTGGCTGCCGTTCCAGATGATGGCCGCCGGCTGGGTCGGGCTCGGCGCCGGGCTGCTGCCGCGCCGCGCCTCGGGCCGGGCCGAGATCGCGCTGCTCGCCGGCTACGGGATGCTCGCCGCCTACGCCTACGGGCTGATGATGAACCTCTGGTTCTGGCCCTACGCCACCGGCCCCGACACCCAGCTGTCCATCGACCCCGAGGCCGGCGCGGCGGAAAACCTGCACACCTTCGTCCTCTACACGCTGGCCACCTCCACCTTCGGCTGGGACACCGGACGCGCCCTCACCAACCTGGTGGCCGTCACCGTGCTCGGCCCCGCCGTGCTCACCACCCTGCGCCGCGCGGCCCGCCGGGCCGCCTTCGACGCCCCCGTCACCTTCGAACCCGCAGCCGCGTCCGCCTCAGGACCACACCGTGAACAGCAAGAAGGAGCATTCACCCGATGAGCCAGACAAGCCCGATGGCGAGGAGACCGGCGACCAGGGTCGCGCTGGCCGGCGCGCTGCTGGCGGCCGCCCTGACGCTGCCCACCGGCGGCGCGGCGGCCGACGCGCCCCCCGAACTGCGCGACCCGGCCGCGGCCGCGGCGACCTGGACCGTCGGCAGGCTCACCGACGGCGCCCACGCCAGCGGTGACCACGGCCTGACCGCCGACATCGTCATGGGCCTGGCGGCGACCGGCACCGCGGGCGACAGCGCGGAGCTGGCCACCGACTGGCTGGCCGACAACGCCGCCGCCTACGTCACCCGGGGCGCCGCGGGCACCGTCTTCGCCGGCGGCACCGCCAAGCTCGCCCTGGTCGCGGCCATCGAGGGCCGCGACCCGGGCGACTTCGGCGGCCAGGACCTGACCGGCACGCTGCTCGGCCGGCTCCAGGACACGGGCCGGTTCACCGACGCCGGCGCGGCCGGCGACATGTCGAACCAGTTCACCCAGTCCCTCGCCGTGCTGGCCCTGGAGCGCACCGACGACGTGCCGGACTCCGCGGTCGAGTTCCTCGCCTCCACCCGCTGCGCCGACGGCGGCTACCCGCTCTCCCTGCGCCGCAACCCCGACCGCTGCACCTCGGACACCGACAGCACCGGCATGGCCGTGCAGGCGCTGCTGGCCGTGGGCCGCACCGCCGACGCGGAACCCGCGCTCGACTGGCTCGAGGGCCGGCAGCGCGAGGACGGCGGCTTCGGCTACGACGCCACCAGCGACCCCAACACCAACTCCACGGCGCTGGCCGTCCAGGCCCTGTTCGCCGGCGACCGCGAAGCGGCCGCCGAGCGCGGCGTCGGCTGGCTGCGCACCCGTCAGGTCGGCTGCGCCGGCGCGGCGGCGGACCGCGGCGCCGTCGGCTACCTGGAGCCCGTCGCCAACGGCCTGGCGCTGCGCGCCACGGCCCAGGCGATACCCGCGCTGGCCGGCCAGCCGCTCGGCGACATCGACGGCACCGGGGCGGCGACGCCCGAGCCGCGGCCCATCGACTGCACCCCGGACGACGGTTCGGCCGGCGCCACCACCGGCCAGCCCGGCGGCGGCGCGGTGAACGGGGCGGACACCGAGGGGTCGGACGCGGACGGAGCGAGCACCGAAGGCGCGAACGCGGGCGTGACCTCGGACGGGGCGGCCAGCGGCGACACCAGCGACGGCGCCTCGGCCGACGGCGCGGACGCCGCCGGCACCCTCGGCAGCGCCAGTGACGGCACCACCGGTGACGGCGGCGCCGTGGACGGCACCACGACGGACGGCACCACCGCGTCCACGGGCACCACCGGCGGGCCGACCGCCGCCGGGACCACCAGCGCCACGGGCACCAGCTCGGGCGGCCTCGGGCCGGACGGCAACCTCGCCTCCACCGGCTCCTCCGGCACCCGGCCGATGCTGGCCGCCGCCGCCGTGCTGCTGCTCACCGGCTGCGCCGCCTACCTGATCGCGCGCCGCAGCCGCACCACGTCCTGAGCCGACCGGCGCCACCACGACCACCACGGCGATCACCACCATCACCCACGGCCCCCAGGAGGGACCCGCATGTCCATCGCCCCGACCACCACCCGGCGCAGACGCGTCCTCGCCATCGCCGCCACCGCCGGCCTGGCCGGCGCCCTGGCCGCCGCCCCGTCCGCCACCGCGGCCAGCGGCGCCCGGGCGGCGGCCGCCCCGGTCACCGTGAACCTCACCCTCACCGGGCCGGCCGGCGTCATCTTCGACGGCGACGTGACCACCGACGGCCACACCGTCAGCCCGCTCACCGGCGGGGCCCGGCTCTGCGACGGCACCAACCTCGGCGCCAACCCGGCGCCGGGCGCCACCCCGACCGCCGCCCTGGACGACGCCGCCGACGCGAACGGCTTCGACTGGGACGGCGTCTGGTACGCCTCCTTCGAGGACTACCTGGTCACCTCCATCGACGGCTTCACCCAGGACGCCGACCACTTCTACGAGATCTCCGTCAACGGCGTCGCCACCCTGGTCGGCGGCTGCCAGTACGTGTTGGACGAGGGCGACGAGGTCGCCTTCACCTGGACCGAGTTCGCGTAGCCGCCCCGCGAACCGTGATACGCATGTCGGATGACCCCAGCTGATCCCGCGAACTCCCCTACGGACGGCGAGCGTTACTCGGCCGCCCTGACCGCACTCGGCTTCCCCGTCGAGGCCGGCCTCGCCTCGCCCCCCGACCTGGCCCGCCTGTTGCTGGAGGCGACGGAGGTGCGGGTACGGAACGAGGAGACCGTCGACGGCCGGATCGCGCTGCCCGCGCTCCCCGACCTGACCGGGCCCGACGGCGGGCAGGTGGTCCTGGAGCGGCTGATCATGTCCCACTACCGCGCCATCCGCCTCGCCCACGGCGTCACCCCGCTCGGCACCGCGATGCGCGAGGCGGTGGGCGAGGGCGGGGTCGGCGAGATCTGGCGCCTGGCCGCCGAGACCGCGCAGGCCCTGGAAGCCACCCTGGCCTTCCTGATCTCGGTCAGCGTGCCCGAGGTCGACACCGCGGCCGCCGGCAAGCAACTCCGGCTGGCCACGGACCGGTTGGCCGCCGCGGGCGAGACGGCCGCGCAGATCCGCGCCACCGCCCCCAACGAGGGCTGACTACCCGCGGGCGGCGGCGGTGCCGACGTCCCGCCGCCGGCCGCAGGCGGCCACCACGAGCAGCAGGCCGGCCAGGAAACACAGCAGGATCGGCCAGGGCAGCCAGCCCGACGGCGCGAAGCCACGCACCGCGATCCTGGCCAGCGCGAAGCCGGCCGCGCCGAGCCCCACCACCAGCAGCAGCCAGGGGCCCTTCGTCCACGCGCCGCGCGCCGCCCGGGACGGCGGCCGCGGCAGCAGCCCCACCGCCAGCACCAGCGGCACCAGCAGCACCCACAGCACCCCCACCCAGGCGGCGCGCAGCAGCCACCAGGCGCCCGAGCCCGCCGCCTCCTCGGGGAACAGACCCAACGGGTAGATGACCGCCGCGGCCGCCATCGCCGGCGCCATGTGCCACAGGTAGAGCAGCATCGAGACCCGGTTGGCGCCCGACACCCGGCGCCAGCGGCGCGGGTCGCGCAACCACCGGTTCACCGGCCCCTCGGCGGCCACCAGCAGGCCGATCACCGTGACGGCGTGCGCGTACAGCGCCATCGACGGCGGCGAGGCGTTCTCGATCCGCGCCCCCGGCACGCCGATCAGGGACACCGGGAAGGGGCCGAGCGTCACCAGCAGCACCCAGGCGACCGCCCCGCCCCCCGCCATCAGCC
>NZ_SMKI01000051.1 GCF_004348415.1 Streptomyces hainanensis
GCCCCGGATCGGCGAACCCCCCGTGGCCCAGCTCGCGCGCCGCCCACGCCGCCGCCACGAACAGCAGCCCCGGCAGCGCCAGCAGCGCCGCCCACCGGTCGAGCACCCGCTGCCCGAGCTCCGTCACGACCGTGCTCACCGGCCGCTCCCCCCGCCCCTCACTCGAACCGCAGGGGCCGGCCGTGCAGCGCGCACTGCGGCAGGTCGTCCTCGGGGCCGGGCCGCTCACGACGGGCGCAACGCCCCACCGGGCACCGGTAGGCACCCACCGCGACGTGTCCGGGACCGGTGCCGAACAGCTCCACGGGGCCCGTGTCGGGCGGCAGTTCGGCCGGCGGCTCCCCGCGATGCGTCGCGCCCACCGGGCCGAGCGCCGCCAGATGTTCGCGCAACGGCTCGCCGCGCCGGGCGGCCGCCAGCAGCGCCGCGAACCCGTCCCCCAGACCGGCCCGCTCGGCCATCGCCCGCAGCACCCTCAACTCACGGCACAGCTGGGCCAGTTCCGCCGCGTCGGGCTCCCCCTCGTCACTCACGTCCCCCATGATGCCGGGTTCGGCCGGCGCGCGGCGAGGGTCAGTGGCGAGGACCGTTCCCGGCCGGGGCGGGGCCGGGAACGGGCACCGCCGTCACCGATCGGGAGACGGCGCGGGGGCGTTGACCCAGTGGTTGGCGAAATTCGCCTCGATCTCGTCCATGGAGGCGGTGAACTCCTCCAACAGGTCGGCACAGCACGCGATGACCCCGTCGAGGATCTCGGCGCCGCCTTCGTCGATCCGGTACAGCATCTCCATCATCACGCCCCCATCAACGATGGCGCGCGAGGGGCGGAAGTGCGCCGACGGAGTGAGCTAACGTTTCAAACCGAGGGACGTGACCCGGGCGGTGTGCGCCGGCTCGTGGAACTACTCGTGGGGCTGGTCGCCGAGCGCCAGCTTGCGCAGCTCCGGGCCGTACTCCGGGTGGGCGAGCGCCGCCGCGAACTGGGCACGCAGATAGCCGAGCGCGTTGCCGGTGTCCCACCAGGTGCCGTCCACCACCTGGCCGAAGACCGGGTGTTCGGCGGCGTGCCGGTGGATCGCGTCGGACAGGCCGATCTCCCCGTCCGGCCGCGACCGGTGCCGGTCGGTGAGACGCTCGAGCTCCGCCACGATCCCCGGGGTGATCACGTAGCCGCCGATCGCCGCGTAGGCCGAGGGCGCGTCCTGCGGCTTGGGCTTCTCCACCAGGCCGTCGATCCGGATCAGCCCGCCGCCCAGCTCCTCGCGCACGATCGGCACGCCGTACCGGTGCGACTCCTCCGGCTCCATGGGCATCAGGCTCAACACCGGTGCCCTGGTGCGCTCGTACGCGTCGAGCAGCTGCTGGGCGCGGGGCACCTCGGAGGTGAAGACGTCGTCCGGCCACAGCACCATGAAGGGCTCGTTCCCCACCACCCGGGCCGCGTTCAGCACCGGGGTGCCGTTGCCGTAGGGCCCGTCCTGGTAGAGGTAGGTGATCCGCGCCATGCTCGTGACCCCGAGCAGCGCGTCCGCGGCGGCCACCTTGCCGTCGGCGCGCAGCCGCAGGTCGAGGTCCTCGTCCGGGGCGAAGTGCTGCTGCACCAGGGTCTTGCGGGTGGAGACGACGATGGTGACGTCGTCGATCCCGGACGCCACCAACTCCTCGATGGTGTGCTGGAGCACGGGCTTGTCGAGGATCGGCAGCATCTCCTTGGGCAGTGCCTTGGTGAGCGGCAGCAACCGAGTACCGAGCCCCGCCACGGGGATGACGGCCTTTCGGATCATGAGCGATGACTTCCTTCCGGAATGGAGTCCGGGGGTTGACGCTACGAGGTCGGCCCCGGTTCTCCAAGCGGGAGGCGCCGTTGGCGTGAAAGCTCACCGTGGGGTGGGCCGTCGCCGCGCCCCCGCGGGCGCGGCGACGGCCACCGGCTCACGCGGTGTGCAGCGTCAGCCCGTAGGTCGACAGGATCTCGTTGAGCGGCTGGTACCAGGTCTCGCCGCCGCTCGAGCAGTTCCCGTAGCCGCCCGAGGTGACGCCCTGGGCCTGGTCACCGCTGATGTACGAGCCGCCCGAGTCGCCAGGCTCGGCGCACACGCTCGTCCTGGTCAGCTGGTAGACCACCTCGCCGGACGAGTAGTTGACGGTCTCGTTCTTGCCGCGCACCACGCCGCAGTGCCAGCCCGTGGTCGAGCCCGAGCGGCAGATCGAGGCGCCGATGGGCGCCTCGGCGGAGCCGCGCACCAGGGCGTCGGACACCGTGCCCCAGCCCAGCACGACCGGCACCGTCCACCAGCCGTTCCCCACGCTGACCCAGGCGTGGTCGTTGCCCGGGAAGGAGGAACCCTGGATGTACCCGACCAGCGAGCGGTCCCAGCCGTAGACCGCCTGGCCGGGGCGGCCGCAGTGCCCGGCGGTGACGAAGCCGCCGTGCACCGAGAAGCCGATGGAACAGCGCACGTTGCCCGTGTAGAACGGGTCCCCGCCGACGGTGCCCGCGGCGAAGGTCTCCGGCGCCCGGTCGGCGGTCTCCTCGACGGTGACCGGCCCCTGGCGGCCGGCGTCGGCGAGGAACGCGGCGACCGCCGGGTCCTGTGCCTCGCCCTCGACGACGCTCACCACCACGCCGTTGGCCCGCGGGTCCACCCGCCAGCTGGCCACTCCCGCGGGGGCCCCGGAACGCTCCGCCAGCCCGTCGACGGCCTCCAACGTGGCGGTGAGCTCCGCCTCGCTGTGCCGGACGACCTCGGCCTCCGCGCCCGTCGCACGTACGGCCCCGACCAGGTCCCGATCCGTCACCGCGACGACCAGTTCGCCGGTGTCCGCCTCGAACCAGGCGCCGCCGAACGACGCGCCGGCGGCCTGCCTGGCGTCCTCCTCGATGCCGGCCGCCGCGGTCTCGGCCCGCAGCCGCTCGCGCGCCTGCGCCTCGGTCAGACCGAAGTCGCGGCTCATCGCCTCCACGATCGCCTCGCTCGCGCCCTCGTTCTCGTCCGCCGCGGAGCGGTCGGCCGCGACCGCGCCGGTCCCGCTCAGGGCGCCGAGCAGCAGCAGTGCGGACAGCCCAAGCCGCAGTCCTGACGTGCGTCTCATGTGGGGGTTCTCCTTGTGTCGCTCGTTGGGGAACAGGGAGACTGAGAGCGCTCTCATTCGACTCGCGTCATCAGACTAGACCGAGCGAGTTGGCATGACTAGACCAATGGTCCGGTCGTGGCGGTCGGCTGACGGGCCATCGGGCGCCGGTCGTCCCGGCGCGCCCGACCCGGCCTATTCCTCGGGCGGTGGCGCGAGCAGCAGCGGCCAGTCGTCAGCGGCGGGGAACCCGGCGTCGAGCGCCCGCCCGGGCCCGGCCGTGAACACGGCCGTGGCCGGCGCCGCCCGCGCGTACGCCGCGGGATCGACCTCGGCCACCGCCCGCAGGACCAGCGCCGCCTCGGGGACGACTTCGGAACGCCGCCGGAACGACGCCGCGTCGACCCCGATCCGCGGCAGCACGGCGGGCCACACCACCACGTCCACCACCAGGCGGCCGCCGCCGAGGGCGCGCTCGGCCCAGCCGTCGGTCCGCGGCAGGTAGAACGCGCCGTCCCCCTCGTAGCCGTGGCCGCCGAGCCGGGCGACGGCCCGCTCGCCGGGGGAGCCCTCGGGATCGACGACCAGCATCACGACCGGCACGTGGGGCTCGTCCGGGTCGGCGCCGGTGCGGACGATGAGCCGGGCCATGGGGCGACCTCCGCTGGGGGATCGGGCGGGCGGCCAGTACAACACGAGGGCCGGCCGCCCCCGGCGTCACCCCTTGACGCAGACCACCTGCTTGAGCCGGGCCACCACCTCCACCAGATCCCGCTGCCGCTCGATCACCTGCTCGATCGGCTTGTAGGCGGCGGGTATCTCGTCCACCACCCCGCTGTCCTTCCGGCACTCCACGCCGTCGGTCTGCTCGGCGAGGTCGCGGGTGGTGAACCGCCGCTTGGCGGCCGTCCGGCTCATCCGCCGGCCCGCGCCGTGCGAGGCGGACCGGAACGACGCCGCGTTGCCCAGGCCCCGCACGATGTACGAGCCGGTGCCCATCGAGCCGGGGATGATCCCGAGCTCGCCCGCGCCGGCGCGGATGGCGCCCTTGCGGGTGACGAGCAGGTCCACGCCGTCGTACCGCTCCTCCGCGACGTAGTTGTGGTGGCACGAGATGACCTCGTCGAACCGCGGCCCGGCCTTCCGGAACTCCCTCCGCACCACGTCCTGGACCAGCGCCATCATCAGCGCCCGGTTGTGCGCCGCGTACTCCTGGGCCCAGAACAGGTCGTGCCGGTAGGCCGCCATCTGCGGGGTGTCGGCGACGAACACCGCGAGATCCCGGTCGACCAGGCCCTGGTTGTGCGGCAGCCGCCGCGCCTCCCCGATGTGGAACTCGGCGAGCTCCTTGCCGATGTTCCGCGAACCGGAGTGCAGCATCAGCCAGACGGCGCCCTCGGTGTCGAGGCACACCTCGACGAAGTGGTTCCCGCCGCCCAACGTGCCCAGCTGCTTCGTCGCCCGGTCCCGGCGGAAGGCCACGGCCTCCGCGACCCGGTCGAACCGCGACCAGAGGTCGTCGAGCCGCGTCGTGCTCACGCCGTGCAGCCGCGCCGAGGACACGGCCTCGTCGTGCATCGCCCGCCCGACCGGGACGGCCTCCTCGATCTTCGACCTCAGCCGGGACAGGTCGCCCGGCAGGTCGTTCGCGGTGAGCGAGGTCCGCACCGCCGACATGCCGCAGCCGATGTCCACCCCGACCGCGGCCGGGCACACCGCCCCCTGCATGGCGATCACCGAGCCGACCGTCGCGCCCTTGCCGTAGTGCACGTCGGGCATCACGGCCAGGCCGCGGATCCACGGCAACGTCGCGGTGTTCCGCAACTGCCGCATCGCGCCGTCCTCGACGCCGGCCGGATCCGCCCACATGCGGATCGGCACCCGGGCGCCCGGCAGCTCCGTGAATCCCATGGCCTTCTCTCCCCCTGTTCGGTGACTCTCCGTCACCCATTGTGGCCGGTCCACCCGGACCCCGGGCAACCGGTTTTCACCGCCGGGGGTGTCTCGGGCGCCGGGCCGCCGCGCGCCGCCGTGCGTCGCCGCCGTGCTCAGCGGCCGCCGTGGGCGCCGTGGGCGGCCGGTTCGGCCGCCGCCGCCGCGCGCAGGTGCTCGGCGAGCGCCTCCGTCACCGGCGACGCGGTGCCGATCGTCGCGCCCCAGGCCAGCAGGTGGTGCCGGCGCGCCCACGGGTCCCGCAGCCCGCACACGTCGAGCCGCTCGGCGCCGTCGACGACGCGGCGCGGCACGACCGCGAGACCGACCCCGGCGGCCACCAGGGTGACCAGCACGTCGAGGTCGGCGACGGTGGTGCGGTACCGCACCAGGGGTGCGTGCGGACCGAGGTTCCGCTCGATCCACCGCCGCAGCGAGGAGCCGGCGTCGAGCCCGACCAGCGGATGCTCGGCGACCTCGCCGTAGGACAGGGCCGTCCGACCGGCGAGCACCCCGCCGGCCTGGCCGATCACCACCAGGGAGTCCTCGGCCAGCGGCTCGAGACGCAGCCCGCAGTCGTGGGCCTCGTCGTCCAGCACCACGCCCAGGTCCGCCTCGCCGTCGGCGAGCCTCCGCACCGTCTCCCGGGTGCGGCTCTCGGCGACCGTGACGTCGACGTTCGGGTGCGCGCCGAGGAACGAGACCAGTGCCCGCGGTACCAGCCGGTGCATCGACGAGCCGCCGCCGAGCAGAGTGAGCGAGGCGGCCGGGGACCTGGTGTAGCTGGCGACCGCGCTGTCCAGCCGCGCCGTCCGCGCCAGCACGTCACGCGCGTGGCGCGCCAGCGCCAACCCGGCGGGGGTGGGCCGCACCCCGCGCCGGCCGCGGATCAACAGCGCGACGCCGGCGTGGTGTTCGAGCGCGCGCACCCGGGCGCTTGCCGAGGGGAGGCTCAGATGCGACCGGCGGGCGCCCGCCGTGATCGAGCCCTCCGCGACGATGGCGACGAAGAGCCGCAGGTCGTCCAGGTCGTAACGCACGGCCTCAGCCTATGGCACAGACTGAGGCTGGGTATGTTGATAACGCATTGTGCGGCCACCGGCCCCCGGGCGATCCTCGGTGGGTGCCCGAGATCCTGCTCGTCCTGCTGGCCGGCGTCGTCGCCGGAGCGCTGAACGCCGTCGGCGGCGGAGGCACGTTCGTGGCGTTGCCCGCGCTGGTCGCGGCGGGCCTGTCCCCGGTGACGGCGAACGCCTCGTCGACCATCGCCCTCGTCCCCGGCTCGGTGACCAGCGCCTGGGTCTACCGGCGCGAACTGGCCCCGGTGGGGGAGACCCCCACCGGGAGGCTGACGGCGGTCAGCATGATCGGCGGCGGGCTCGGCGCCGGACTGCTGCTGGCGCTGCCGGCCGCGTCCTTCGACGCCGCGGTGCCGTGGCTGCTGGCCTTCGCCACCGTGATCCTCGCCTTCGGGCGGCGGGTCTCCACCGTGTTGAGCACGCGGCTCGGCCGCCCGCTCGGGATGAGCCCGCGGGCCATCCTGATCAGCCAGTTCTTCCTCGCCGTGTACGGCGGATACTTCGGCGGAGCCGTAGGCATCATGATGTTCGCCCTGTGGAGCATCGGCGTCGGCCTCGACCCGGCGGCCGGCAACCCGATGCGGGTCGCCCAGGTCGCGGCCGTCTACCTCGCCGCGACCGCGCTGTTCCTCGTCGCGTCCGACGCGCTGCGCACCCCGGCGCTGCTCACCGCCATGCTCGCCGGGGCGGTGGCCGGCGGCTTCGCCGGCGCCCACGTCGCCCGCCGGCTCCCGCCCGGAGCGCTGCGGGGCGTGATCCTGACCATCGCCGTGACCATGACCATCCTCTACTTCCTGCGCGGCTGACCGCGATGGCGGACCACACCACCGAGCACACCACCGACCACACACCGGCCCCCGACGACCGCTCCGACGACTGCCCGGACGCGGCACGGGCCAGGCTGGTCATGGCCTACGAGGCCTGCCGGCTCGCCGAGTCGGCACGCGCCGCCGTGCCGGTCGGCGCGCACGAGCTGAACCCCGACGGCACCGCCCGGGCCCTCGGCGCCGCGCTCGCGGACGCCGCCCGGGTGCTCGCCGCCGCGCGGCGGTTCGTCGCGGCCGCCGCCGTGTTCGAGCGGCTCGGCGGCGCCGGCTGGCACCTCGTCGGCGACGCCCTCGGCCTGCCGACGCGGACGGCCCGCGAGCACTTCGCGCCGGCCGAGGCCGGCTTCCGGGCGGAACTCCGCTCCACCGAACCCCGCTCCGCCGAACCCCCGGGCCGGGCCGACTGGTGGCGGTCCCACCTCGTCAGGGAACCGCACGAGGCCGCGCTCGACCTCGACGACTGGGTGCTGCGCCACGCCGACGGCGAGACCGACCTCGGCCCCGCGCCGGTCTCCGGCGCCCTGTTCGCCGGGCCGCACCGGCCCGGCGGCCGCCGGGCGACCTGACGGCCGTCGCCCGCACGACTCACCGCCGTTCGCGCTGCGCCTCCGCGATGCGCCGCACCACGTCCCGGGTGCGGGCCGGCCGACCGCCGCGCTCCGCCAGGCTGGGGAACTGACCGGCCATCGCGCAGAGCAGCCGCAACCGCAGCGGCGCCACGTTGACCTCGCCGAGGTCACGCTCCACGGCGCGGACCACGGCCGCCGCCACCTGCTCGGGGGTGACGGTCGGCAGGCCGCCGGGCACCGGCTCGCCGGCCGCCGCGAACATGCCGGCGTCCCGGACGTAGCCCGGCTGCACGAGCGAGACGCCCACGCCGGACGCCCGCAGGTCGAGTCGGAGGCTGTGGGAGAAGCCGCGCAGCCCGAACTTGGTCCCGGTGTAGAGGGTGGAGAGCTGGGTGGCGGCCTTCCCCGACATCGACCCCACGAAGACGAGATGGCCGCGCCCGGCCTCCCGCATCCGCGGCGCCAGCAGCCTGGCCAGCAGCATCGGCGCGCGCAGGTTCACGTCCAGGGCGCGGTCGATCTGCTCCGGGGTGTAGTCGAGCAGGTCGCCGGTGCCGGGCAGCGCCGCGTTGGCCACCAGGATGTCGACGTCCCGACACTCCCGCGCCAGGTGTTCCAGCTGCTCCCGGTCGGCCAGGTCGGCGGCGACGACCCGGGCGCCGAGCTCGGTCGCCAGCGGCTCGACCGCTTCCGGTCGGCGGCCCGACACCACCAACGTGGCTCCCTCGGCGGCGAGTCGGCGGGCGACGGCGCCGCCGATGCCACCCGCCGCCCCGGTCACCAGCACGGTCGCTCCGGCGATGCGCATGACGGTGCCTCCCACTCGGCGTTCACTGCTCCGGTCGTGCTCCGGTCGTGGTGCGGTCGTGGTGCGGTTCCTGCCGTGTCCCGGCCCTCGACCGGATCCACCCGCGACGATAGCGAGCGGCCAACTCCCTGTCTACACAGCGTAGTTGCCGGGTGGCTGCTGAGTGACGCCCGGCCGGCCCCGCCTCACGGGCTCGCCGGACGGCCCAGCACCTCCGGTGCGGCGAGCCAGTCGGTCAGCAGCCGGTTGGTCTCGGTGGGGCGCTCCTGCTGGAGCCAGTGGCCGCAGCCCTCCAGGAGATGGGAGGAGACCAGCCCCGGCAGGGTCACCGGGTACGCGGCGACGGCGTCCGACAGCCAGGTGGTCGAGGCGTCCGACGTGCCGCCCACGAACAGCGAGGGCTGGGTGATGGCCGCGCCGTCGAAGGCGGCCAGCTCCTCCCAGTCCCGGTCCATGTTCCGGTAGCGGTTCAACGCCCCGGTCAGGCCCGTCCGCTCGAACTCCCCGGCGAAGACGTCGAGATCGTCCTCGCCGAGCCAGCCTGGGAGCACCCCGACGGGGAACCGGTCCCGCAGTGTCCCGCCCCGGGAGACGAAGTGCGGGTCGGGCGCGCCGGGCGCCGGCATGGTGTCGGCGGACAGCGCGGCGTAGAAGCCGGCCAGCCAGCCCCGCACGTCCGGCTCGACCTCCGCCTCGGCCCGCCCCGGCTCCTGGAAGTACGCGACGTAGAACTCCTCGTCACCGCCCATCCGGGCGAAGATCTCGCTGGGCCGGGGGCCGCCGCGTGGCGTGTAGGGCACGCTCAGCAACCCCACCGCGGTGAAGACGTCCGGCCTGACCAGCGCCGAGTTCGCGGCGATGGTCGCGCCCCAGTCGTGGCCGACGATCACGGCCGTCCGCTCGCCGAGGGCCTCCACCACCGCGACCCCGTCCGCCACCAGATCGAGCATCCGGTACGCCTCCGGGGCGGTGGGCCGTGACGACCTGCCGTAGCCGCGGACGTCGACGGCGACCGCCCGGTAGCCGGCGGCGGCCAGCGCCGGCAGCTGGTGGCGCCACGAGTACCACGACTCGGGGAAGCCGTGGACGAGCAGTACCAACGGCCCCTCGCCCTGCTCGACCAGGTGGATCCGGCCGGCGGGCGACGGGACGAGGCGGTGGGTCGCGACGGTGGAACGCGGTGGCATCTCTTCCTCCAGGGGTGTCTCGTTCCGAGCATGTGGCGGCGGACGCGACGCGGCGAGTGCTGTTGCCGCCTCGGCAAACCGGTCGGGGGCGCGGCCCGGACTACCATCCGAGCGTGGCCCCCTTCGTCGTCGTCCGCCGCTCGACGCTCCCCGCCGACGAGGCGTGGCGCCGGCTCACCGACTGGCCGCGCCACGGCGCCCACCTGCCGCTGACCCGGGTCACCGTCGAGCCGCCGGGGCCGACCCGGCCCGGCACCCTGCTCGTCGCGCGCACCGGGATCGGGCGGTTCGGCTTCGACGACCCGATGGAGGTGGTGGGTTGGCGCCCGCCGGCGGACGACGGCCGGGGCCACTGCCGCCTGGAGAAGCGTGGCTCGGTCGTCACCGGGTGGGCCGAGATCGGGGTGTGCCGCCGGGACGACGGGTCCGAGGTCGCCTGGCGCGAGGAGGCGCGGATCAGGAGGCCGCCCCGGCTGTTCGACGCCCCGGCCGGGTGGCTCGGGCGCCCGCTGTTCGGCCACCTGGTCGACGCCCTGCTCGCCGATGCCCCGGGCCCCGGTGGGAGCGGACCCGGCGGGTGACTCCCGGCGCCCGGCAGGCGTGGCATCCTCGACGGCAGGAGATCCCGGCCTGGCGTCCGGGACGGAAGGGAGCGTCGATGTCCACCGCTCGGCACACGGTCACCATCACCCGGGGCGACCAGCGGATCCGCGTTCTGATCGGGGGCCGGGTGGTCGCCGAGACCGATCGGCCCGCGGTGCTCCACGAGACGGGCCTGCCGGTGCGCTACTACGTGCCGCGCGGCGATGTCGACATGTCGCTGTTCGAGCCGACCGAGACGCACACCTTCTGCCCGTACAAGGGGACCGCGTCCTACTGGACCTTCCTGGGCGAGGACGGGCCGGTCTCCGACGTCGCCTGGGCCTACCCCGAGCCGCTGCCCGAGGCGGCGGGGATCGCGGACCACCTCTGCTTCTACGACACCCACGCGGACATCGAGGTCCTGACGGACTGACCGGACTGACCGGCCCACCGGCCGGCGTCCGGCTCACCCGTAGCGGGTGGCCAGGTACGCGTCCCAGGTGATCCGCCCCGCCTCGCCGGTACCGCCGGCGAGGTGCCCGGCCCTGAACTCCCGGCCCAGGCGCCCCGGCACCCGCAGCCGCACCACCGGCCGCCGCAGCCCCCGGGCCGCGCGCCACCGGTGGACGGCGTCCGCCAGGCCGAGCACCTCGGGCCCGACGAAGTCCTCGACGCCGCCCGACGGGCCGTCGCCGACCTGCCGCACCAGCCGGTCCGCGACGTCCGTCACGTCGACCGGTCGCGCCGTGATCCCCGGGTCCGCGAGCAGCACGCCGGTTCGCGCGGCGAGGGTCAGCGCCTGGTCGACGAACGAGTGGAACTGCGTCGACCTGACGACCGACCAGGGCAGGCCGCCACCGGCGAGCAGCGCCTCGGTACGCACCTTGGTCCTGAAGTACCCCCAGGGAATCCGGTCGCAGCCGGCGATCGACACGTACACGAGGTGGCCGACGCCGGCCGGTGCGGCCGCCCCGAGCAGCCGCGAGGTGCCGGCCACCTCCACCCGGTCCGTGTAGCGGCCCCGGTAGGGCGCCGCCGCCAGGTGCACCACCGCGTCCACGCCGTCGAGCGCCCGGGCGACGCCCTCGCCCGTGGCGAGGTTCGCCCGCACCCACGCCGCGTCACCGCCGGCCGGCCGCTCCCGGCGGCTCATCGCCCGCACGTCGTGCCCGGCCGCGACCAGCCCGGGCAGCAGAGCCCGCCCCAGCCTGCCCGCCGCCCCCGTCACCAGTACGCGCATGGCGCCCGCCTTCCGTTCGTCGGCTCATCGCCTCATCGCCTCATCGCCTCATCAGTCTCACGATTCACCGCTTGTGCCAGGGAGACGAGCGGACGCACCGGATCCGTGACATGGCGGCCGGCGGCCGGGCGGGGGTGTCAGCGCCGGGGCAGGTTCGCCGCGGCGCCGACGATGAGCTCCTGGGCGACGGCGAACACGAGGTCGCACTGGGCGCGCACCCAGTCCATCTGCCGGGCGTGCCGCTTGGCGCCCATCCCGTTCGGACTCTCGTAGTCCATGGCGTGCACGATCTCGTTCCGCGCGGTGAAGAACGGGTCGAGCTCCGCCAACCGCTGCCCGGAGACGGCGCTGTTCGGTATGCCCAGGGTGTCCCTGACCCGGCCGCGCAGGTCGCCGCTGCCCTGCGTGCTGGCGCTGGTGCGCGCCGCCACGTAGAGCTCGATCATCGCCGGACGTGGCGCCCTGCCGCGCACGGCCGCGGCGAACTCCTTCGACGAGCCCGCGAGTTGCCCCCGGAGGTAGTGGTCGAACTTCCGGGCCGCGTCGGCGTTGCACTCGATCAGCGCCGGCGTCACGTCGCGGACGAGCCGCTTGCAGCACGCGTCGAGCCCGCTGGAGGTGAACACGAGGGCGGCGCGCAGCAGATCCTCCTGGTCCTGCCCCAGCCGGCCCCGGAACTCCTCCCTGGCCTCGGCCCGGGCCCGGCGCACCACCGACAGGCCGTCGAAGATTCCCTGGACGCTGCCGTGCGCCCCGCGCAGATACCGCCATGCCGGCGTGATCAGCGGCTTGCGGGGCTTCTGGCCCAGCGGAGCGAGCGTGATCTGCGTGAACCCCTCGCCGCTGCCCATGTGCGAACGCTCCCCACCGTCACCCACCCCTCGACCCCGACCGCGTTCGAGGCTACCCGGGCCCTCTGACACCGGACCGTGGCCGCCCCAAGGGCCGGAGCTGACGGTCTGTCACGACCTCCTCGGGCGCTCGAACATCGCACATGCGCCCCTCGCGTGCCTCGGGCACCGTCGATCACTCCCTTGGCGGCGGACGACGGCGCCTCGCATGATCAACAGGTGATGTCCCCACATCACATCCGAAAACGTGAAACGGGAGGAATCATGCGATACGCGGTTCGGAGCCTGCTCGTCACCGCGGCGGTCGCCGCCTGCACACTGCCGATCACCCCGACCAGCGCCGCCGCCCAGGCGTGCGGCTACTGGCAGACCTCGGCGGACGCCTACTACACGCACTGCGACAACGGGAGTGGCAGCCGCGTCATCATCAACGTCGACACCGTCTGGGCGTCCGACTACGAGAAGTGCGTCGGCCCGGGAGACACCCATCTGGGGAGCACCAGCGACGTGCGCGGCGCCTGGTACGTCGGCCGCACCTGCTGACAGCGGGCGGTGGCGGGGCGCGGCGGTCCGTCGCGCCCCCGCCGGGGCCGGGGCGCCTCAGGCCGTCTCCTCCAACCGCCCGGCGCCGGCCCGGTGTTCCGCCCCGGCGCGGGCCGGCCGCCGGCCGACGGCGGGGGCGAGGAAGGCCGCCGCGGCCACGAACACCAGGACCGCGATCATGGCGGACCGCAGCCCGTAGTGGTCGCCGAGGAAGCCGAGGCTGGGCGGCCCGACGAGGAAGGCGATGTAGCCGATCATCGCCACGAGGCTGACCCGGGCCGTCGCGTTCGGCCCCGAGTCGCCGGCGGCGGAGAGCGCGATGGGGAAGCCGAGCGCGGCCCCCAGGCCCCAGAAGAACACCGCGGCGCCGGCGAGAACGGGATGGTCGGCGAAGATGACGAGCGCGAGGCCGGCGGCCCCCGAGACCGCGCTGGCCCTGACCGTGCCGGCGCGGCCGAGGCGGTCGATGACGAACCCGCCGCTGAACCGGCCGATGGCCATGGCCGCCGCGAACGCCGCGTAGACGACCGAGCCCATGGTGGGGTCGAGGTCGTGGCCGTCGACCATCAGCAGCGGCAGCCAGTCCTTGGCGGCGCCCTCGGCCAGGATCGCGTCGAGTTGGGCCGAGTCGTCGAGGAACTCGTTGACCCTGGCCCGGAAGGGGGCCACCCAGTCGGCGAAGAGCTCGGCGACCTCGACCTTCAGCGGGCCGTACAGCTGGCCGGTGAACTTCTCCTCGATCTCGCCGACGGAGATCCCGGTGAGCGCCGAGTAGACGGTGAGCAGGTTGCTGACGCCGGGCTTGGCCTCGGGGTCGTAGCGCACCTCGGTGCCGGCGTCGGTGACCGCGCTGCGGAACTTCTTCGCGGAGACCTTCGGCTCGTCCATCAGCCAGACCACGCCCTTGTCGGAGGTGGCCGACTTGGACATCTTGGCCGACGGGTCCTGGAGGTCGTAGATCTTGGCCGCGGCCTTGGGGATGTACGCGTCGGGCAGGGTCAGCGTCTCGCCGTAGAGGGAGTTGAAGCGCTGGCCGACGTCCCTGGTGAGCTCGACGTGCTGGCGCTGGTCCTCGCCGACCGGGACCTGGTTGGCGTGGTAGAGCAGGATGTCGGCGGCCTGGAGCACGGGGTAGGTGAAGAGGCCGACGCTGGTGCCCTCGGCGCCCTGCTTGGCCGCCTTGTCCTTGAACTGGGTCATCCGGGACGCCTCGCCGAACCGCGTCAGGCAGTTCATCACCCAGGCGAGCTGGGTGTGCTCGGGCACGTGGCTCTGGACGAACAGGGTGCAGCGGGCCGGGTCGACGCCGGCGCCGAGCAGTTGGGCGGCGGCCAGCCTGGTGGACGCGCGGAGCTCGGCCGGATCCTGCGGAATGGTGATCGCGTGCAGGTCGACGACCATGTAGAACGCGTCGTGGGTCTCCTGCAGCGCCACCCACTCGCGCACCGCGCCGAGGTAGTTGCCTAGGTGGAACGAGCCCGCCGTGGGCTGGATGCCGGAGAGCACACGCAGTCGTCCTGTGGTCATGGGTTCATTCTCTCAGGTCCCTGTCACTCCGAGGCCAGCCCGATCCCGGCCGCCCCCGGGGCGTCGGTTAACCTGACGGGCGGACCTAAGGATCTCGCTGTCTGAGCTGTCTGAACTGTCCGAGTCCGACTTCGGAAGGCCACACATGGCAAGCACCCCCGGCACCCCCGGCGCCCCCGTCAACGTAACCGTCACCGGAGCGGCCGGCCAGATCGGCTACGCGCTGCTGTTCCGCATCGCCTCCGGCCAGCTCCTCGGCCAGGACGTTCCCGTCCGGCTGCGGCTGCTCGAGATCACGCCGGCGCTGTCGGCCGCCGCGGGCACCGCCATGGAGCTGGACGACTGCGCCTTCCCGCTGCTGGCCGGCGTCGACATCACCGACGACCCGAACGTGGCCTTCGACGGCACCAACGTGGCGCTGCTGGTCGGCGCCCGGCCGCGCACCAAGGGTATGGAACGCGGGGACCTGCTCGAGGCCAACGGTGGCATCTTCAAGCCACAGGGCAGGGCGATCAACGACCACGCGGCCGACGACATCAAGGTCCTGGTGGTGGGCAACCCGGCCAACACCAACGCGCTGATCGCCCAGGCCGCGGCGCCCGACGTGCCGGCCGAGCGGTTCACCGCGATGACCCGGCTCGACCACAACCGGGCGCTCACCCAGCTGGCGAAGAAGACCGGCAGCAGCGTGTCCGAGATCCGTCGGCTGACGATCTGGGGCAACCACTCGGCCACCCAGTACCCGGACGTCTTCCACGCCGAGATCGCCGGCCGGAACGCCGCCGAGGTGATCGACGACGAGAAGTGGCTGGCCGACGAGTTCATCCCGACCGTCGCGAAGCGCGGCGCCGCCATCATCGAGGCCAGGGGCGCGTCCTCGGCGGCCTCGGCGGCCAACGCGGCCGTGGACCACGTCCACACCTGGGTCAACGGCACGGCCGAGGGCGACTGGACGTCGATGGCGATCCCGTCGGACGGCTCCTACGGCGTGCCCGAGGGCCTGATCTCGTCCTTCCCGGTGACCACGGCCGGTGGCTCCTACTCGATCGTCCAGGGCCTGGAGATCAACGAGTTCTCCCGCACCAGGATCGACGCCTCGGTCAAGGAGCTGGCCGAGGAGCGCGACGCCGTGCGCGGGCTCGGCCTCATCTGATCGACCGGCGGGCGGGAGAGACGCGGAGATTCCCCGGTTTCCCGATTCCTCGTGCGTGAGTGGTGGCCCCGGACCTGCGGTCGGGGCCACACTGCATCCCAGGCGAGTCCACGCACAGCACGCGCACCTCGTCCCACCACCGCCGCCACACCTCCGAAGGACTCCACACCATGCGGATACGTCATCCCCTGTTCGCCGGGGTGGGTGCCCTGGGCCTGCTGGCGGTGAGCGGCTGCGACCTGGCCCAGGGGATGACGGAGCGGCTGGCCGAGGACGAGCGGGAGCCGTTGGTGATCGCGGTGCCGGAGTGGCCGGGCGGGCAGGCGAACGCCGCGGTGGCCGCCTACGTGCTGGAGAACGAGCTGGACGTCCCGGTGCGGGCCGTGGAGATCAGCCAGCGGGACGCCTGGCAGCAGCTGGCCGACGGCAGCGTGCAGGCGATCCTGGAGGACTGGGGCGCGCTGCCCGAGCAGGTCGAGCTGTACGTCGACCGCAAGGAGACGGTGGTGGAGGCCGGTGAGCTGGGCATCACGGGCCACGTCGGCTGGTACGTCTCCGACGACTTCGCCGAGGCCAACCCGTCGGTGCTCGACTGGCGGAACCTGAACGACTTCGCCGGCGACCTCGGCGGCCGGCTGCTGCACGCCGACCCGGGGTACGCCACCCGGGACGCGACGATCGTCGACGACCTGGGCCTGGACTTCCAGCCGGTGGCGGCCGGCAGCGAGGACGCGCTGGTCACGGAGATCGCGGACGCCGCCGAGGCGGGCGAGCCGCTGCTGACGTACTTCTGGGAGCCGCACTGGCTGAGCGCCGAGGTCTCGCTGACCGAGGTGCGGCTGCCCGACTACTACCCGAAGATCTCGCTGCAGAAGTACCTGAACGCCGAGTTCGCCGAGGTGGGCGACGCGGCGGCCGTCGACTTCCTGCGGCGGTTCTCCTGGACCGCCGAGGACCAGAACGCCGTCGCCGAGCTGATCGCCGGCGAGGGCCTGACCCCGGCGGCCGCGGCCGAGCGGTGGGTCACCGAGCACCCGGACACGGTCGCCGGCTGGCTGGAGTAGGTCCTGTCCGGGCGCCGGTCAGCCGGCGGAGAACCGCAGCACGTCGTTGAGGAACGGCACCTCGAGCCACGGCCGCGGCTCGGCCATCAGCGTCAGCAGGGTGATCAGCGCGCCGGCCACGCCGTAGGTCAGCACGTCGGTGAACCGGGAGCGCACCGCCAGCATCCCGACGGCCGGCAGCCAGCCCCGCATCGCGGCGCCACCGAGCAGCGAGCAGCCGACGAGCAGCAGCCCGATCCGGAAGTCGCCGAGGGTGACGAGCAGCCCGAGCAGCGTGCCGCCGAGCACGGCGAGCAGCGGCCACTGCCGTATCGGCGCCGGAGCGCTGCCCGGCGCCGTGCGCTCGCCGCCCTCGGGGCGCGCGGTGTCGCGCGTGCGGTACTTCTCCGGCACCCGCCAGCGGCCGAGCCAGCCGACGCCCTGCCCCTGTCCTTGTCCCTGTCCCTGTCCGGTGCCGCCCACGGCCGTCACCCTCCCACCACGGCGGTGGCGCGCTCGGCGGCCTCCACCACGTTCTGCAGGAGCATCGCCCTGGTCATGGGGCCGACGCCGCCCGGGTTGGGGGAGAGCCAGCCGGCGACCTCGGCCACGCCGGGGTGCACGTCGCCGACGACCTTGCCGTGCTCGTCCCGGCTGACGCCGACGTCGAGCACGGCGGCGCCCGGCTTGACGTCCTCGGGCTTCACCAGGTGGGGCACGCCGGCGGCGGCCACGATGATGTCGGCCTGCCGGAGGTGGGCGGCGAGGTCGCGGGTGCCGGTGTGCACCTGGGTGACCGTGGCGTTCTCGCTGCGGCGGGTGAGCAGCAGCGGGATGGAGCGGCCGATGGTGACGCCGCGGCCGACCACCACCACGTGGGCGCCGGCGATCTCCACGCCGTTCCTGCGGAGCAGCGTGACCACGCCGTTGGGGGTGCAGGGCAGCGGGGCCGGCTGGCCGAGCACGAGCCGGCCGAGGTTGGTGGGGTGCAGGCCGTCGGCGTCCTTGGCGGGGTCGATGAGCTCCAGCACCCGGTTGACGTCGATGCCGCGCGGCAGCGGCAGCTGCACGATGTAGCCGGTGCAGGCCGGGTCGGCGTTCAGCTCGTGGACGACGGCCTCGATCTCCGCCTGGCCGGCGGTGGCGGGCAGTTCGCGCTGGAGGGAGGCGATCCCGACGGCGGCGCAGTCGCGGTGCTTGCCGGCGACGTACTTCTGGCTGCCCACGTCGTCGCCGACCAGCAGGGTGCCGAGGCCCGGGGTGACGCCGCGCTCCCTGAGGACGGCCACCCGCGCCGTGAGGTCTGACTTGATCGCGGCCGCGGCCGCCCTGCCATCGAGAATCTGGGCGCTCATGGCGTCCATTCTCCCGGATGGCCGCCCCCGGAATCGAATCCGGTACCGGGCCGGCGGGACGGGCCCTATGTCTCAGCTTCGCCACAGAGACCCGGTCCGGCTGGACGGGGTCCGGGTGCCGGCGGTCCAATGGCGCGTCGGCGGATTCCGGGGGCGGAAGCGAACGCGTTTCGGGGAGTCCGTCGGCCAACCCCTGGTTCTGATCCATCCTCGTTCGCACAGGAGTCTCGCAGTCGTGAGCAACTACCAGGCGCCCCCCGGGGGACAGCCGCACAGCGGGCAGCCAGGGGCGTACCCGCAGCAAGGGGCGGTCGTGCCCCAGCAGCAGCCCGGCGGCTACGGCTACCCGCCGGCGCAGGCCGGCGCGTACGCGCCGGCGCCCGGCCAGCCGATGGCCCCGGGCGGCCAGGCCGCCGGGGTCGGGTTCATGCTCAAGGAGCGGAACCTCGTCGCGGTGATCCTGCTGCCGCTGGTGACCCTCGGCATCTACGTGTTGGTCTGGTACTACCGGATCAACAAGGAGATGGCGGCGTTCGACCGGCGGCGTCCGCAGAGCCCGGGCACCACTCTGCTGGCCATCACCCTGGGCGCGATCCTGATCGTGCCGCCGATCCTGTCGGTCTGGAACACGGTCAAGCGGATCGCCGAGACCCAGCGGGTCGCCGGCCTGCCGCCGACCGCGAACCCGGTCGTCGGGCTGCTGATCGGCCTCGTCGGCTTCTACGCGCTCTACTGCCAGCTGGAGCTGAACAAGGTGACCAAGCACTACGGCAGCCCGCCGCAGAACACCCAGGTCGCACTGGCCGTCTGACTCCCTACGAGTCGACAGCCGTCACCCGCCCCCGTCGCACGCCGGTCGAACTCCGGTGTGCGACGGGGGCGTTCGCGTGCCAGGGGCGCTTCGGCCGACAGCCGTTGTCGATCATGAGCACGACACAATTCGGGTAGACCGGTCATCAGGCAACTCTCCACCTCTCTCCGGAGGTTCCTGATGCACCACCCTCAACTCACCTCACGCACACGCCGGTTGACCGCGCTGCTCACGGCCCTCGTCGCCGCGCTGCTGCTCACGCTGGCCACCGCGGGTCAGGCCGGGGCCCTCCCGCCCGACATCCCCGACGAAGCCGAGGCCCGCGCCGAACTCGCCGCCCTCACCGTGGCGCCCGACCACTCGATGGCGGGCTACTCGCGCGCCGAGTTCCCGCACTGGATCACCGTCAACGGCTGCACCACCCGGCAGACCGTGCTGATCCGCGACGGCGAGAACGTCGAGGTGACGCCCGGCACCTGTACGCCCGTCGCCGGCACCTGGTTCAGCCCCTACGACGACACCACCTGGACCAAACCGTCCCAACTCGACATCGACCATGTCGTGCCGCTGGCGGAGGCCTGGCGCTCCGGCGCCGACGAGTGGACGAGGGACGTCCGCCGGCAGTTCGCCAACGACCTCACCACGTCCCAGCTGATCGCGGTGAGCGCCGCCTCCAACCGCTCCAAGGGCGACCAGGACCCGGCCGACTGGCAGCCGCCGGCCGCCGGGTTCCACTGCGTCTACGCGGAGATGTGGATCCACGTGAAGCACGTCTACGAGCTGACCCTCGAACAGGACGAGTTCGACGCGCTGGGCGAGATGCTCAACTCCTGCTGAGCCAACCGGTATGAAGTGGAGGCATGAGCGACAGGTACTCCGTCTTCACCGCGCCTCGCGGCGGGGTGATGACCAGAGAGGTCGGCGTGATCACCGGGGAGCTGGAGCTCCACACGGGCGCCGCTGACGACGGCACGCTGACCCTGCGCGTCCGCTACGCGGGGGCCGCCGAGTGGTACACCATCGACGGCGGCCCCTACCGCCTCCACGACCCGCGCGACCACGAGGTGTTGCACGAGATCGTCGTCAACCTCCTGCACCGACCACAACCCTGAGTGCCACGGCCGGCTCGGCCGTGGCACTCAGTGGAAGAAGTGCCGGGTGCCCGTGAGGTACATGGTGATCCCGGCCGCCCTCGCCGCCTCGACCACCTGCTCGTCGCGGACCGATCCGCCCGGCTGGACGACCGCCCTGACCCCGGCCTCGGTCAGCACCTCGAGGCCGTCGGGGAAGGGGAAGAACGCGTCGGACGCCGCGTAGGAGCCCGCCGCCCGCTCCGCGCCGGCCCGCCGCACGGCGAGCCGGGCCGAGTCCACCCGGTTGACCTGGCCCATCCCGACGCCGACCGTGGCGCCGTCCCTGGCCAGCAGGATCGCGTTGGACTTCACCGCCCGGCAGGCCCGCCAGGCGAAGGCCAGCTCGGCCAGCTCGGCGGCCCCCAGCGGCTCGCCGGTGGCCAGCCGCCACCCGGCCGGGTCGTCACCCTCGGCCTGGAGCCGGTCGGTGACCTGCGCCAGGCTGCCGCCGTCCACCGGCCGGTACTCGATCTCCGCGGCCGGCGCCTCGGGACAGCGCAGCACCCGGATGTTCTTCTTCCTGGCCAGCACCTCGACCGCGCCGTCCTCGTAGCCGGGGGCCACGATGACCTCGGTGAAGATCTCCGCCACCTGCTCGGCCATCGCCACCGACACCGGCCGGTTGACCGCGATCACGCCGCCGTACGCGGACAGCGGGTCGCAGGCGTGCGCCCTGCGGTGCGCCTCGGCCACGTCGGAACCGACCGCGATGCCACAGGGGTTGGAGTGCTTGATGATCGCCACGCATGGCGCCTCGTGGTCGTAGGCGGCGCGGCGCGCGGCGTCGGTGTCGACGTAGTTGTTGTACGACATCTCCTTGCCGTGCAGCTGCTCGGCGGCGGCCAGCCCCGAGCCCCCGCCGTCCACGTAGAGCGCGGCGGCCTGGTGCGGGTTCTCGCCGTACCGCAGCACCTGCCGCCGGGTGAAGGTGAGGTTGGCGCTCGAAGCGAACGGCTCGCCCTCGGGGGCGTCGAGCCGCGCGAACCAGCCGGCGACCGCCACGTCGTACTCAGCGGTGTGCTGGAACGCCCTGGCCGCGAGCCGCCGCCGCCCGGCGAGGTCGAAGCCGCCGCCCTCGACGGCGGCCAACACCTCGGGGTAGCGCGCCGGATCGACGACCACCGCCACGGACGGGTGATTCTTGGCCGCCGCGCGCACCATCGAGGGGCCGCCGATGTCGATCTGCTCCACGCACTCGTCGACGGAGGCACCCGACTCCACGGTCTTCCGGAACGGGTAGAGGTTCACCACCACGAGCTCGAAGGCCTCGATGTCGAGCTCGGCCAGCTGCGCGCGGTGCGCCTCGAGACGCTGGTCCGCCAGGATCCCGGCGTGCACCCGGGGGTGCAGCGTCTTCACCCGGCCGTCGAGCACCTCGGGGAAGCCCGTGACGTCCGCCACCTCGGTGACCGGCACCCCGGCCGCCGCGATGGTCTTCGCCGTGGAGCCGGTGGAGACCAGCGTCACCCCGGCCGCGTGCAGCCCGGCGGCCAGCTCGGTGAGGCCGGTCTTGTCGTAGACGCTGATCAGCGCCCGGCGCACCGGCCGCCGCGATTCCTGCTCGACGTGTTCGCCGGTCATGGGATAAACACCTTCCGTCCCTCGATGCTGTAGCCGTCCCGGGCGAGCCGCCCCACGACCTCGACGAGCAGCTCCCGCTCGACGTCCTTGATGCGCTCGTGCAACGCGGCCTCGTCGTCCGCGTCCTCGACGGGCACGGCCCGCTGCGCGATGATCGGCCCGCTGTCCACGCCCGCGTCGACGAAGTGCACCGTGCAGCCGGTGACCCGCACGCCGTGGTCGAGCGCGTCCCGCACCGCGTGCGCGCCGGGGAAGCTGGGCAGCAGCGCCGGGTGCGTGTTGACGACGCGGCCCGCGAACCGGGCCAGGAACCCGGCGCCGACGATCTTCATGAAACCGGCCGAGACCACCAGGTCGGGCCGGTGCTCGGCCACCGCGTCGGCCAGCGCCCGATCCCACTCCTCGCGGGTCGCGTGCTCCTTCAGCCGGCACACGAACGTCGGCAGCCCGGCGCGCTCGGCGCGCCGCAGGCCCTCGATGCCGCCGCGGTCCGCGCCGACGGCCACCACCGCGGCGCCGTACCCGGGGCCACGCTCGGCCACCGCGTCGAGCAGGGCCTGGAGATTGGTGCCCGAACCGGATACCAGAACGACGACGCGCGCCGGCGCCGCCGGCTCAGCGGGAAGAGGCACGGCGAAAACTAACTCTCTCTGTATCTCTGCTGCGAGCCCCGCACACCGGCACCGCGGCCGCGGGGAGTCCCCGGCAACGATACCGGCACGCCTCACTCCCCCCGTCCCGTGGGGCGGTGCGCTCCAGGTACGGTCGAGGGAACGCATCTACCAGGGAGACTCGACTACCACGATGACGGACCGACGCCGTGCCTCCGACCGCCCGGACGGGCCGGGCGAGGAGCACAACCCCTTCGCTCCGCCGCCCGAGGGAGCGCCAGACCGCCCGTGGCAGCCACGTCACCTCGACGGCGAAGGACAGGACGGCGGCCGGCGCGGCGACGGGGACCGCGGCGAGGACCGCGACACGAACGGCCGGCAGGACGACCAACGTCAGCGCTGGGGCAGCCAGTGGAGCAGCCGACAGCCGCGCCGCGGCAGCGGGCGCTGGGGCGAGCCGTCGGGCGGCCAGGACGGCGGATCGGGCGGCGGCCCGGCGGGACCGGGGCGCTGGGACCCCTCCGACCCGGCCCAACGGCACGCGCGCTACGCGATGCTGGCCGGCATGTGGGGTGTGCTCACGGCCGCCCTCGGCTGGGAGTGGCTGGCGCTGCTGCTCGGCTCGCTCGCCCTCTACTGGGGCATCAGCTCGCTGCGCGGCGGCCCCCGGCAGAGCCCCGAGGCCAGGGACCGCCGGGTCGCCGCCCTCCAGGGCGGCACGCCGGCTCCGGCGCCGGCGCCGGAGCCGGGCCCCTCGGGTCAGGCGCCGGCCGGCGCCGCCAAGGCCAGGCAGGGATCGTCCCCGGGGCGGGCGTCCGCGATCTCCGGGGTGGTGCTGGCCGGCGTCGCCCTGCTGCTGGTCGGCGCCTCGTACACGCTCCAACTCGTGTACAAGGACTACTTCGACTGCGTCAACGACGCTCTGACCACCCCATCCCGTGCGTCTTGCGAAACCCTGTTGCCCAGCGAACTCCGCCCTTACTTCGGCGAGCCGGGCTGAGCCGGATCTCGTCCAGCAGCCGCTCCTCCAGAGGCCGCTTCGCGGCGCGCAGCCGCCAGGCGCGCAACACCAGCGCGAGCGGGGTGGCGAGGGCCGCGGTCCAGGCCGCGGCGGCCAGGGCGACCAGCCAGCGGTCGGGGCCGAACTCGGCCAGCGCGGCCGTGCCGAGCGGCCCGCCGGCGAACGTCGCCAGGCCCCCCATGGCCACCCCGGCGCCGACGGCGGCGAGCAGCGCGGTGCCGGCCGTCGCGAACCAGCCGTCGGCCAGCGCCCGCGAACCGGCCACCGGCGCGGCGGAGTGCGCCACGAACCACGCCACCACCAGCACCACGGCCGCCGGCACCGACGCGGTGACCGCCCACGCCCAGGGCTCGGCGTGCGGCGCCGAGGGCACCATGGCCAGCAACGGGAAGTCCGGCAACGCCGGCTCCCCGCGCACCGCGAGCGGACCGACCAGGCTCCCCGCGCCGAGCGTGAACCCGGGCCCCAGGCCGTAGGACGCCGCCCACACCGCCGCGTTCGGGGCCAGCGTGCTGGCCAGCAGCAGCACCCCGACCCGGCCGGCCCAGTCGTTCGTCAGTCCGGCGAACACCTCCTGGGCGACACCGGCGTGGCTCAGCAGCGCCCCGGCGGCGAGCAGCGCGCCGGCGCCACAGCAGGCCACGGTCCCGGCGAGCGCGGCCCTGGCCGCTGCCCTCACCCGCCCGTCGCCGGCCGCGAACGCCGCCACCAGCGTGACGCCAGCGGCGAACAGCGGCAGCCGGACGGCCGCTTGGAGCGGCGCCGCACTCGACGCCCCCGACACGGTCAGCGCCACGACGCCGGCGGCGACCACCAGGTACCCGACGGTCATCGTCACCGCCCCCCACAC
>NZ_SMKI01000520.1 GCF_004348415.1 Streptomyces hainanensis
GCACAGCTGGCCGCGGGGGCGCTCGGCGTCGGCGAGTGGAACGCGGTGCTGGGCACGACGCTGACGCTCAAGGGGGTCAGCGCGGCGTGGCGGTCAGGTCTCCGCCACCTCGTAGGGGACGTTCCGCTCGGTCAGGTCGCGCAGTGCCCGGCCGTCCGCGCCGTCGTCGACGATGACGCGGTCGAACGCCGACAGCGGGGCCACCCGGTGCAGGGCCACCCGGCCCAGCTTCGAGTGGTCGAGCAGCAGCACGTTGCGGGCCGCGGCGCGGAGCATGACCCGCTTGACCGAGACGATGTGCTGCTCCTGGTGGTAGGCGAGCCCCTCCGACACCGCCGAGGTGGACACGAAGCACAGGTCCACGTTCAGCGCCTCGATCGCGTCCACGCAGGAGACCCCGAGGAAGGAGTCGTGCAGCGGGTCGTAGTCGCCGCCGAGCGCCATCAGCCGGATGTCGCGCTCGCCGGCGAGCAGGTTGATGATCTTCAGGAAGTTGGTGACGACGGTCAACGGCGTGATCCCCGTCAGTCGACGGGCCAGCGCGAGCGCCGAGGTGGAGTCGTCGAGCAGGACGGCCATGCCGGGCTCGATCAGCCCGACCGCCCGCTCGGCGATGGCGTCCTTGGCGGGGCGCATCGACTTCAGCCGGTAGGCGACGTTGCTCTCGAACACGCCGGACGGCTGGGCGGTGACACCGCCGCGGTGTTTGCGCACGATGCCCCGGCGTTCCAGCTCGTCGAGGTCGCGGTGGATCGTCATGAGGCTGACGTCGAAACGTCCGGCGAGATCGGCGGCGGCGACGGAGCCGGCGGAGAGCACCAGGTCGGCGATGTCCTGCCGGCGCTGCTCGGGGCCGCGACGACCGCTTCTGTCCATGGTCATGGTCCGATTCTTCGTTGCCGAGGGGAGGCGGCAGCAAGCTATAACAGGCGCGCTGTGTTGTTAACACCCAGGACAGAACTCGTCGTTGCCTGTCACGGGCATCTCGGCACCCGGGCGCCGGCGTTGGGCCGGCACCCGGGGCCGACAGATAACAGAGTCCCCTTGTAACTTCACATCACGACATCACGTCGAACCGCGGGAAGTGCTCGTCGGGCAGCCGGTCACCGGGCCTCAGCCCGAGCGGATCGGTGACCGGGTGGGCCGGTTCGGGTGCCAACCGGAGCTCGGCGTCGACGTAGATGACGACGTGCGCGACGCGCGGGTCTCCGGTGTGGTTGGGGGTGGCGGTGTGGGCCAGCCGGGAGTCGTGGAACGTGCAGTCGCCGGCCCGCAACGGCACGGTGACCCGCGGCTGGTGGCGCAGGTCGGGGGCGAGGTTCATCAGGTCGTCGTGGTCGGTCAGGTCCTGCGCGCGCAGCCCCTCCAGGTGCTGGCTGCCGGGGATGAACGTCAGGCAGCCGCGCTCCGCCGGCACGTCGACCAGCGCCACCCAGGCGGACAGCGCGTGCCGCGACCCGGCGTGCGGCCAGTACGGCTGGTCCTGGTGGAACTCCGTCGCCGCCCCGTTGTGCGGCTCCTTGATGAGCAGTTGGTCGTGCCACAGCCGCAGCGGGATCCCGGCCAGCCGGGTGGCGATGCCCGCGAGCCCCGGGTCGAGGGTCAGTTCGCGCAGCCGGCCGTCGGTCCGCCACAGCTGCAGCAGCTGGGTGAAGGCGGCGCCGGAGTGGAAGTCGTCCAGCCGGTCGCGGGCGGCGAGCGCGGCCTTGGCGTACCGGGCGGCGTCCCGCCGGGAGAGGACCGCGGGCAGGTGGACGAAACCGTCCCGGCGGTAGCGGGCGAGCTGCTCGTCGGTGAGCGTGTCGGGTGTGGTGCGGGGGCGTTCCGCGGTGGATGTCATGCGTTTCACGGTCGCAGGGGGCCCGCGCACCGGACAGCACGAAACCGCCCGTCGTGTAGCACAATCCCGACATGCACCAGGTGCGCAGGACGGACGTCTTTCCGCCGGGCGAGCACCACGTGGTGGCCGAACGCCACCACCTGTCCGAGGCCGCCGCGCCCCACAGCCACGACTTCCACGAACTCGCGGTGGTGACGGGCGGCACCGCGGTGCACGTGTCGGGGGCGGGCGAACGGCCGCTGGCACGCGGCTCGGTGGTGCTGCTGCGCCCCGGCGACTGGCACGGCTACCGCGCCTGCGCCGACCTGGTGGTGCACAACGTCTACCTCGGCTCGGAGGTGCTCGGCCACGAACTCGCCTGGCTGCGCGCCGACTTCCCCTTCGCGCCGGCGCCGCACGACCCGGTCGCGCTCCCGCCGCTGACCGGCGCCGCGCTGGCACTGGCCGAGTCGTCCCTGACGGCGCTGGCCGCCGGCGGCGCGCCACGGACGGTACGGGTGGGGCTCCTGCTGTGCGTCCTCGGTGGAGCGCTGCCCCCGGGCAGCGGGGCGGCCGCGCGACCGCACCCGGCGCTGACGGCGGCGGTGCGCCTGCTGGAGCAGGACGTGGCGGCGGCCTGGACGGTCGAGCGGCTCGCCGGCACGGCCGGTCTCTCCCCCGGCCGGCTGGCCCGGCTGTTCACCCGGGGGATGGGGGTGCCGCCCATGGCCTACCTGGCGCGGCTGCGGGCGGAACGCGCGGCGGCGCTGCTGATCGAGACCGACCTGCCGGTGGCGGCCGTCGGGCGCCGCGTCGGCTGGCCCGACCCCAACTACGCGAGCCGCCGCTTCCGCCACCACTTCGGCCTCAGCCCGGCCCGCTACCGCGAGCGCTTCCGGGCGTAGCCGCGCGCACCCCGCCGGCCGTGCGCCGGCGCGGGTGGCGTGGCCGGGCCTTCCGGCGCTCAGTGCTCGACGGGTTCGTCGTCCAGCCGTTGGCCGCGCAGCAGGAACCAGGCCGCGACGGCGGTGGCCAGCAGCACCGCGGCCCCCGCGCCGGCGGCGAGCCCCAGGCCGTCGACGAAGGACTGGCGGGCGGCGTCCAGCAGGTTCGCCGCGGTGTCGGGAGGCAGGTGGGTGGCGGCTTCCACGGCCCCGCCCAGGGACTCGTGGGCCGCGTCGGGGGTGCCGGTCGGGCCGGTGAAGCCCCGGTAGACGCCGGTCACCAGGGACCCGAGCAGCGCGATGCCGAGCGCGGTGCCGAGCTCGTACGCCGTCTCGGAGACCGCGGACGCCGCGCCCGCCCGCTCCTTGGGGACGCTGGAGAGGATGACGTCGGCGGTGACCGTGAAGGAGAGTCCCGAGCCGAGCCCGACGACCAGCAGAGCGGTGCCGAGCAGCGGATAACCGGTGGACTGGTCGATGACGGTGAGCGCGGCGAGTGCCACGCCGACCGCGGCCAGACCGCCGGAGACGGTGGCACGGACCGAGAACCGCCGGGCCGCCCGGCCGGCGAGCAGACCGGCCGTCACCGCGCCGACGGCGGCGGGCAGCTCGGCGATGCCGGCCTCCAGGGGCCCCCTGCCCTGCACCAGTTGCAGGTACTGGGAGAGGAAGAAGATCAGGCCGGCCAGGCCCAGGATGGTCATCAGGTCGGCCAGCACCGCGCCGCTGAAGCCGCGGCTGCGGAAGAGCCGCGTGTCGAGCAGGGGGGTCGGCAGGCGCCGCTGCCGCCGGACGAACACGGCGAGGGCGGCGGCACCCACCAGCCCCGCGGCGAGCGGTCCCCACCCGAAGCCGTGCGCGGCGGTCTCCTTGATCGCGTACACCACGCCGACCAGGCCGACCAGCGACAGGACGACGCTGACGAGGTCCCACGGGCCGGGGTTCGGGTTGCGCGACTCCGGCAGCAGCCTGATGCCGAGGACGACGAGGACGGCCATCACGGGCACGTTGATCAGGAAGACCGAGCCCCACCAGAAGTGCTCCAGCAGGAAACCGCCCACGATCGGGCCGATCGCCATGCCGGCGGAGGCGGCGGCGCCCCAGATGCCGATGGCGACGCTGCGTTCGCGCGGGTCGTGGAAGAGGTTGCGGATCAGGGCGAGGGTGGCGGGCATCAGGGTGGCGCCGGCGACCCCGAGCAGGGCGCGGGCCAGGATCATCAGCTCGGGGGTGGACGCGTAGGCGTTGAACACCGATATCGCGCCGAACGCCGTGGCGCCCAGCAGCAGGACGCGTTTGCGGCCGACGCGGTCGCCGAGGCTGCCCATGGAGATGAGCAGGCCGGCGATCACGAAGGAGTAGACGTCGCCGATCCACAGCAGCTGGGTGCTCGACGGGCTCAGGTCCTCGCTGAGATAGGGGGTCGCGAGACCGAGGACGGTCGCGTCGACGGCGACCAGCAGCACGGCGAGGACGAGGACGGCGAGCGCCAACCAGCGGCCGGGACGGTTGACCGCCCCGGTGGTGTCGGCCGGCCGCAGGGTGCTGGTCATGACCGCTCCCGCCGGGACGCGCCGCCGAGCAGCAGCTCGACGATCAGGTGGGTGAAGTCGTTGCGGGCCACCCGGCCCTCGCTCACCGCCCAGGCCGCGGAGGCGAACAGGCCGTAGAGCGCCTCGGTGAGCCACACCGGGCTGAGGTCGATGCGGAACTCGCCGCTCTCCTGACCCCGACGGAACAGCGCGTTCATCCGGGCGTCCATCCGGGCCCAGCCCGCGTTCTGCTCGGCGCCCTCGAAGAGCTGGTTCTCGGTGTAGAGGAAGGCGAGCAGGCCGGCGGAGGGCTCGATTCCGCCGACCAGGCGGCGCACCGCGTCGGCGGCCGGCCCCTCCTCCAGGCGCGCCGCGTCCAGGGCGGCCTCGCACTCGGCGATGGCGAGGTCCTCCAGGGCGCGCACGAGGGCGTCACGCCCGGCGAAGTGGCGGTGCAGCGTCGCCCGACTGATCCCCGCGGCCTGGGCGACCTCGTCCAGGGTCGCCGTGCCCTTGCGGGACAGCAGCGCCGCGGCGGTCCGCAGCACAAGATCACGATCAACAGCCATGAGACAAGCATAAACCTGATGAGACACTGACGTCTCAAAAAAGACGCGTGGAGCTCATCACCCCGCCCCCACCC
>NZ_SMKI01000521.1 GCF_004348415.1 Streptomyces hainanensis
CCCAGCACCCACATCAGTACCCCCACCAGCACCAGCCACAGCAGCCGGGGTACGGCCAGCAGCAGCAGAACTGGGCGCCCGAGCCCTCCTACCCGGCCCAGGGCGGCTACGGCGGCACCGAGGGGCTGACCGGCCAGCCGGGCGAACAGCCCCGACAGTCCACCGACGACGCCTTCGCCCATCTCTTCCGCGACCAGCAGGCCGCCCCGCGCCAGGCCAGGCCCGCGGCCGCCGCCCCCCGGCCCGCGCCGGCCCCGGCACGGGCCGAGACCGCCCCGGCGCCCCCGGCGGGGCCGGCCGCGCCGGCCAAGCGCCAGGGGCGGGCCGCGAGCCTGCTGAAGTCCAGCGCCGTGATGGCCGCCGGCACCCTGGTCTCCCGCGTCACCGGCTTCGTCCGCCAGCTGGTCACCGTCGCCGCACTGGGCGCGGCCGTCCTCGGCGACACCTACACCGTCGCCTGGGCCCTGCCCTCCATGATCTACTTCCTGATCATCGGCGGCGGCCTCAACTCCGTCTTCGTGCCGCAGCTCGTCCGCGCGATGAAGAACGACCCCGACGGCGGCGACGCCTACGCCAACCGGCTGCTCACCGTCGTCATGGCCGCCCTGGCCGCGCTGGTCGTCGCCGGCATGCTGGCCGCCCCGCTGCTGGTCAGCTTGCAGTCACCCTCGATCGCCGGTGACCCGGGCGCCAACGAGGTGACCGTCACCTTCGCCCGCTACTTCCTGCCGACCATCTTCTTCACCGGCGTCTACACGGTGATCGGCCAGATCCTCAACGCCCGGGACCACTTCGGCCCGATGATGTGGACCCCGGTCCTCAACAACATCGTCGTCATCTTCACCTTCGGCATGTTCCTCTGGGTCTACGGGACCCAGGAGTCCTCGGGGCTCACCGAGGACACCGTCAGCGGCGAGGCGGTCCAGCTGCTGGGCGTGGGCACCCTGCTCGGCCTCGTCGTCCAGGCCGGCGCGATGATCCCCTACCTCCGCGCCGCCGGCTTCCGTATCCGCCCCCGCTTCGACTGGCGCGGCCACGGTCTCGGCAAGGCCGCCACCATGGCCAAGTGGACCGTGTTCTTCGTGCTGGCCAACCAGGCCGCGCTGCTGGTCGTCACCCAGCTCTCCACCGCGGCCGGCCAGCGCGCCGCCGAGACGGGCTTCGACGGCACCGGCTTCATCGCCTACAACAGCGCCCTGCTGATCTGGCAGATGCCCCAGGCCATCATCACGGTCTCGGTGATGGCCGCCCTGCTGCCCCGGCTCTCCCGGTCCGCCGCCGACGAGGACACCGCCGCCGTCCGTGACGACCTCTCGCACGGGCTGCGCACCTCGGCCGTGGCCATCGTGCCCATCGCCTTCGCCTTCCTGGCGCTCGGCGTGCCGATGTGCACCCTGCTCTTCCAGACGGCCGGCGAGGAGAGCGCCCGGTCCTTCGGCTACATCCTGATGGCCTTCGGCCTGGGCCTGATCCCCTACTCCGCCCAGTACGTCGTGCTGCGCGCCTTCTACGCCTACGAGGACACCCGCACCCCCTTCTACAACACGGTGATCGTCTCGATCGGCTGGATCGTCCTCTCGCTGGCCAGCTACGCGATCCTGCCCGACCGCTGGGTCGTCGCGGGGATCGCCTTCAGCTACGGCATCGCCTATGTCCTCGGCGTCGGGATCGCCTGGCGCCGGCTGCGCGCCCGGCTGCGCACCGACCTCGACGGCGCCCGGATCGTACGCACCTACATCCGGCTCTGCGGCGCCAGCGTCCCGGCGGCCCTGCTCGGCGGCGCCGCCGGCTTCGCGCTGCTCAACGCGCTCGGCGCGGGCCTCATCGGCTCGGTGGCCGCCCTCACGGTGGGCGGCGTGGTCCTGCTGGCCGTCTTCTACCTCGCGGCCCGCAGGATGCGCGTCGAGGAGCTCACCGGCCTCGTCGGCATGGTCCGCTCCCGGCTCGGCCGCTGACCTGGGCACCCGTGATGTCGTTGCGACGCCGTGATCCCCGGGATCCCCGCAGGGAGGGCCCGCTGAGGACACCCTTCGGCCACACGCCGTACAACCTCCGCCCGTACTCACATGTCGTGCAGGGTGGCGGACTACCGGCACAATGAATCTGGCAGTGTCAATAGCCCACAGCCGACAACGGGGAGGCGGAACCCACGGTGGCCGAACGGAGCACGGCGACTAGCCCTCCACATCGCCCGGCGAGTACCGAGCAGGCCTCGGACGCCAAGCAGGCCGAGAAGCAGACGGACACCACGACGATCGCGCTGACAGCGGGGTCGTCGGGGGACCCGGCGGCCACGGCGGACCAGGCGAGCAAGGAGAGAGCCGATCGGCCCCGCCCCGCCGAGTTGCACAGCGGACACCGGCTCGCCAAGCGCTACCGGTTCGAGGAGTGCATCACCCGACTGGACGGCTTCAGCAGCTGGCGCGCGGTGGACGAGAAGCTGCGCCGCGCCGTGGGCGTCCACGTCCTGCCGGCCGGCCACGAGCGGGCGCCCCAAGTGCTCGCCGCCGCCCGCTCCGCGGCACTGCTCGGCGACCCGAAGTTCGTCCAGGTGCTGGATGCCGTGGAGGACAACGACCTGGTCCACGTCATCCACGAGTGGCTTCCCGACGCCACGCCCCTGAGCACCGTCCTGGCCACCGGTCCACTCGACCCGCACGAGGCCTCGGCGCTCGCCGCCCAGGTCGCCCAGGCCATGGCCGCAGCCCACCGCAAGGACCTGGCCCATCTGCGGCTCACTCCGGCCACCGTGCTGCGCACCGGCCCCAGCCAGTTCCGGATCCGCGGCCTCGCCGTCGACGCGGCACTGCGCGGCATCACCTCGGAGGCCCCCAAGCGCACCGACACCGAGGCCGTCGGCGCGCTGCTCTACGCGGCGCTGACGCAGCGCTGGCCCTACGCCGACGGTGCCTACGGCCTGAGCGGTGTCGCGGGGCTCAGCAAGGGCTCCAGGGACTCTCTGGTCACCCCGGACCAACTGCGGGCCGGCGTGCACCGCGGGCTCTCGGAGATCGCCATGCGCGCCCTGGTCAACGAGGGCGCCACCGCGGCCAGTCAGAAGCCACCGTTCACCACCGCGGACGAGATCAGCAGGGCGCTGGCCGAACTGCCCCGCATCCGGCCCCCGGAGGACACGCCGACCCACATCGCGGGCTTCCAGCGCACCACCTACCAGCGCGGCACGCTGGCCAACGGCGACCGCACGCTCCCGCCCACCGCGACGCGCGCCCCGGCGCCGCCGGCGCCCGCGTTGCCGGGCCGCACCGGCACCGCCCTCAAGTGGGGCGTCTCGGCCCTGCTGATCGCCGCCCTGGGCCTGGGCAGTTGGCAGTTGGCCGACGCACTGCTGAAGGGCGACAACCCCCCGGAGAACGAGCAGCCCACGCCGCCCCCGGTCCAGGGAGAGGACGACGCTCCCGCGTCGGGGCCGGTCACCGTCGACCAGGTCGTCGAGTTCAACCCCGGCCCCGGCGGCAACAGTCAGAATCCCGAGATGGTCGGCAACGTCATCGACGGCGACCCCGAGTCGGTCTGGCACACCAAGAACTACTACGGCCCCGGCTTCGGCAACATCAAGGACGGGCTGGGCCTCATCCTCGATCTCGGCGAGCCCCAGAGCGTCAACTCCGTGACGGTCGACGCCTTCGGTGACACCCCCATCGAGTTCCGAGCCGCCGGCCCGGACGTCACCGACATGCCCACCACCCTTGACGACTTCACCGTGATCGCCGAGGACACCGGGGAAGACGTGACGCTCACGGCCGAAGAACCAATCGAGACACAGTTCGTTCTCGTCTGGCTAACCGACCTGCCTCTCGGTGACGATGGCAACTACCGTGGCCGCATCGCCGAGATCACCGTATCGAACTGACCGAGCGGCCTCCGTCCGGAGGCGCACGGGCAGCACACGGCGTTCAACGGGGCAAGCGGCGGCGGAGATGGCAGACATGGCACAGAGGGGAGGGGTCGCCGTGGGCAGACGCGCGACGGACGGGCCGACCGTCGACTCCGACGACGAACTGCTCGCCCGGCACGCCGCCGGCGATCCCGATGCTTTCTCGGAACTGGTCCGCCGCCATCGGGACCGGCTCTGGGCCGTGGCCCTGCGCACCCTCGGCGACCGCGAGGAGGCGGCCGACGCCCTCCAGGACGCCCTGGTCTCCGCCTATCGCGCCGCGCACACCTTTCGCGGCCAGGCCGCCGTCACCACCTGGCTGCACCGGATCACCGTGAACGCCTGCCTCGACCGCATCCGCCGGGCCAACAGCCGCAAGACAGCCCCCATGCCGGAGCCCGAGCGTCTCGAGGACCTCCTGGAGCCGCACGAGTCGGCGGCGGCTCCCGCCGAGCGCCAGGATCTGCGCCGCGAGCTGCGGCTCGCGCTGGACGAACTGCCGGCCGAGCAGCGGGCCGCCCTGGTCCTGGTCGACATGCAGGGCTATCCGGTCGCCGAGGCCGCCCGCATCCTCAACACCCCGGTCGGAACCATCAAGAGCCGATGCGCCCGCGGTCGGGCCCGGCTCCTGCCTCTACTGCGTCATCTCCGCCCCCGCACCAGCCAGGATTCCCCTCGGGACCCCGAAGACCTCGACGGTAGGAACCAGGCACCGGGGACATCCGTCCCACCTCCGAGGGAGACGGGCGAGACCGGAACCAGGCGGGGCGGAGGCGGAAACCCATGAACAACAACCATCCGGACCCCGCCGAGATCGCGGCGCTCGACGAGGACCTGCTGTCCGTGGAGGAGGCCGCGGAACTGCGGCAGCATCTCGCGCAGTGCACCGGCTGCGCCGAGGTCCACGCGGACCTTCTCGTCCTGCGCCAGGAACTTAGGGATCTACCTGTCCCCTCCATCCCGGATGACGTCGCGGCCCGCATCGATGCCGCGCTGGCGGCCGAGGCGACCAGCGCCCGGCCCGCCGCTCCCCCCACGGTGC
>NZ_SMKI01000522.1 GCF_004348415.1 Streptomyces hainanensis
GTGCGGGGGATGGGGGGACATGCCGGGCTCCGGCATCCGCATGGACTCTCCCGACTCACGATCATGAGACAAGCAGACGTCCGCATTACACGCAGCGGCGTTTTGGCATGTCAACAACTCGCCCAGGGGTAAAGGTGACGCTGAGTGAACAACAGATGAGGCGCCGAGGACGGTAGCCGACGGGGCGTCACTCCGCAGCCTGGTCCTTCTCGTCCCCTTCACTCAGAGACAACGCCCATGACACAGAGGTGACATGGCCATGAAATCTACGCGGATCACTTATCCGTCGCCACTGTGGGCCATCTCACAACCCGCGCGCCGGCCTTTCCGCGACCACAGGCGCGCGCCAGGGCGCCCGAAGACCGGCGCGCGCGCCGCGCACGAAGGTGCACGTGATCACCGAACACCCGTCGGCACCCTTGGCAGCCATCGATAATTACTATTTAATATCGGTCGAACCAAGGTGCCGCACCGGAGGTCGACGTGCCCACTCCCCCACCCCCCACGGATCGGTTCGCCGACCGGTGCGTCCTCGTCACCGGCGCCGCCTCCGGCATCGGCGAGGCCACCGCACGACGCCTCGCGGCCGAGGGCGCCGGGGTCGTCGTCACCGACGTGGCACGGGAGGCCGGGGCCGCGGTGGCCGCGTCGATCCGCGCGACCGGCGGCCGGGCCGCCTTCCAGCGCCTCGACGTGTCCGACGAGGCCGACTGGGCCACGGCGGTGCGGGCGGCCGGCGAGCACTTCGGGCCGGTGTCCTCCCTGGTGAGCAACGCCGCCATCGCGATCGTCGCGCCCGCCGACGCCACCGGACTCGACGACTGGAACCGGCAGTTGTCGGTGAACCTGACCGGCGCCTTCCTCGGCTTCCGGGCCTGCCTGCCGGACCTGCGCCGCACCCGGGGCGCCGCCGTCCTCGTCTCCTCCGTGCACGCCTCCTTCGGCCTGCCAGGCCGCCCCGCCTACGCCGCCGCCAAAGCCGGCCTCACCGGCCTGGCCAGGCAACTCGCCGTCGACTACGGCCCCGAGGTCCGGGTCAACGCGCTGCTCCCCGGGCCGGTGCTCACCCCCCTGTGGGACGGCATCGGCGACGAGGACCGGCGGGCCACCGAGCGGGAGACCGCCGCCGGCCGCCTCGGCCGCCCCGACGAGGTCGCGGCCACCATCGCTTTCCTGCTCTCCGAAGACGCCTCCTTCGTCACCGGCGCCTCGCTGCCGGTCGACGGCGGCTGGAGCGTGCTCAAGAACGGTTCCTAGCACTTCAGGAGTACCCGCCCGTGAAGATCACCCGCGTCGAGACCTTCGCCGTGCCGCCCCGCTGGCTGTTCTGCCGTGTCGAGACCGACGACGGCGTCGTCGGCTGGGGCGAGCCCGTGGTCGAGGGACGCGCCGCCACCGTGCGCACCGCCGTCCACGAGCTCGCCGAACTCCTCGTCGGCAAGGACCCGTCCCGGATCGAGGACCACTGGCAACTGATGACCAAGGGGTCCTTCTACCGTGGCGGCCCCGTGCTCTCCAGCGCGGTCGCCGGCCTCGACCAGGCCCTGTGGGACATCGCGGGCAAGACCCTCGGCGTGCCGATCCACGTGCTCCTGGGCGGGCCGGTGCGGGACCGGGTCCGGGCCTACAGCTGGGTGGGCGGCGACGAACCCGCCGAGATCGCGGACGCCGTCACCGCCCAGGTCGAGGCGGGCTTCACCGCCGTCAAGATGAACGCCAGCGGCCGGATGAACCGGCTGGCCACCGTCGCCGACCTCGACCGGATCGTCGGCCGGGCCGAGGCGGTGCGCGAAGCCCTGGGCCCCGACCGCGACTTCGCCGTCGACTTCCACGGCCGCTTCACCGCCGCCAACGCCCGCAAGGTGCTCCCCCGGCTGGCCCACACCAATCCGCTGTTCGCCGAGGAGCCGGTGCTGCCGGAGTACACCCACCTGCTCGGCGACCTGGTCGCCGCGTCGCCGGTGCCGATCGCCACCGGCGAGCGGCTGTTCTCCCGCACCGACGCCCTCCCGGCCGTCCGGGCCGGGGTGGCCGTCCTCCAGCCCGACCTCTCGCACGCCGGCGGCATCTCGGAGGTCCGCCGCATCGCCGCGCTCGCCGAGACCTTCGACATCCCGATCGCCCCGCACTGCCCGCTCGGCCCGGTCTCGCTGGCCGCCAGCCTGCAGATCGCGTTCGCCACGCCGAACTTCCTGATCCAGGAGCAGAGCATCGGGATCCACTACAACACCGGCGGCGAGGTGCTCGACTACGTCGTGGACCGCGAGGTCTTCCGCTTCCACGACGGCCACTTCGCCCGCCCGACCGCGCCCGGGCTCGGCATCGAGGTCGACGAGGCCGCCGTCCGCGCCGCCAACGACGCCCACCCGTACTGGCACGGCCCCATCTGGCGCCACCCCGACGGCTCCTTCGCGGAGTGGTGACGGACCACCCCGGGGGGCTCGGGCCCTCGACGGGGGCACCGTCCTCCGGTTCCCGCCCGGCGGCCGGCCGACCCGCCGGCCAGGACCGGAGGACGGCGAGCGGACGAACCTGGGATCGGTAGGCGTCCCCGCGGGCCTAGCGTGCGCCCTGCCGGGCAGGACCGAGGCGAGGAGAGCGCCCATGCCGGGGAAGGTCTTCACGCGGAGCGCGACCGCCGTGCCGTACGACGCGCATCGGTTCCTCGGCCGGCACGCCCCGGCGGGGGTACCGGCGGGGGTACCGGCGGGGAGCGTCCCCGAGAGCCGGCGGCCCTGAGGTGGCGGACGGACCCGAGCCGACGCACGTGTCGAGGATCGGGGTGTTCGGCGCCCTGCTCCTGTACTCCACCGCCGCGGCGCTGTGCCTGTGCGGACCGGTCATGCTGGCCTGCACCGTCCTCGCCGGTGCCGGCCTGCTGCTCGGGGGCGTGCTGTCCACGGTGCTCTGCCTTCCCCTGGGCTTCGGCCTCTGGTGCCACGTCCGGTTCGAGAGGGAGAACAACCGGCGGCTCGACGCCCTCGGGATCGTGGCGACGGCGGAAGTGACCACCCTGACCGGCTGGGACGACGGGGAGTCGGCCGGTCTCGCCGTCGGGCTGCGGATCAGCGGCCCGGGGTTCCGGACGTTCGAGACGACCTGGAAGCGCTCGTCGCACCCCGCTCTGCGCGTGGGCCTCCGGCTCACCGCCGTGGTCGACCCGTCCGGCAACCTGTTCCGGGTCGAACTCTGAGCCGGCTCCGCGCCCGGGGCCCGGCCCGGGCGCGGACGGCGTGTCAGTGCCGGGCCGCCCGGCACACCCGGTCGTACGCTGGGCCGACGATCGGGAACGGCCAGGTCGGACCGTTCGGGCGGCGCCACGGCGCCGCCGTCCCCGCCCCGCCCAGCCACCACCCCGGAGCCGCCCATGCGGTCGAGCAGTTCGTCGCCGCGCCTTCTGAACCGGGTGCCGTGGGCATCGAGCTACCCCGCCGCGGTAGCCCTCGCCCTGCTGGCGCTGACCCCGTTCCTCGTCCTCACCACGGCCACGTCGCTGATGCGGCAGCCCCTGATGGAGCAGTTGGGGGCCACCCCGTTCGAACTGCAGCTCGCCGTCGGGCTGTCCAACGCGGGGTACGCCTTCGGCGCGGTCGCGGCGGCCGACCTCATTCTGCGGGTGCCGCGGCGCTGGGTGTACTTCGTGTGCGAGGGCGGCTTCGTGGTGGCCGCCGCGCTGGCCCTGATCGCGCCCGGCATCGGGCTCTTCGCGCCGGCGCTGGTCATGCTCGGCGTGTTCACCGGCATCCTGCTGGTCGTCTCGCTGCCGCCGCTGATCACCAGGCACGGCGTCGACCGGCTGCCGACCACGGCCGCCGTGATCAGCCTCGGGCTGTTCGGGATGGTCACCCTCGGGCCGCTGATCGGCGGCCTGATCGGGAGCTACGGCGGCTGGCGGCTGCTGTTCGTCGGGGTCACCGCGCTGTCCGCGCTCGGCCTCACCATCGGCGTGCTGACGTTCGAGCACAACGAGCCGCTGCGGCCCGGCGCGCGGTTCGACTGGTACGCCATCCCGCCCGCCGTGCTCGCCACCGCGCTGCCCTTCTTCGGCGTCGCCTGGCTGACGCGGGGCCAGTTCGCCAGCGTGTGGTTCTGGCTGCCGCTGGTGGTCGGGGTGCTGACGGCCGTCGTGTTGGTCGGCGGCCAGTACTGGCGGAGGGAGCCGCTGATGCCGGTCCGCCCGATCAGCAACACGCTGCCCGTCACCGGTATCGCCGCCGCCATGGTCGCCGGCGCGACGTTCACCACGCTGATCGAGCTGACCGAGGCGTACCTGCTCGCGGGGCCCCGGTACAGCCCGGTCCGGGTCGGTGGGCTGCTCACCGCGCAGGTCGTCGGCATCGCGGCCGCCGCGCTGCTGGTCCGGCGCCTGATGCGGACCCGCTGGCTGCCGGTGATGGCGCTGGGCGGCCTGCTCAGCGTGGCCGCGGGCGGGATCCTGCTGCTGACCGTCTCGCCGGGGAACGCGTCCGCGATCGTGCCGGCCGCGGCGGTCTTCCTCGGCTTCGGCGCCGGCGCCGGGGTGACGCCCGCGCTGTTCCTGGCCGGTCTCTCGGTGCCCGCCCCGGCGATCGGCTCGATCTTCGCGCTGGTCGAACTGCTACGCTCGGAGGCGGCGTTCCTGGTCGGGCCGGTACTGCTGCACCTCGCCCTGGACAAGGGCATCGAGGACGGCTTCAAGTTCGCCACCGCGATCACGCTGACCATCACGCTGGTGGGCGCGTCGCTGTTGGTCGCGCTGTTCGCGCTGGGAACCGACCGGCTCCACCCGCCGGACCTCGACGCCTGGGTCACCGGGAAACAGGGCGCCTACCGCTCGCCCCCGCTGCTGGCCCGGCTCAGGAAGTCATGACGGCTGCGGCTGCGGCTGCGGCGGTCGAGCGCCGCGGCGGGTCGGGGGCGAAAACCGGTGGGCCTGTCTCTTAT
>NZ_SMKI01000523.1 GCF_004348415.1 Streptomyces hainanensis
CGGTGGGGGCGCGGATCGTGGCGCGCTTCAGTGGTGCGTGGCGCGGTTCAGTGGTGCGTGGCGGCGTCGAGGGGTCGGGCGGCGACGGACTCCAGGTGGTCGGCGGCCGCCGCGGCGCCGCCGGCCGCCCGGAAGCCGCGGCCGATCGCCTCGGCGGCGGCCCGGTGGCCGCCGGCCGGGTCGAGCACGGCGTCGATCGCGGCGCCGATCCGGTCGGCGCCGGCCCGGCCGAAGCGCAGCCGCACGCCCGCGCCGGCGGCCACCACCTGCCCCGCGACCAGGGGTTGGTCGTCCCGGATGGGGGCGACCACCAGCGGCACACCGTGCCAGAGCGACTCGCACACCGTGTTGTGGCCGCCGTGGCAGACCACCGCGTCCAGGTGCGGCAGCAGGTCGAGTTGCGGCACCCGGTCGAGCACCAGCGGGTCGCCGTCCGGACCACGCACCGCGTCGGGCAGGGTGTGGCCCGGGTCGAGGACGATGCCGAGGACCCGGTCGCGCGCGGCGCGCAGCGCGGCCACGGCCTCGGCGAGGAAGCGCCCGCCGACGTCGACGTTGGCGGTGCCGAGGCTGACCAGCACCGTGCGGCGGTCCGGGTCGAGCCGCTCGTGGGGGAACGCGACGTCCGCCGGCCGGGCCGCGATGACCGGGCCGACGAGGCGGGTGCGGTCGTGCGGCGGCGGCGCGTCGCCGAGGAGTTCGCGCCCGGTGAAGGCGACGATGCCGTGCGGCGAGAACCGGGGGTCCCCGGTCACCGCCGGGTCGCCGATCCTGGCCCGCAGCGCGTCGAGCAGTCCGGTCAGCCAGGCGCCGACCCTGGGCAACCCGGCCAGCGGGTCGGCCAGTTCGGCCGACGTGGTGGCCGAGGTGACGTACGGGAGCCCGCGCCGCTCGGCGACCAGCGCGCCGGCCACCGCGTGCTGGTCGGTGACGACCAGGTCGGGGCGGAACGCGTCGACGGCGGCATGCACCCCGGGCGCCATCAGGTCGGCGAGCGGCACGAAGACGTCCCGCCACAGGAACTGGAACGCGGCCGGGCCGGTGAGTTCGGGCGGCCGGCGCAGGTCGGTGCCGGGGATGTCGCAGCCGAAGGTGACGGCATCGTCCCCGACCAGCCGGGCGAGCAGCCCGGGATGCCCGGCCCACGCCACCCGGTGGCCGCGCCCGGCCAGCTCGGCGGCGACGCCGACCAGCGGGTTGACGTGCCCCACCAGCGGCGGGACGACCAGCAGGAAGCGGGTCACCGCACCGCCGTCCCGGCCAGGGTGTGCCGGGTGACCCACCCCAGGATGAGGTCCCGGGTCTCCTCGGGGCGCTCGACCAGCACCGAGTGCCCCTGGTTCGGCAGCACCACGGTGCGGCAGTCGGCGACCTTGGCGGTCAGCTCCGGCACCTGGGCGGCGAGCCCCGACTCGTCGCCGAAGATGGCCAGCAGCGGGCAGGTCAGGGCCGAGAGGTCGTCGGCGATCACCCGCCCCGCGGGGACGTCGTCCGCCAGCGTGGTGGTCGCCAGGATGCGGCTCGCGCCCCGGGAGAGGCGGGCGGTGTGCGCGCCGTGGTGGGCGGCGATCCAGTCGATGACGTCCTCGCGGGCCAGCCGGCGGCGGGCGTCGTCGAGGCCGGCCGCCATGTGCCGGGTCCACTCGGCGACCGGCGGCTCCGACTCGATCATGGTGACGGTGGCCACCCGCTCCGGGTGCCAGGCGGCCAGGGCGGCGGCCACGGTGCCGCCGAACGAGTTGCCCACCACGTGGACGGGACGCCGCTCCCCCAACGCGTCGAGCAGGCCCGTGAGATCGCCGACGAACGACTCCAACCGGTAACCGTCGCGGGGGCGGTCGCTCCGGCCGTGGCCGCGCAGGTCGTACATGACGACGTCGACGCCGGCGGCGGCGAAGGCCGGGCCGACGGTGAAGTAGTAGCTGGCCAGGCTGTCGGTGAGCAGGCCGTGGACGAACACGACGACGGGTGGCTCGCCCGTGGCGTCGGCGGGCCTGACGGCGTCGAGCCGCTGGACGTGGGTGGTGATCTCGCCGGTGGCGATCCTGGTCATGGCGCGATCAGCTCCGCTCGGTGGCGCGCAGCGAGACCACGACGTGGTCCACCAGTTCGCCGACGGTGAGGGCGATGATCTCGTCGAGTTCGAGCTCGGCGACGAAGTTCGCGAAGTTGACCCGGTCGCCGTACTGCTCGCGGAGCGCGCCGGACAGCGTGACCAGGTCGATGCTCTCGAGTTCGAGATCGTCGTGGAAGGTGGTGTCGCGGCCGATCTCGGCGTCGTCGAGGCCGGCCTCCTCCAGCAGGTCCCTGAGCATGACCGCGATGTCGGCCAGCACCAGGTCGGGCAGCGCGGCGGCGTCCCGCGGGGTCGTCTCGGTGGTCATCTCATTCTCCAGTCGGGTTGTCGCCGGCGGTCCAGGCGACGGCGTACCGGCGGGGTGGCAGTCCCGGCGGGTTGGCGACATCGGCGGTGCGCACCTCGTACGTGTCGTCGCCGACCGCGAGCAGCAGCGCCCCGGGCTCGGCGGCCAGTACCCGGTGGTCGGCGGGGCGGCCGCGCAGGCCGGTGCCACGGGCCTTGGCGACGGCCTCCTTGGCGGCCCAGAAGCGGGTGAACCAGGCGTCGGCGTCGCCCGGCATCCGGGCCAACAGGGCGCGCTCCGCCGGGCCGCAGGCGGTGTCGACGGTGGCGGCCGGGCGGCCGGTGATCTCCTCGACGTCGATGCCGCACGGTCCCCGGCCGGCGAGGGCCACGCCGGCCTCGGCGCGGTGCGCGATCGAGACGGTGAGGCCCGCCACGTCCCGGCCGTGCACGCCCCTGGGCAGCGGGCGGCCGGCGGCGTCGTTCACCACCGCGATCTCGGCGGGGAAGATCTCGCCGGCCCCCTCGTGCCACAGGACGCGCCGCAGCGCGTCCTTGGCGGCGATCCGGCCGAGCAGCCACTGCCGGCGCCGGAGCGGCGGCAGCGCCGCGTACGCCTCGCGCTCGGCGCCGCCGAGGACGTTGCGCATCAGCAGCTCACGGGTGGCCAGGTCCGGCCAGCGCTCGTGGACCAGCGTCCAGCCGCCGTCCTGGGGCGTGGAGAGGATGTTGCGGCCCGGGTAGCGGTCCACGGCGCGGATCCCCGGGTCGGTGTCGAACCGCCGGTCGGTCCAGCCGGTGAGCTCGGCCCAGACCCGGCCGCCGCGCAGCAGTTGCATGTCGGCGGTGAGCGTGCTGTCGCCCACCTCGACGATCCTCACCAGGCACTCGAGACGCTCCCCGGCGGTGGGGTGGGGCCCGTGGAAGGTGATGCGGTCCATCCGCATCGGGAACACGGTGGTGCGTTCGGTGAGGCTGGCCATGATCCAGTAGCCGAGCAGTTGGCCGACGTTGTCCAGCAGCGCGCCGGGCGCGGCCGGCGCGGTGATGACACCGCGGAGGTGCCGGTCGCCGATGGCGGTGAGTTCGGTGACCCCCTGGAACGCGGGGCCGTGGAACATCCACCGCTCGCTGTACAGCTGCTCGGCCCGCATCCCGGGCACCCGCTCGGTCGCCGCGTCGAACCGCCAGGGCGCCGGCGCCGCCGGCCACTCCCCCGCCACCGTGACGGTGGCCCTCGCGAACCCGCTGAGCGTGACCTCGGCGCGGTCCCCCGCCAACCGACGTGCGGTCACGGGTAGTTCGACGGCGGGCAGCGCCTCGATCCACTTCAGCAGCCGCACGTCGCGCACCTCGACCGCCCGCCGCCGCGGGCCCGCTTCGCGCTCGGTGACGGCCATGAGGTGAGCGAGCACGGTCGTCGCCGGTACGACCGGCCACCGGTCCCCGGCATCGGGCCACCCGGGGCGCTGCCGGAAGAAACAGTGGTCGAGGAGATACGGCATCTCTCGGACATCGATCCGCCACGAGGACGCTGGCGCTGGCTTTCCCGACGGCGCGGGCGCCACCGGCGGCGACGCCGTAGGCGGCACGGCGGCCCGGGCGGCGTGGGCGCTCGGCGCGGGCACGGCGAAGCCGTGGCCGGGCCCGGGCGCGAGGACCGCCGACTGCCCGGCGGACCGCGCCGCTGCGGCGCCTGGCGCCACCGGGCCGGCGGCGCCGGGCGACGCCGTGGGCGACGCGGCAGCCCGGGCAGCGCCGGCGCTCGGCGCAGGCACGGCGAAGCCGTGGCCGGGCGCCAGCGCGGACGCAGGAGCGGCGAAGCCGTTGCCGGGTGCGGGCGCCATCGGCGGCGACGCCGTAGGCCGCGCACCTGCGGCGGCTGGCGCCGCCAAGCCGGCGGCGCCGGGGGGCGCCGTAGGCGACGCGGCGGAGCCACGGCCGGACCCGGGCGCCACCGGCGGCCACGCCGTAGGCGACGCGGCGGCACCGGCCGACGCGGGCGCAGGTGCGGCGAAGCCGTTGCCGGGTGCGGGCGCCATCGGCGGCGACGCCGTAGGCCGCGCACCTGCGGCGGCTGGCGCCGCCAGGCCGGCGGCGCCGGGGGGCGCCGTGGGCGACGCGGCGGCCTCGGCAGCGTCGGCGCCCATCGCGGGCACGGCGAAGCCGTGGCCGGGGGCCGGCGCGGGGACCGCCGGCTGCCCGGCGGAGCGCGCTGGCGCCGCACTTGACGGTGCGGCCGATCGCACCGCGAGGTCGGCGGAAGAGGCGGAGGCGGCGGAGCCGCGACCGGGCCCCGGGGCGGGGACCGCCGTCGGGCCGGCGGTGGCGGAGGCCGCGTCCAAGGGGACGGCTCGGGCCGGCGCGGCCGGCACGCCGTGGGCGACGGCCCCGGTGGCGGGGCGCGCCGCGCGCGCCGTGGCGCCGCCTGCGGACCGGCCCGTAGGGCCGTCCGCTCGCGCCGCAACGGCCTGCGGCGCCGCAGGCCCCCCGCCGGAGGCGGGGCCAGCCGCCGCGCCAGCGGCGCGGCTCGCGCCAAGGGG
>NZ_SMKI01000524.1 GCF_004348415.1 Streptomyces hainanensis
GCTCCGCTCCCTGCCTTCCCCCACCCCGCTCCCGGTCCGGCATCGGCGCCGGACAGAGAGGATCTTGGCATGGCTACGACAAAGGCCGACTCGGTGACCGGTGTCGCCGAGGAGGCCGACCCCTACCGGCTCGACCCGAAGGACGTACTCGAACCGCCCACCACGCTCGCCGGGCGGCTGCGCTACCTCGGTCCCGGTCTGGTCCTCTCGGCCGCCATCGTCGGCTCCGGCGAACTGATCGCCACCACCGCGCTGGGCGCCAGGGCCGGCTTCGTGCTGCTCTGGCTGGTCATCATCAGCGCCACCGTCAAGGTCTGGATCCAGGCCGAACTCGCCCGCTGGACCATCCTCAACGGCCGCACCGCGCTGGAGGGCTACCGGGACGTCAGCCCCAGGATCGGGCCCCTCGGCTGGATCAACTGGCTGTGGATCGGCATGGACTTCGCCAAGATGTTCCAGCGCGGCGGCATCATCGGCGGCACCGCCGCCGCCTGTTCCATCATGTGGCCGATCACCGGCGACGCGCTGAGCTTCGCCTCGCTCGCCACCTGGACGGTGATCATCACCGCGAGCGCCGTGCTGCTCCTGCGGACCGGCCGCTACGCCACCGTCGAGCGGGCGGCCGTCGCGTCCGTCATCATCTTCACCACCATCACCGTCGGCCTGGCGCTCTCCCTGCCGTTCACCGACTTCGGCTACGGCCCGTCCGACCTCGGCGAGGGCCTGAGCCTCACCATCCCCGCCGGCACCCTCGGGATCGCCCTCGCCATGTTCGGCCTGACCGGCGTCGGCGCCGACGAGATGACCACCTACACCTACTGGTGCATGGAGAAGGGCTACGCCCGCTGGACCGGACCCGACGACGGCTCCGAGGAGCGGGCCGGGCGCGCCGAGGGCTGGCTGAGGGTGATGCGCCTCGACGTCACCGTCTCCTGGTTCGTCTGCACCCTCTGCACGCTCGCCTTCTACGTCATCGGCGCCTCCGTGCTGCACCCCCAGGACCTGGTGCCCGAGGGCAACGAGGTGATCACCACCCTCTCCCGGATGTACACCGACACCATGGGGCCGTGGGCCAAGTACGTCTTCCTGGTGGGCGCGATCGCCGTGCTCTACTCCACCCTCATCGGCTCCACCGCCAGCGTGCCGCGGCTGTGGGCCAACTCCCTCGGCCTGCTCGGCGTCATCGACTGGAACGACCTGCGGGCCCGCCGCCGCACCATCCGGCTGCTCACCGTCATCCTGCCGCCGCTGTGGGCCGCCTCCTTCCTGTGGGTCCAGTCGCCGGTGCTGATGGTGCAGATCGGCGGCATCGGCGGCGGGATCTTCCTGTGCGCCGTGGTCGTCGCCGTCTGGCGGCTGCGCACCGTCGGCGTCGACCGACGCTTCCGCGGCAACCCCTGGCTCACCGTCGCCCTGGTCCTCAGCAGCGCGGCCATCGCCTTCCTCGGCGTCTACGCCGTCCTGGACGTCTTCGGCATCTCCGTCGCCGAGTAGCGGCCCCCCGCTCCCGTCCGCCCTCGGCGGACACGTGACCGCCGTGCCCCGCCCCGGGCAGAGATGCCGGGGACAGGACACGGCGGTCACGTTCGAGGAGGACCCGATGGCACCCACGGCCGCGTACGACGAGATAGCCGACTGGTACGAGAGCGAGTTCCTGCCCGACGGCCGACGCGCGGGCCCGGCCGGTGACCCCCTCGAACTCCACCGCCTGCTGGGCGAGTTGCTGGGCGAGGGCGTCGGCGCCTGCCTGGAGATCGGCTGCGGCACCGGTGCCAACGCGGCCTGGGTGCGTGCCCTCGGCCGGACCCCGGTCGGCGTCGACCTCTCCGCCGGGATGCTGCGCCACGCCCGAGGCCGGCTGCCGGCCGCCCGCGCCGACGCGACCAGGCTGCCGATCGCGGACGGCTCCGTGCCGGCCGTGCTCGCGATGATGGTGCACACCGACATGCCCGACTACCCGGCCGTACTCCGCGAGGCCGCCCGCGTGCTCCGCCCCGGCGGCCGGCTCGTCCACATCGGCGTCCACCCCTGCTTCTGCGGCGGCTTCGCCGACCGCGCCGACCCCGAGGCCGTGGTCCTCCGCCCCGGCTATCTCGACGGCCACTGGACGAGGGACTCCTGGACCACCCGGGGCCTGCGCGACAAGGTCGGCGCCAGCCACTGGCCGCTGCCCGCCCTGCTCGCCGCCTTCGGCGCCGCCGGCCTCGTCCTCGACGCCTTCGGCGAGGGCGGCTCGCCGGTGCCCACGGTGCTGGCGGTCAGGGCGGTGAAGCCGGTGGGCGCGGGCACTCAGGTGGTGGGGTAGTAGTCCTCGATGGGGCCGAGCGGGACGAAGTCGCCGTCCCTGACCTGGCAGAGGTGGGGACCCGAGCCCTGGTAGGCGCCGTTGACGAAGCGGGTCTCCCCGGTGAGCCCCCGGTGGCTGCCGTTGGCCAACGCGTCGAACACGGTCTGCCGGTTCAGCTCGGTGCCGTCGAGGCCGCCCACCGCCTCGACGATCATCGCGGTGACGTCGTAGGCGCGGGCCGCGTAGTAGTCCGCTCCCACGTCGTACGCCTCCTGGAGGCGGGCGGCGAAGTCCTCCGTCTCGGGGCTGGTGTTCTGACGGACGACGAAGGACGCCAGGTACCACCCCTCGGCCGCCTCGCCGGCCCGCTCGACGAAGTCCGGGAACATGGCCCGGTCGCCGGATATCCCGACGCCGGAGAAGCCCGCCGAGGCGAGCGCGGCGGCCAGCGCGCCCGCCGGTCGGCTGTTGCCGAGGAACGCCACCGCGTCCGCGCCCGACTCGACGATCCGGCCGGCGAGGGCGTCGATGTCGGTCACGTCTTCCTCCAGCGAATCCCGCTCCCCGAAGTAGTCGCCCTCGGCACGTGCCACGAGAACCTTGTGCACCTCGTTGGCCACCTCGACGCCGTAATCCTCCCGGTCGTCGATCACGGTCGCCCGGAAGGTCTCCGGATGCCGGGCCAGGAACTCGCCGATCTCCGTGCCGGACCGCTCGTCGTTCGGCACCGCGCACAGCAGGGTGCCGAACTCCGGGTTGTCGGCCTCGGCCTCGGTGACCGAGTGGACCACGAAGGTGAGGCCGGCCGCGCTGTACAGGCTGCCGGCCTCCGCGACCGTGTCGAAGCTCGCGGGACCGACCACGGCGAGGACGTCCTCGTCGTCGATCGCGCGCTGGGCGGCGCCGGCGGCGCGCTCGGCCTGGCCGCGGTCGGTCCTCCTCAGCCTCACCTCCTGGGACGGCATCACCCCGGACCGGGAGTACGTCGGCCTCGACAACTACCGGCACCTCGCCGACGACCCGGTGATCGGCACCGCCGTCCGCAACAACCTGCTGTGGACCCTCGTCACCATCCTGCTCCCCATGCTGCTCGGCCTCGCCCTGGCCCTGGCCCTCAACAGCCGCCTGGTGCTCGGCCGTTCGTTCCTCCGCACGATCTTCTACGCGCCCGCCGTGCTGCCGCTGGTCTCCGTCGCCACCATCTGGGGCTGGCTCTACAACCCCACCGACGGCGCGATCAACGAGGCCCTCGGCACCCTCGGCCTCGACTCCCTCACCCGCGCCTGGCTCGGCGACGACTCCACCGCGCTGTGGGCCACCATGGTCCCCGCCGTCTGGGTGCGCACCGGCTTCCCGCTGCTGCTCTACCTGGCCGCCCTGCAGACCATCCCCAGAGAACTCCACGAGTCCGCCACGACGGACGGCGCCACGGCGTGGCAGCGCTTCCGCCACGTGACCCTGCCGGCGCTGCGCCCCACCAACCACATCGTGCTGGCGCTCTCGCTGATCGAGTCGTTCAAGGTCTTCGACCTGATCTACGCCCTCACCTACGGCGGCCCCGGACGCTCCACCCAGGTCCTCGGCACCTGGATGTACTTCAACGTCTTCCAGTACTACCAGTCGGGCTACGGGGCGGCGATCGCCGTCGTCATCACGCTGGTCGCCGTGTTCGTCGGCATCCCCTATGTGCTCTCCCAGACGAAGGACTCGTGATGGCGACGATCCCCGGCCCCCGCCTCACCGCACGCGTCACCCCCCGCCTCACCCCGCGTTCCGTCGGCCTCACCGTGGGCCTGGGCCTGCTCGCGCTGCTCTGGTTCGGGCCGCTGCTGGTGCTCGTCACCACCGCGCTGCGCACCGGCGCCGACCTGGCGTCGTCCGGGACCGTCTCCTGGCCGGGCTCCTGGACCCTCGACAACTTCGGCAACGCCTGGGACGTCGGCGACTTCTCCACCACCTACCGCAACAGCCTGCTCATCACCGTCGTCAAGGTGCCGCTCGGCGTGGCGGTCTCGGCGCTGCTCGCCTACGCGCTGGCCAAGCTCGACCTGCGCTTCCGGCGATCGGTGATGTTCTTCGTCTTTCTCGGACTGACCGTTCCGCTCTACATCGCGATCGTCCCGCTCTTCACCATGCTCAGGTCCGTCTACCTCACGGACACCCTGGTGGGGCTGCTCCCGGCCTACCTCGCCTTCGGCATCCCCTTCACCACCCTGGTGCTGCACCAGTTCTTCCGGCGCATCCCCGACGAGCTGATCGAGGCCGCCCGGGTGGACGGGGCCGGCAACTTCCGGATCTTCTGGCAGTTCATCCTGCCGCTCTCGCTGCCCGCGCTGGTCACCGTCGCCATCCTCGACACCGTCGCCACCTGGAACGAGCTGCTGATCGCGCTGATCATGCTCAGCTCGCCGGAGAACAGCACCATCCCGCTCGGCATGCTCAACTTCAACGGCGCCTTCTCCACCGACTACACCGGGCTCAGCGCCGGCATCCTGATCGCCGTCGTGCCGATCCTCGGGCTCTACGCCCTCCTCCAGCGCTGGATCGTCGGCGGCCTGACGGCCGGCGCCATCAAGGGCTGACCCGCGCCCCCGCCC
>NZ_SMKI01000525.1 GCF_004348415.1 Streptomyces hainanensis
GGCGGCGGCCCCGGGGCCGGCGGGCCCCGGGGCCCGAGCGGGGCCGGGCGGCCGGGTCACCACCCGGCGCCGCCGGGACCGGGGGGCTACCGCCCCCGATAACCCGGCCCGGCGGCCGCCAGGCCCCGGGGCCGGGGCCCGCGCCGCCGGCCGTCGGGTTCCGGCGGAGCCGCCCCCGGCAACCCAGGCCGGCGGCCGGGGTTGCCCACGCGGCGCGGCGCGGGGTGGTGACGCCCGGCTCCGCCGGCCCGGGGGCCGCACGGCGCGGTCGCCGGGTTCTGACGGATCCGGGGCTACGGCCCCGGAAACCCGGCCTGGTGGCCACCGGGCCCCGGGGCCCGAGTGGGGCCTGCGGCCTGATCGCCCCACGCTGCGCGGGGCGGGGCAGTGGGCCCGGCTTTCGCCGGCACGGGGGCCGGCGGCCGCCGGCGTTGCCCCCGGGGCCTGCGCGGCACGGCCGTCGGTTCCGACAGGGCCGGCGCGGCCGCCCGGGCGTGGAGGCCCATCGGCGGGCCGGGGCCCGGGCCGCATGGCCGCCGGTGGTGCGCGGCCCCGCCGGGGATCAGCGGCCCGCGGCCGCGCCCCGGCGGCGGAGCCGCCCCGCCCCGGGCGTCGGCGAACCGGCTCCGCCGGCTCCGCGCCCCGGCGGCACGCAGCCCAACCGGCGGCCGCTCGGCTGCCGGCGGCGCCGGCTCCGCCGGGCCCGTCATCCGCGGGCAGCGACTCCGCGGCCCGCGGCCGGGCGCCTGGCGAGCCAGGCGCCCGGCCCGTGCGCCGTCGTCACGTGGCGGGCACCGACGAAGCCCAGGCCACCGAGCCGCCGCGCGTCCCGCTCCGTGGTCGTGATCGCCAGCACGGAGGCCGCGTCCCGATCGGCGGCCGCGAACCCGGGGGCCAACAGCCCCCTGGCCCGCCGCTCGTCCCAGTCCGGGCCGAGCATCCCGGCGGTGGTGAGCGTCCAGTGCCGCTCCCCGGGCCGCGCCGCGGCCAGCGCCGCCCGCGCCCCCATGCCGGCGGCGATCACGTCGACCGGGTGCCGCAGTTCCCTGGCCAGCACGCGCGCGACCCGCTCGCCCGGCGGCCTGGCCCCCGGCGGCAGCCAGATCGCCGCCGCCGCGACCCGGGTGTCGCCGAGGCCGCCCTCGGCCACCCACAACTGCCCCTCCTCCAGCAGGTGGTGGGCCAGCAGCAGCCGCAGCGCGCGCCGCGCCTGGTCCTCGTCGTCACTCGGCGGACCCGGTACGAGCAGTCGCACCACCGCCGGGACGTCCACCAGCCGGCCCGGCCGCACACCCGCCGTCATGGCCGTGATCGCCATCGCCGTCGACATCACCGTTCACCCCACTCCGTACTTCGTACTCGTACTTCGTCAGACCCGGCTCGTCTCCCGGCCCGCCACCCCTGAGGACGCGGAATCCCCCACTCCATGGTTGAGTCGTTCGCCCTCGACGTCGACATTCGGAATCACCCGCTCCAGCGGCCTCGGCAGCCACCAGGCGGCCTTCCCCAGCAGGGCGAGCACCGCGGGCACGATCGCCATCCGCACCACGAAGGCGTCGAAGAGCACCGCCACCGCGAGGCCGAAGCCGATCATCCTCACCATCGACTCCGACGAGCTGATGAACCCGGCGAAGACGCTGATCATGATGACCGCGGCCGCCGCCACCACCCGTGCCCCGTGCCGGAAGCCGGTCACCACGGCCTCGGTGGGCGACTCGCCGTGCACGTACGCCTCCCGCATCCGGGTCACCAGGAAGACCTCGTAGTCCATGGCCAGGCCGAACACCACGCCCACCATGAAGATCGGCATCAGGCTCATGATCGGCCCGGTCTCGTCGACGCCGAACAGGCCGCCGAGCCAGCCCCACTGGAAGACCGCGACCACGGCGCCCAGCGCGGCGACCACCGAGAGCAGGAAGCCGAGCGCGGCCTTGAGCGGCACGAGCACCGACCGGAACACGGCCATCAGCAGCACGAACGCGAGGCCGACGACCAGCGCCAGATAGGGGAGCAGGGCGTCGTTCAGCTTCTGCGAGACGTTGATGGCCATCGCCGTCTGCCCGGTCACCAGCACCTCGTCGCCCGTCTCGGCGCGGATGTCGCCCACCAGCCCCTCGGTCTCGGCGCTGTTCGGCTTGGACTCCGGGATCACCGTGATCACGGCGGTGTCGCCGGCCTCGTTGAACGTCGCCGGGGTGACCATGGCGACGTCGTCGAGCCCGCTCACGGTGGCCGCCACCCGCTCCGCCTCGGCCCCGGGGTCGGCGGCGCCCCGGGCGTCGACGGTCACCGTCAGCGGCCCGTTGAAGCCGGGGCCGAAGCCGTCGGACAGCAGGTCGTAGGCCTGACGCTGGGTGGTGCTCGTGGGCTGCGACCCGTCGTCCGGCAGGCCGAGTTCGAGGCTGGTGGCCGGCAGGGCGACCGCGCCCAGGCCGACGACGCCCGTCAGCAGCACGGCGACCGGCCGGCGCAGCACGAACCTGGCCCAGCGGGTGCCCAGGTTCTCCTTCGTCGCGCCCCGCTCCGCCGCCCCGGCGCCGCGCGCCCTGCGGGGCAGCACCTTCTCGCCGGCGAAGCCGAGCAGCGCCGGGATCAGGGTGAGCGCCACCACCACGGCGAGCGCCACGGCGCCGGCGGCGGCCAGGCCCATGGAGGTCAGGATCGGGATGTTGACGACGGCGAGCCCGGCCAGCGCGATGACCACGGTGAGGCCGGCGAACACCACGGCGGAGCCGGCGGTGCCGACCGCCCGCCCCACGGCCTCGGCACGCTTCCGGCCCTCGGCCAGTTCGGCGCGGTAGCGGGAGACGATGAAGAGCGCGTAGTCGATGCCGACCGCGAGGCCGATCATCATCGCCAGGATGGGCGTGGTGCTGTTGAGTTCGAGCGGGCCGCTGAGCGCGGTGATGACGGCGACGCTGATGCCGACGCCGACGATCGCGGTCAACAGCGGCAGCCCCGCCGCGACCAGCGAGCCGAAGGTGATCACCAGCACCACGGCGGCGACCGCGACGCCGATGACCTCGGTGACGCCGGTGTGCGGTATCTCCGTCAGCGCGTCGCCGCCGATCTCGACGGTCAGGCCGGCATCGCGGCCCGCCTGCGCCGCGTCCCGCAGCGCCTCGCGGTCGGCGTCGCCCAGCTCGGTCGACTTCGCGTCGTAGCTGACCTGGGCGTAGGCGGTCGCGCCGTCCTCGCTCACCGCCTGGGCCTGGAACGGGTCGACGACGCCGAGCACGTGCTCGGAGCCCGTCGCCAGCTGCCCGACGACCTGCTCGACGGCGGCCCGGTCGGCGGCGTCCGTGAGGTCGCCGTCCTGGGCCTGGAACACCACCCGGGCCGTGGCGCCGTCGGCACTGGTGCCGGGGAAGCGCTCGTTGAGCAGGTCGAAGGCGCGCTGCGCCTCGGTGCCGGGGATGGTGATCGAGGTGGAGGCGGACGAGGACGCGGTGGCCGCGCCGACGCCGGCGACGGCCAGCAGGGCGACCCAGATCAGGGCGACCAACCGCCGTCGCCGGAAGGAGAACTGGCCGAGCCGGTAGAGGAACGTAGCCATGGGGCGTGACTTCCTGGGTGACGTTCTGGATGACGTTCTGGATGACGGGGGATCGGAAAGCGGGTGTGAGATGCCGCCCCGACGGCCCTGAGCCTTGCCGCTCCGCCGTCGGGCTTGTGGTCTGGTGGGTTCTCCGACTCAGGTCACCGGGGCGTCAGCCGCAGCGACGGGAGGATCACCTGGTGCGTGAACCGCACCAGGAAGTCGGTGTCCGGGTCCTTCTCCTCCAGGATCGGGCGCCCGATCACGGCGCCGAGCAGCATGTAGACGACCTCGGTGCTGCCCGCCGAGCCCTCCGGCAGCTCACCGCGCGCCTCGGCGCGGCGCAGCAGCACCTCGAGACCGGCCCGCTCCGGGAGCATCACCTGGTCGCGGAACGCCCGCAGCAGGTCGGGGTTCTGGTGCATCGCCTGCCCGAGCCCCCGGAGCAGCGGTGCCTCCTCGTTGAGCCGGGCACCGGCGTCGCGGACCAGCGTCAGCAGGTCGCCGGCCAGCGTGCCGGTGTCGATGTCCCTGGTCAGCATCGGCCGACGCATCCTGATGGCCGTGATGACGAGCTCCGCCTTGGTGTTCCAGCGGCGGTAGAGCGTGGCCTTGCTGGCGTGCGAGGCGGCGGCGATCTGGTCCATGGTCAGGGCCTCGTAGCCGTCCTGGCGCAGCAGGTCCTCCACCACCCCGTAGATCTCCCGCTCCCGGCTCTCGGAGAGCCGGGAGCGCCGCGCCGTGGTGGTGGTCTCGGTGGGCATCATGCTCCTTCGAAACGCTGCACTGTTCGAAACGAAACGGTTCCGTACACATCGTACGACCGGCCTTATCGAAACGGAAACGTACCGATAGTGGGCTGCGTCACTCCGCGCCCCGCACGGCCTGCCGCATGATGGAGGCATGCCCGAGGGAGACACCGTCTGGCAGGCCGCCCACCGCCTGCACGCCACGCTCGCCGGACATTCCCTCGTCCGCTCCGACCTGCGCGTCCCCCGCCTCGCCACCGCCGACCTCACGGGCCGCGCCGTCCTGGACGTCACCCCGCGCGGCAAGCACCTGCTCACCCGCGTCGAGGGCGGCCTGACCCTCCACTCCCACCTCCGGATGGACGGCGCCTGGCACACCTACGCCCCCGGCGAGCGGTGGCGCGGCGGCCCGAGCCACCAGATCCGCGCCGTCCTCGGCACCGCCTCCCACACGGCCGTCGGCTACCGACTCCCGGTCCTCGACCTCGTCCGCACCACCGAAGAGCCCCGCCTCGTCGGTCACCTCGGGCCCGACCTCCTCGGCCCCGACTGGGACCCGGCCGAGGCCCTCCGCCGCCTGCTCGCCGCGCTCGACG
>NZ_SMKI01000526.1 GCF_004348415.1 Streptomyces hainanensis
GGGCTGCTGGTGGTGATGGTGGTCTGCGGGGCGGCGATCTTCGGGGCGCTGTTCGCGCTGGGGGGTGTGTTCCAGTTCTGGGCGCAGGACGCGGCCGAGGTGCAGGCGGCCTTCACGTACGGCGGGAACGCGCTGTTGCAGTATCCGCCGTCGATCTTCGGGCGGGAGCTGGTGCAGGGGGTGACGTTCGTGGTGCCGCTGGCCTTCGTGAACTGGCTGCCGGCGCTGCGTCTGCTGGGGCGGGACGACCCGCTGGGGCTCCCCGGCTGGGTGGACTTCCTGTCGCCCGTGGTGGCCGCGGCGATGTGCGGGGTGGTGGCGCTGGCCTGGCGGGGGGCGATGCGGAGCTATCGCAGTACCGGAAGTTGAGACGAGAGGGGTCGGAAGGTGACGGAGGACGTGGCGGAGGCGGAGGCGGTGATCGAGCTCGCCGACGTGGAGAAGGTGTTCCGGGTACGGCGGCGGGCGGGTCGGCTGCGGCGGGTGCGGGAGGATGTGCGTGCGGTCCGGGGGATCTCGTTCCGGGTGGCGCGCGGCGAGATGGTGGGGTACATCGGTCCGAACGGGGCCGGGAAGTCGACCACGATCAAGATGTTGACGGGGATCCTGACGCCGAGCGGGGGCCGGCTGCGGGTCGCCGGGATCGACCCTTCGCGGGAGCGGACGCGGCTCGCCCGGCGGATCGGGGTGGTGTTCGGGCAGCGGACGACGTTGTGGTGGGATCTGCCGCTGCGTGACTCGTACGCGCTGGTGCGGCGGATGTACCGGGTGCCCGAGGCGCGGTTCCGGGAGAACCTGGACCGCTGCGTGGAACTGCTGGACCTCGAACCGCTGCTGGACGTGCCGGTGCGGCAGCTGTCGCTCGGACAGCGGATGCGGGGGGACATCGCGGCGGCGTTGCTCCACGACCCCGAGGTGCTGTACCTGGACGAGCCGACGATCGGGCTCGACGTGATCAGCAAGGCGAAGGTGCGGGGCTTCCTGCGTGACCTGAACGCGGAGCGGCGGACGACGGTGCTGCTGACCACCCACGACCTGACCGACATCGAGCAGTTGTGCTCGCGGGTGATGGTGATCGACCACGGGCGACTGATGTACGACGGGGCGCTGGCCGGGCTGCACCAGGTGGGCGAGAGCGAGCGGACGCTGGTGGTGGACCTGGAGCGCGAGCTGCCGCCGATCGAGGTGGCCGGGGCTCGCACGGTGCGGGTGGAGGGGCCCCGGCAGTGGCTGGCGTTCCCGGCCTCGGCGAGCGCGGCGCCGCTGGTGGCGGCGGTGGCCGAGGGGTATCCGCTGGTCGACCTGTCGGTGCGGGAGCCGGACATCGAGGACGTGATCGCGCGGATGTACGCCCTGGGGTCGGCAGGAGCCGAGAAGGTGGGGTAGGCCCCACCCTCGATACGGCCGTGTGCACCATCGTGCCGACACCCCGCTGAACGGCACTGTTCTTCGCGTACCCAACGGGTGCAGTACGAACAGTTTCAGCAGAGGAGTTCGACCGTGGCAACGGCTGTACCGATTCCTTCCACCGGACGTTCCGGGGCCGTGGCGACGGTCGCCGCGCGGGCCGAGGGGGTCGTCAAGGCGTACGGCGCCGGGGAGACGCGCGTGGTGGCGCTCGACCGCGTCACCATCGACGTCCGGCGGGGCGAGTTCACGGCGATCATGGGGCCTTCGGGGTCCGGTAAGTCGACGTTGATGCACTGTCTGGCGGGTCTGGACACGGTCTCCAGCGGGCGGATCTGGATCGGGTCCACGGAGATCACCGGCCTGAAGGACAAGAAGCTCACCAAGCTGCGCCGCGACCACATCGGCTTCATCTTCCAGGCGTTCAACCTGCTGCCCACCCTCAACGCCATCGAGAACATCACCCTCCCGATGGACATAGCCGGCCGCAAGGCCGACACCGAGTGGCTCGACCGCGTCGTCACCACCGTCGGCCTCGCCGACCGCCTCAAGCACCGCCCCAACCAACTCTCCGGCGGCCAACAACAACGCGTCGCCGTCGCCCGCGCCCTCGCCGCCCGACCCGAGATCATCTTCGGCGACGAACCCACCGGAAACCTCGACTCCCGCGCCGGCGCCGAAGTCCTCGGCTTCCTCCGCCGCTCCGTCGACGAACTCGGCCAAACCATCGTCATGGTCACCCACGACCCCGTGGCGGCGGGTTACGCGGACCGGGTGCTGTACCTGGCGGACGGTCGGGTGGTCGACGACATGGCGGAGCCGACGGCCGAGCTGGTGCTCGACCGGATGCGTCGCTTCGACGCCCGCGGGAGGGTGTCGTGAGCGTCCTGCGGATCTCGTTGCGTAGCTTCTTCGCGCACAAGGGCCGGATGGTCCTCTCGGGTCTCGCGATCGTGCTGTCGGTGGCGTTCGTCTGCGGGACGCTCGTGTTCACCGGGACCCTGAACACGACGTTCGACCGCTTCTTCGGCTCGCTGACCTCGGACGTCCGGGTGGGCCCGGTCGAGGAGGAGCACGCCCAGGAGACGGGCCGGCCGGACACCATCCCGGCGGCCGTGGCCGGGCGGGTCGCCTCGGTCGACGGGGTGGCGGCGGCGGACGGCCAGGTGATGACGGAGCACCTGACCCTGGTGGACGCGGACGGCGGGCAGGTCGAGGGCTCGGGCGGCCCGACCTTCGGCGCCGACTGGGGACCGGCGATCCAGCGGACCATGGACCTGGCCGACGGCCGGGCGCCCTCGGGCCCCGGGGAGGTGCTGCTCGACGCGGACACGGCGGAGCGGGAGGACGTGGCGATCGGCGACCGGCTGGAGATCGTGGCGATCCCCGGCCGGGTCGAGGTCGAGGTGACCGGGCTCGCCTCGTTCCGCGACACCAACCCGGGCGCGGCGTTCGTGCTGCTCGACCCGGCGGTGGCGGCCGAGGAACTGCTGGGCGCGGCCGACACGATCAGCACCGTCGAGGTGGTCGCGGCGGACGGCGTCTCGGACGACGAGCTGCGGCAGCGGATCGTGTCCGCGCTCGGGGACGGCTTCCATGTGGAGACGCGGGCGGAGGGCGAGAAGGCGCTGCGCGACGAGGTCGGCTTCCTGGACGTGGTGCGCTACGCGATGCTGGGCTTCGCGGGGATCGCGGTGCTGGTCGGGATCTTCCTGATCGTCAACACCTTCTCCATGCTGGTCGCCCAGCGCACCCGCGAGATCGGCCTGATGCGGGCCATCGGCTCCAGCCGCCGCCAGATCAACCGGTCGGTGCTCATCGAGGCGCTGCTCCTCGGCGTCATCGGCTCGGTGCTGGGCATCGGCGCGGGCGTCGGGCTCGCGGTCGGCCTGATGTCGCTGATGAACGCGGTCGGCATCAACATGGACACCTCACAGCTGACGGTGACGGCGGCGGTGCCGGTGGCCGGGCTGCTGGTGGGCGTGGTGACGACGCTGGTCGCGGCCTGGCTGCCGGCGCGGCGGGCCGGGCGGGTGTCGCCGATGGCCGCGCTGCGGGACGCCGGTACACCGGCTGATGCCCGGGCCGGCCGGGTGCGGGCGACGGTGGGGCTGCTGCTCTCCGGCGCGGGCGCGGCGGCGCTGGTGGCGGCGGCGACCGCGGATGGGTCGTCGGCGGCCGCTTCGCTGCTGGCGCTCGGGCTGCTGGCGTCGCTGGTCGGTGCCGTGGTGGTGGCGCCGCTGCTGGCGAGCGTGGTGGTGCGGGCGGTGAACGCGGTGGTGCTGCGGGCCTTCGGCCCGGTGGGCCGGATGGCCGGCCGCAACGCGTTGCGCAACCCGCGGCGGACCGGGGCCACGGCGGGCGCGCTGATGATCGGCCTCGCGCTGGTGGGTGGGCTCTCGGTGGTCGGCTCATCGGTGGTCGCCTCGGCCTCCGACCAGCTGGACCGGACGGTGGGCGCGGACTTCATCGTGGACTCGATGTCGTCGCAGGCGTTCACGCCGGAGGCGGTGGCGGCGGTGCGGGGGACGCCGGGGTTGGAGCACGTCACGGAACTCGCGTCGGTCAATGTGGAGTTGACGACGGCGGACGGCGAGACCACGGAGGAGGCGGTGGCCGCGGCCGACCCGACGTACGCGGACGACCTGCGGGCCGAGACGCTGTCGGGCGAGTTGGTGGCGGCGTACCGGCCCGACCACCTGTCCGTGCCGGAGTCCTTCGCGACGGACCACGGCCTGGCGGTCGGCGACGAGGTGACGGCGCGCTTCGTGGGGGGCGAGACGACGACGCTGACGCTGGGCGCGATCACCTCCGAGGACACGGTCCTGGACCAGGGCGCGATGTACCTGTCCCTCGACACGGCCCGGGCCCACCTGCCGGCGGACCGGATGCCGTCGAGCATGGTGCTCTTCGCCAAGGCCGAGGACGGCCGGGAGGACGCGGCGTACACGGCGCTCCAGGAGAACCTGCGGGACTTCCCGATGTACGAGGTCAACAACCAGGCCGACTACAAGCAGCTGCTGGAGGACGAGATCGGCGCGCTGCTGAACATCGTGTACGCGCTGCTGGCGCTGGCGATCGTGGTGGCGATCCTGGGTGTGGTGAACACGCTGACACTGTCGGTGGTGGAGCGGACGCGGGAGATCGGCCTGATGCGGGCGATCGGCCTGTCGCGGCGGCAGCTGCGGCGGATGATCCGCCTGGAGTCGGTCGTCATCGCGCTGTTCGGCGCGCTGCTGGGTCTTGGGCTCGGGATGTGCTGGGGCGTGACGGCGCAGCGGGTGCTGGCGCTGTCGGGGTTCTCGGTGCTGGAGATTCCCTGGCCGACGATTCTGGGCGTGCTGGGGGCGTCGGCGGTGGTCGGGTTGGCGGCGGCCCTGGTGCCGGCGTTCCGGGCCGGGCGCCTGCCGGTTCTTCGGGCGATCGCGACGGACTGACGACGTCGCCGCCGGGGGCGGGCG
>NZ_SMKI01000527.1 GCF_004348415.1 Streptomyces hainanensis
GCGTGGGGGCCTGCCCGGGGGTCGCGGTCGGCCGGGTCGCGACCACGAGCGAGGCGGCGGTGCGGATGGCCGCGGACGGGCCGGTCGTCCTCGTGCGGCCGGAGACGTCCCCGCACGACCTGCGGGGCCTGGCCGCCGCCTCGGGGATCGTCACCGCGCGCGGCGGCCCGGCCAGCCACGCGGCGGTCGTGGCACGGGCGTTGGGGAAACCGGCCGTCGTCGGCGTGGCCGGCCTCGCCGTCGATGCCGCCGGCGCGGCGGTGCGGGTCGGCGGGCGCACCGTCGCCGAGGGCACACTCGTCGCCCTCGACGGCACCGGCGGCGAGGTCGTCCTCGGCCGCCCCGACATCACGACGGACGCGGCCGACGCGCACCTGCGTCGGCTGCTCGGCTGGGCGGACGAGGTGTCGGGCGGCAGGGCCGGGGAGGAGCGTGACGAGGCCGGGCGACTCGCCGCGGCCCACGCCGCGCTCCGCCGCGGCTAGGTTCCGGTACCGGCTCAGGGGCGGACGCCGGGGCCGAACCCCGTCCACCGCAGGTCGGCCGGCAGATGGCCCATGTCGTTGTAGAGCAGCACGGTCGGCGCCGCGCCGTCGTGGTAACCGATCGCCGTCAGCGCCGTGTTCCCGCAGCTCAGCCCCAGCCATCGGGCGGGCGGCGCGTCCAGCGCGTGCCGCACCAGCCAGGCCACCTGGTAGGCGTGGGTGACCAGGACCTCGTGGGTCCCGGTGGCGGCAGGGCGCGCGAAGCGGTCGAGCAGCGCGGCCGCGAGGCGCGCGCCCTCGGCCGCCTCGGCGGCGTCGAAGCCGTCGAAGAACCCGGCCCAGGCCGGGGGCGGATCCGCCGGCACCAGCGGCACATGGTCGACCAACTCGGCGGCCTCGCGCACCGGAACGCCCGGCAGGCGCTCGCCGACGATCCGGGCGGAGCGCACCGCCCGGGGCAGGGGCGAGTGCCAGACGGCGTCGATCGGGAGCGCGGCCAGGCGTTCCCCGAGAAGCTCCGACTGCCGCCGCCCGACGTCGGTCAACTCACCGAACGCGTCCGCCGCGCCGTGCCTCACCACATACAGATGCCGAGCCGCCATCGCCGCCGCCTTCCAGGATTCGGATGCCTGCCACATTCAGATGTTGGCATCATCCTAACCTGGACGGTGCGGCGCCCGGGAAGACGCCTCCGACAGCCGCCCCCGCGCGGCCCACACCCATCACCCGCCGGACCGCCGCTCAACCGGGAGTTCACCCGTCGCGATACCGGCGGACCAGCCGGATCAGGGCATTCCGAAAGGCTGTTCAGGACGCCGGCCCGCATGGCCGGGAAACTCCGCCGCCGTGTGGATCGCCGGGGTTTCGGGTAGCCCCCCGAAGTTCTCACACAGGAAGGGGAATCTCCCATGACATCCCGAATGCGACGCACCGTCATCCGCGCCGCGGTCGCCCTGCCGCTGGCCGCCGTCACTCTCGCGGTCACGGTCACTCCCGCCTCGGCGCACACCCTGAACGAGGCCGTCACCTCGACCACCGGCTGCGGCTGGAGCAGCGGAAGCTACCTCACACTGCACTCGGGCGCCATCACCACCAGCGGCGGAACGCGCTTCGGCACGGCGTATCTGCTGTGGAGCGACAGCTACCAGGAAAACTGTGTCGTCACCCTGAGAGAGGGCGCGATGCACGGGGTCGCGAGCAGCACCGAGGCGCGCCTCATCGGTTTAGCCTCGGGCACGTTCCGCGACCAGGGCTCCTTCGGCCACTTCGCGGCCGTCTCCGCGCCGACCGGCGGCGAATGCGTCTCCTACCGGGGCGAGATAATCTCCACCGACGGACAGATCGCCGAGAGTCCGCAGGTGGAATTCGGCTGGTGCGGCTGACCTCGGCACGGCGCTAGCGGTCGGCGTCACCCCGGGCGACTCGGTCACCACGGCCCGGTCACCCGGCCCGGGGCGGCGGCGCCGCCGGCCGCTCCTCCCCGGTCGGCCGGCTCGCCCGCATCCGGCCGATCGGGGGTGGATCGGCGTGCAGCAGCGGCGACTTCGGCCGCGGCAGGTCGTACAGGGTGTAGAGCCGGTCGCGGATCCGCTCGGTCGGGTACTGGTCCGTGTACACGGCGGTCTTGAAGATCACGCCCTCCAGGACGCTGCGGAGCAGCACCTCCTCCAGCGCCGGGTCCTCGGCGCCGCGGGCCGCGAAGAGGGCGCGGAGCCCGTCCTCCAGGAACAGCAGCCGCCGCTCCGCGCGCGCCTCGGCGGCGGCGAACAGCGGGTGGGTGGCCGGGCCGACGACCAGGCTCAGCGCCATCCGCTGCACGCCGACCGTGGTGGCGGCCGCGTACAGGATCCGGTCGATGATGCCGGCGAGCCGCTCGTCGGGCGTGCCGGTGACGTCGAGGACGGCGGCGACCCCGTCCAGGTAGCGGTCGAGGAGCTCGTCCACCAGCCTTTGCTTCCCCGAGAAGTAATAGGTGATCAGCCCCCGCGAGACGCCCGCGCGGGCGGTGATGTCGGAGATGGTGGCCTCGTGGTAGCCCTTCTCGGCGAAGACCTCGAGGGCCGCGGTGAGGATCCGCTCCCGCGACTGCGCCCGCATCTCCTCGTTCGTCTCCACCGATCGTGGTGACACTCCGCTACCCCATTCCCGCTGGTCCGGCTCTCGATCTCCCCCGGCTTCCATTGTCCCGCTTTCCGCGCGGGCACTCTGCGTGATGATGCCCGCATCCCGTTGTCCCGATGTACTGGATGGCTGTACAGTCAACGTGCGTCGGGGGGCGGCGGTCCTCGCCGGGCGAAACGGCCTCCCGCCCTGTGTCCGAGGACCGCCGAAGCGCCCCGCTCCCCGCGCGTTCTCTTCTTTTCACGATCGCAAGGAGCCCACCGTGGCGAGCAAGGAAGAACTCAAGGCCGCGATCCACGCCGCCTTCGACGCCGCCGTTCCGGACGGAACGAGCTACACCAAGGTGTACGCGTCGGACATGAGGCAGCGGAACTACATCGTGTTCCAGAGCACCAAGGTCTACAACTACGCGGTGGGCTTCAAGCCGGGCGGCACGGAGTTGGTCGTCGTCCCGGTCGACGAGGACGGCGGCGCGGTCAGCGCCGGCACGCCGGTGCGGATCACCGACGCCAACCGCGGCAACGTGAAGAAGCGGGACCTCCAGGGCCGGTTCCACGTCGCGACCACGGACGGCCAGAAGTTCCGCCTCACCGTGATCCCCTCGGTCCCGAAGATCACCGCGGCCTTCTACCAACTGCCGGTGGAGCAGCGGGAGGAGTTCGAGGCGTTCCAGGGCGTGCGCGAGCTGATCTGCGCGTAGCCGTCGGCCGACGGCCGACGGCCCGGGAGGGTAGCCTGCGCCCAGGTTCCGCACCACCCCCGGGAGAGAGATGAGCACCCCCAACGACCCGTTCAGCGTGCCGCATTCGGCGCGGATGTACGACTACTACCTGGGGGGCAAGGACAACTACCAGGTCGACCGGGTGGCCGCCGAGAAGGTCTTCGAGTGGTGGCCGGGGGTGCGGGACGCGGCGCAGGCCAACCGGGCGTTCATGCGGCGGGCGATCAGCCACCTCGTCGAGGAGGCGGGGATACGGCAGTTCCTGGACATCGGCACCGGGATACCCACCGAGCCCAACCTGCACCAGGTGGCGCAGGGGGCCGCGCCCGAGTGCCGGATCGTCTACGTCGACAAGGACCCGCTGGTGCTCACGCACGCCGAGTCGTTGATGCGGAGCACGCCGGAGGGCCGCACCACCTACATCCACGCCGACCTGGTCAGCGAGCTCGACGACATCCTGGCGTCGCCGCAACTCGCGGAGACCATCGACCGGTCGGAGCCGGTCGCGCTGTCGATGCTCGCGCTGCTGCACTTCGTGACCGACGAACAGGGCGCCCACGCGATAGTGCGGCGGCTGCTCGACACGCTGCCGGCCGGCTCCGCGCTGCTGCTCAGCCATGTCACGCCCGACTTCGACGCGCCGGCACTGCGGCAGGTCGAGGAGATCTACCGGCGCGGCGGCATCCCGGCCCAGGTCAGGACGCGCGAGGAGGTGGCGCGGTTCTTCGACGGGCTCGACCTGGTCGAGCCGGGCATCACCGTGCCGCACCGCTGGCGGGCGCTGGCCAGCGAGTCGACGGAGCTGGACGCGAGGATCTCCGCCTGGGCGGCGGTCGGGATCAAGCGGAGCTGACCGGCCGACCTAGGACCTGTCTGACAATCCCCGGCGGGCTCGCGACGCCAGGAATTATCAGACAGGCCCTAGCGGAGCGAGAACTCCGTGTCCTCGCCGGCCTCGACGCAGTAGCCGGGCCAGTCGGCCCGGCGCTCGGGGGAGACGCCGGGCACGGCGCAGACCTCGACGCGGAAGGTGTCCGGGTCGACCGCGACCATCCTGGTGAACTGGTCGGTCTCGTAGGCGATCTGGGCCTCGGTGCTGCCGCCGCCCGTGACGCGGACGGTGACGCGGTCGCCGGGTTCGCCCGTCAGGATGCGACCCCAGACGGCCTGGCAGTCCGGGTTGTAGCGGATCTCCAGGGTCGCCGGATTGCCTTCGGCCGGGCGGTGGGAGCCGGCGTCCTCGCCGCAGCCGGTGCTCTCCGGGCTGCGGCCGTCGCAGGCCGTGCCGGGGCAGGTGGGCGGCGGGTCGTCGGCGACGACCCGCTCGGTCAGCGAGGTGACCAGCACGGCCACCGCCGTGGTGACCGCGGTGACGGCGGCGGCCGCGATCAGCGAGTTGCGCAGGATGTGACGCCGGAAGGCGTGCAGGAACCTGGCCGGTCGGCCGCCGCTCGGCGGCGGCGGCTCCGGCGCGCCACCCTCCGGAGTTGCTGTACTGCTCATGACATCTCCCCGCCCGAAGGCCCCCGCCCTGGAAG
>NZ_SMKI01000528.1 GCF_004348415.1 Streptomyces hainanensis
TAAATTCGGCGCAAAGCTGACGATTTGGTGTCGCTGTATGGTGCACCCGGTTCGCGACGCAGTGACACGCAACGCAGTGGCACGCAACGCGGTGACGCGAAACGCAGTGACACGAGCACGGGCCGGCACGGGCCGGGAGCTGTACCGCGACCATCCCGCGTTCGCCACCGCCGTCGACGAGGTGGCGGAGCATTTCGCCGCCCACCTCGATCGGCCGCTCACCGAGGTCCTGTTCGCCGATCCCGAAGGACCGGACGCCGCGCTGATCCAGCAGCCGCGGTACGCCCAACCCGCCCTGTTCGCCCTGCAGGTGGCACTCCACCGGGTGGTCACCGGGGCCGGGATCACCCCCGACCACCTGCTGGGCCATTCCGGCGGCGAACTCACCGCGGCCCATCTCGCCGGCGTCCTCACGCTGCCCGACGCGGTGACACTGGTGGCCGCCCGAGCCCGGCTGACGTGGAGCGCCACCCCCGGCGGGCTGAGGATCGCCCTCCGGGCGTCGGAGGACGAGGTCGCCCGGGTGCTGGGCGACGGCCGGGACCTGGTCGACATCGCCAGCGTCGACGGCCCGGAGCACACCGTGATCGCGGGGGACGCCGAAGCCGTCGAGCGGATCGCGGCGCACTTCGCCGAACGCGGCGTGCCGGCCAGCGGGCTGGCCAGCGGGCTGGCGGCCCCGCCTGCCCTCCACTCACCGCACGCGAGCCCGATCCTCGCCGAGTTCCGGGCCGTCGCCGCCACCCTCACCTACCGGCCGCCAACGATCCCCCTGGTCTCCAACGTCACGGGCACCCTCGCCACCGACCACGAGCTGACCAGCCCCGACTACTGGACGGAACTCCTCCGTCGGACCGTCCGCTTCCACGACGGCGTCCGCACCCTGCGCGACGCCGGCGTCACCGCCTACCTGGAACTCGGGCCCGACGCCGTTCTGACCCCGCTCGTGCGCCAGAGCCTCGCGAAGGACGACGCCGCGGTCGTCGCCGTTCCCGCCCTACGGCACGGAACCCCCGAGCCCGTCGCCCTGCTGACCGCCCTCGCGGAACTCCACGTCCACGGCGCGGCCCCCGCGACCGCGCCCACCACCCTGGGGTGGCGCCCCGAAGGACCGCCCCCCGAACTGCCCACCTACCCGTTCCAGCGTCGCCGTTACTGGTACCAGGCGCCACCCGCCGCGACATCGACCCACTCCGGCGACGGCGCGGAACGGCTCCTCTGGACCGCCGTCGAGAGCGCGGACCCCGACGCCCTCGCCCGTCTGCTGAGCCTGGACGACACGCGACAGGCCAACGCCCTGCTCCCCGCCCTCGCCGACTTCCGGCGGCGCAGCGCGCACCGCGCCCGCCTCGACTCCTGGCGCTACCGGGAGAGCTGGCACCCCCGCCAGGACACCGCGGCAGGCGTGCCCACCGGCCGCTGGTTGCTGCTCGTACCCGAGGCCCACGCCGGCCACCCCTGGGTCGATGCCGCCAGGGCCGGACTCGCCGACCGCGGAGCCACCCCGCTGGTACTCACCCTCGGACCCGAGGCCACGGACCCCGACCGGCTGGCCGCCCGGCTGCGCGACACCTTCGGAGACGGCGCGCCGCCCACCGGGCTGCTCTCGCTGCTGGCGTTCGACGAGAGCCCCCACCCCGGGCACCCGGCCCTGCCCACCGGGCTCGCCGCGCAGATCGCCCTGGTGAGGGCGATCGGCGAACTCGGCCTGGCCGCGCCGCTGTGGGTCGCCACCCGCGGCGCCATCCCCGCCGCCCTGACCCAGGGATCCGTCAGCCCCGTCCAGGCCCAGACCTGGGGGGCCGGTCGGGTCATCGCCCTCGAACACCCGGAACGCTGGGGCGGCCTCATCGACCTGCCGGTCACCCCCGACGAGCCCTCGGTCGCGCGGCTCTGCGCGGCACTCGTCGCGCGGGACGGAGAGGACCAGATCGCCATCCGCCCGGGCGGCGCCCACGTGCGGCGGCTGGAGCGCGCCCCGCGACAGGCGTCACCCCGTGCCGACGGCGGCTGGCGCACCAGCGGAACCACCCTGATCACCGGCGGCACCGGGGCGCTCGGCGGCCGGGTCGCCCGCTGGCTCGCCGGGCGCGGCGCGGAGCACCTGCTGCTCGTCAGCCGCCGGGGACTCCAGGCGCCGGGGGCGGAGACGCTCGCCGCCGAACTGCGCGCCCTCGGCACCGAGGTCACCATCGTGGCCTGCGACATCGCGGACCGTTCGGCGCTCGCCCGGGTCATCGCCGAGATACCGGCGACATATCCGTTGCGCGCCGTCGTGCACTCCGCGGGCCTGGGCGCCGACCAACCGGTGGCCGACTGCGACTTCGCCGGGTTCGCCACCATCACGTCCGGCAAGACCCTGGGCGCTACCCATCTGGACGCCCTGCTGCGGGACACCCCGCTGGACGCGTTCGTGCTGTTCTCGTCCGTCTCCGCCATCTGGGGCAGCGCCGAGCAGGCCGCCTACGCGGCCGGCAACGCCCACATCGACGCACTGGCCAGGAAGCGGCGCGCGGACGGGCTACCGGCGACCACCATCAACTGGGGCCCCTGGGCCGGGACCGGCCTCGCCGCCCCCCGGCACACCAGCGACTACCTGACCCGCCGCGGGATACGCCGCATGGCGACCGACCTGGCCGTCGAGGGCATGGCCGAGGCACTCGACCCGGACGAGACGGCGCTGATCCTGTTCGACCTGGACTGGGCGCCGTTCCACCGCGCCTTCACCGCGATCCGGCCCAGCAACCTGTTCGCCGAGATCCCCGAGGTGCGGCAGGCCACCGAGCGGCCGGAACCCGCCGACACCGGGGCCGAGCCCGACACCGCGCGCGCCGTCGCGCTCCAGGACCGGCTCGCCGGGCTCAGCTCGCCGGAGCGGCGCGCCGCGCTGCTTGACCTGGTGCGCGACGAGACCGCGGCGGTCCTCGGGTTCGACTCGGCACAGGACGTCGCGGCCGGGCGGCCGTTCAAGGAGATGGGCTTCGACTCACTGACCGGTCTGTCCCTGCGGACCCGGCTGCAACGGAGCACCGGGCTGCGGCTGCCGGCCACGCTGGTCTACGACCATCCGAACGCCGAGGCGTTGGCCGGCTGGCTGAGCCAGGAGGTCATCGGCGGCGCGGAGCCGTCGGAGACCTCGATCTTCGGTGAACTCGACCGGCTGGAGGCCGCGTTGGTCGGGGTCGGCGACGCACCCGACGTCCGCGCCCAGGTGGCCTCCCGACTGACCGGCCTGCTGACCGGCCTGCAGCGCCGGTCCGCCGGGCCGGGCCAGGACCTGGATCTGGATCTGGAGGGAGGAGAACTCGCGACCGAACTCAAGGAGGCGTCGGACGACGACCTCTTCCGCATGCTCGGCGACGAGTTCGGGATTTCCTGATGAGCGACGTTCCGCAGAACGATGAGGGGCTGATGGACATGCCGAGTGCGGCGAACGAGGAGAAGCTGCGCCGCTATCTCAAGAAGGCGATGACCGACCTGCGGTCGGTTCGGGAGCGGTTGGCGTTCGCCGAGTCGGCGCGCGTCGAGCCGGTCGCCATCGTCGGCATGGGATGCCGCCTGCCCGGTGGCGTGACCGATCCCGAGGAGCTGTGGGAACTGGTCGCCCACGGCACCGACGTCATCGAGCCGTTTCCCACCGACCGCGGCTGGATCGCACGTGAGATCTACGGAGCCGACGCCGAGCAGGAGGGTCGTGCCGTGCCGCTCGTGGGCGGGTTCGTCGAGGACGCCGGCGCGTTCGACGCGGCGTTCTTCGGCATCTCCCCGCGTGAGGCCCAGGCCATGGACCCCCAGCAACGGCTGCTGCTGGAAACCGCGTGGGAGACGCTGGAACACGCCGGCATCCGCCCCGAGACGCTCCGGGCCAGTCGCACCGGCGTCTACGCCGGCGCCGGCGCGGACGCCGCCCCCGGGACCGAAGTCCTCTCCGAGGCGACGGCCGGATACGGCATCACCGGCGGCTCGATGGCGGTGCTCTCCGGCCGGATCGCCTACGCGCTGGGCCTCGAAGGGCCGGCCGTCACGGTGGACACCGCGTGTTCCTCCTCCCTCGTCGCTCTGCACCTCGCGGCCCAGGCGCTCCGCGCCGGGGAGTGCGACCTCGCCCTGGCGGGCGGAGTGGCCGTGATGACCAAACCGTTGGTGTTCTCCGAGTTCTCCCGGCAGGGCGGGCTCGCTCGCGACGGGCGGTGCAAGTCGTTCTCGGCCGAGGCGGACGGCTCCGGCTGGGGCGAGGGCGCCGGCATGGTCCTGCTCGAACGGCTCTCGGACGCCCGCCGGAACGGCCACCGGATCCTCGCCGTGGTGCGGGGGAGCGCCGTCAACCAGGACGGGACCTCCAACGGCCTGACCGCGCCCAACGGCCCCTCGCAGCAGCGGGTGATCCGGCAGGCGCTCGCCAACGCGGGCCTGGCACCCGCCGACATCGACGTGGTGGAAGCGCACGGCACCGGAACGACCCTCGGCGACCCCATCGAGTTGCAGGCGCTGCTCGCCACCTACGGCCAGGACCGACCGGCCGAACGCCCGCTCCTCCTTGGCACGTTGAAGTCCAACATTGGCCACACCCAGGCGGCCTCCGGGGTGGCGGGCGTCATCAAGACGGTGCTGGCGATGCGGCACGGCACCGTGCCGCCCACCCTCCACGTTGACCGGCCCACCCCGCTGGTGGACTGGACGTCGGGCAGCGTGGCGCTGGCGACCGAGGCCCGGCCCTGGCCGACCGGCGATCGGCGGCGCCGGGCCGCCGTCTCCGCCTTCGGTATCGGCGGAACCAACGCCCACCTGATTCTGGAAGAGGCACCGGTCGAGGCGGTCGCCCAGCCGCCGGCCCCCGCCGAGCCCGTCTCTTATAGACATCTG
>NZ_SMKI01000529.1 GCF_004348415.1 Streptomyces hainanensis
AGAGCAGGAACGACGCGACGCCTTCCCCGACTGGCTCCACACCTACAATCACCACCGCGGACACACCGCACTCGCAGGCAAACCACCCACCAGCCGCGTCCCCAACCTCACAGGGCAATACACCTAGGCCGGATCACTGTGGACGGCTCAGAGGCGGCGGCACTGATCGCCGGACTCGACGACGGGCGACGGCGTGCCTTGGCATTGACGGTGGCCATGCTGCATGGCGCGGCTGCGGACACGATTTCCCAGGCCTCGGCACAACTTCTGCGACGCGTGAGCCATCCCGCCGACGAACGCCCCCGGCTGGATCGCTCCGATCTCACGACGGATCTGGCGGGAATCCGTGCCGGAACCGACCTGGACGGCCGGGTACGTTTCCAGACCGCTGGCCTGGACATGGCCGTCCGGGCGCACTTCTGGACGTACTTTCCCGATCTACGCCCTGGTTTCCGGATGTGGGTCGGTGACTGCGCACGCGATCTGAGCTTGGAACGTGACGATCGCCACCACTTGGTAGAGCGATTCGCGGAGCAAACGCTGCGGATCGACCGCCCCGAGGAGTTGATGTCGCTCGCCCGCGACTGGACCTCTCACGGGGAATCGCAGGCACTCTTGCCGGACGCCACCCAGGCCTTGGCCGAAGGGCTACGGCATGAGGTTCATGGCCGGGTCGTGCGGCGTCGGATCCTTGACTGGGTGACCGAACCGGGGCTCCCGAACGGATTCCGCACGATGCTGACGGTGGTCTGTTCCCGTGTGATGGCAGTGAGCCATTCAGACCAGGCGTTGGTCAGACTCCATCACCTGGCCCGAGCCGAGAGCGAGTATGAACGGCGCCCAGCGTGGGATGCGCTGTTCGGGCTCGCCGCCGGGGAGAGCCGGCTGTGCGGACTGTTACTCCGTCGACTCACCGGACAGCGCGTCGATTCCGAGGCGCGGCCACCGGCCGACGCCCAAATCTTCCTGGCTCTGGCAGACCAGGTCTGCCGCACCGCGGCGTTCCTCGCCAGGTCGACCATCCGAGAGCGTCTCGTCACGGGCTGGTCCCTCGTCTTGGAGCACAGACCGCCCCAGGAGTGGGCACCTCATGTGCGGTACTGGCTAGACGCCGCGGTCGACAGCCTGTCCAGTCGTGACCGATTGCTCACCACCTTGGCGTACGCGGGGGCCTGCCAACCGCGGTCGATCAGCCGGTTGTTCGTCATTTCGCAGCGCTGGGCCCGAGCATCCGCCACCGCACGAACCGAGCGTGGACTTGTCGCCGAACGATTCAGCCGTGCCCTTGACATGGCGCAGGGCATCGAAACTGCCTCGACGTCCACGCTCTCCCCACCTCATCGCCGACCGGAGACGGCTTCATGAGCTCAGGACACCGAACACTGGCCGCCTTCATTGCCACCATCTCAGCCCTGGTGCTGGCTATTGTTGAGCTCTGCGTGGACTGGTCTGGGTGGCTCTGGCCGTCACTTGCCGCCGCTCTGCTGATCTGTCTCGTCGTCAGCATGCGCGCGAAAGCGCCAGCTTCCGGGTACATCCCGCCGGAGAACACCCTGGAGCCCGATCTCCCAATACCCCCTCCGCTCCGACAGGAGTGCCGGGTAGCTCAGGTGGCGCTACCCAGCGCCGCCCCTGACTACGACTTCCTGTTCTCGGCGACCGTGCGGTGGGTCCCCCAGGAGATTGACGTACCCTCCTCCTTCGACCCTGGTGGGATCGCGGTCCAGGCCGTCCTGCTCCGAGCGCGCGCGTTTGCGGTGCGGCAGTACCCCACGAGCAGCACACTCGCCCAGCATCAACTCAACGGCTATTTGGGTGTGATGGAGGCGGACCCCACCGGCCGGGTCCTGGCCATGGCCAGGAACGTCACGCTGACCCTCTCCGAGTCCGACCACGCCCGGCTCGTCAGGCTTTCCGACGTACGCAAGGACGAGCAGGTCTGGGAACACGAGCGCAACTACGAGAAGAACAAGCGGGCCTATCTCACCAACGACGTCCTCAAAGATACGGGAAGCACGGTGGTCTGGTGGCTGTCCAGGAACGACGAGCAGGTGGAGGGTACGGTCGATCGCATCGGGATCCTTGCCCGGCTCTCCGCGGCCGCCAACAACTCGGAGGTGATGCCACCCTTCCGCGACCTGGTCCATCCGGTCCTCTCGGAGCCGCCCGTGGAGCAGGAGGAGCGTGTTAAGGAACCGCCGCCCGAAGCGGCAGATGTAGTTGCCGAGGCGTTGATGGAATGGCTCCGTCTCGGGCGGGACACACCTGAAATGCATCACCTGGCCTGGCGGTTTGCCGAGTATCTACGGGGTGCTGGCAAGGTCGAGGAGGCTCAGGACTTCTTCCGGATCTTCGACCCGGGCGACGAGGAGGGTGCGCCAGACGTGGACCAGGATGGCGACGGGGCGGCGGGGGCCTGGTTCTGAGCTGGGCCCGCCGGCGAACTAGGTGAACAGGGCCGGTCCGTCCGACGTGGGTGTGGCGGACGGACCGGCTCCCGACAGAGGCTCAGCGACTGACGACGCAGGGCCGGTCGTTGAGGTTGAAGCGGCCGGGCGGCGAGGCGTCGCCCGTGTGGCTGGCCAGATAGCCGAGGGTGATGCTCGCGCCGGGCGCGATCGCGGCGTTGTGGGTGGCGCTGTTGGCTCTGACGATGTCACCGGACTGGGCGAGGTCCGTGTTCCAGTCGGAGACGACCGTCTGGCCGAGCGGCAACGGGAACTCCAGGCGCCAGCCGTTGATCGGCGCCGTGCCGGTGTTGGTCAGGGTGATGTCGACGGTCAGACCGGTGCCCCAGGTGGTGACGTCCAGGTCGACGCGGCAGGTCGGCGTGGTGCGCGCGAACTCCACCCGGTGCAGGCCGCCCGGCAGGTCGTTGACGACGTAGAACTCGCCGTCGGCCGTGGTGCCGAACGCCGTGACCTGGGTGGGCATCTCGCCGATCTCGGCCTGGAGGTAGCCGCCGGCACCGTCCTCGCGGAGCGCCCACACCGTGGAGGAGCAGTAGTCGGTGGCGATGTAGGTGCCGCCCACCAGGTCGGCGTACTGCTCGCCGCGGTAGACGCGGCCGCCGATGACGGCGCAGCCGCCGGTGTAGGGGGAGTAGGTGAAGACCGGGTCGGTGTAGTCGGTGCCGGGCGCGCACTGGGCCTGGTCGAACACCTCGTAGCCCTCGTGGCAGGACCAGCCGAGGTTGGCGCCGGCCTGCTCACCCGCCGGCAGGTGGTCGATCTCCTCCCAGCGGCCCTGCCCGACGTCGCCGATCCACAGCGAGCCGTCGGCCGGGTCGAAGGAGAAACGCCACGGGTTGCGGACGCCGGTGATCCAGATCTCCTCGCGGGCCCCGGCGACACCGACGTAGGGGTTGTCGGCGGGCACGCAGTAGGGGAGCGCCCCGCAGCTGCGGCTCACGTCGACGCGGAGGATCTTGCCGAGCAGGGTGTCGACGCGCTGGCCCGACTTGTACGGGTCGCCGGAGCCGCCGCCGTCGCCGATGCTCCAGTAGAGGTAGCCGTCGGGGCCGAAGGCGAGTTGGCCGCCGTTGTGGTTGCTGTACTCGGCGTGCTCCTGGGAGATCAGCGGCTCCAGGGTCCCGGTGCCGAGGGTGTACCTGCCGAGGGTCACCGCGCCGTCGGGCCGCGCGGTGTAGGCCAGGTAGAGCTCCTGGCTCCGGTTGAAGTCGGGGGCGAGGGCGATGCCGAGCAGTCCGCGCTCGTTGCCCGACTCGTCGACCGAGGCGGTGACGTCGAGCAGCGGGGTGGCGGCCAGCCCGGTGTCGGGATGGTAGACGCGGACGGTGCCGCGTTTCTCGACGATGAACAGCCGGTTCGTGCCGTCGTCGGGCGACGTGATGGCCACGGGGCGACGCAGCCCGGACGCGACCTGGGTGGCGCTCGCGGTGACCTCCTCAAGCGGCACCGCCGCCGAGGCGGCAGGTTCCGCGGAGGGGCCGGCGGAGGGGCCGGCGGGGGAGTCCGCCGCGGCCGCCGGTGCGAGCAGTGGCAGCGATAAGGCGAGGAGGAGCGCGCTCGCCCAGCGTCGTCTTTGCATGTCGGCTCCAAAGGCGAAGGGGGTGATTCCTCGGAACGGGCGTGCGTGGACCCGGAGTCGTCGAGGAGGACTGGGGTCAGGTGTGGCGACAGCGGCACGCCTGGCCGGACGGTAGCGGCTTCCCGCCCGTCACACCAGGCCGCAGGAGCACTCTGGCGTGCTCTCGCCCACCTCCCGTGGCGGCACCGCCCGGACGGCCACGACGCCCGCCCACGCAGCCCGGTGGCGGCCGGCGGCGGCGGGGCCGGCGTCACGGTGGTGGTGGCGCCGGCGGAGAAACGCCTGATGCCCGGTCACATCCGTGATCGGGCGGGGGAGAGCGTAGCCATGCCGAACGAGCGTGTACAGACCACGCGTCAGAGGCCGAGGAGGGCGAGGATCTCGCCCAACGGCGGCACGAGGTTCCCCTGGTCGGCCGTGACGGTGCGCCCGCCGTGCGCGAACTGGTACTGGAAGCCGTCCGCCACCGACGTCCCGAACCGGTACGAGGGCAGCGCGGCGAACTCGGCGCCGCCGAGCAGCCCGGTCAGCTGGGCCAACGCCGGCTCGCCGAGTCGCCGTTCCTCGACGCCAGACCGGCGCTCCACGGAGACCGCGCCGTCGGCCGCGACCGTGACGACGTCGTTCACCCCCGCGATGCCTCCGGTCACCCGCACCACCAACACCTCACCACCCCTGCTCCCGCCACAGCACCGCCCGGCCGGGGCCCTGGCGCTTGCGGCAGCTGAGCAGCCGGTCGGGGTCGCCGGAGGGCAGCGGGCCGAGCGAGACCTGCCAGTACATGGTGTTGGCGGACAGG
>NZ_SMKI01000052.1 GCF_004348415.1 Streptomyces hainanensis
GTGTGGGTGGTCAGCGGGGGTCCCAGGGGCCGTTCGTGGGGTTGTCCTGCCAGGCCCACTGCCGACCGGCGGTGACGGTGACGCCGAAGGAGTAGATGGTGGGGGAACCCACGCTCAGCCACGCGTCCCACGCCTCTTCGAGTTCGTCGGCGAGCCGGCGCGGGCCGCCCTCGAACGCAACAGACGGCCCGCCGGTGGGCGGGGCGTTGAGCAGCGCCCATGAGGCATCGCCGTCGTGAAGGGTGACGACCAGGCCGCGGATGGTGGTGTGGGCCAGCACCCACACGTCGGGGAGCAGGACGGACAGCGCCCACAACAGGTGTTCGCTGCGCTGGAGTTGGGTGAGGTCGCGGTCGATGACCCGCTGCTGGTGGGCGGTGTTGGTGCGGCTGCGGATCTGCTGCCAAGTCCGCGGCATGGCTCGTGCCGCCGGCAGGGTGTCGCGGGCGGGGATGAACTGCGTGGCCTGCTGGACCCGTCCGCTCGCCGAGATGCCCTCGTCGTCGACGATGAGGGGAACGAGGCCGCGTCGCCAGGGGCTGACGATCAGCCCTCCGGGCCGGGTCTGTTCCCCCCAGGCCCACGGGATGCCACGCGGTTCGAAGGTGGCGACGACGCGGTCGTAGGGCGCGCCAGCGGGCCAGCCGGCGAGGCCGTCGGTGTTCTCGACCCGGGCGTGGACACCGTGGTGGTGGAGGCGTTCGCGGGTGCCGGTGGCGAGTTCGGGGTCGATCTCCAGGGTGATCACGCGGTTGGCGCCGGTGCGGCGGGTCATCAGCGCGGTCAACCATCCCGTGCCGGTGCCGAGTTCTAAGACGCGGTGGCCGGGTTCGAGGTCGAGGTGGTCGAGCATGTCGGCGACGACCGCGGTGGCGATCAGGTTGCTGGTCGTGACGCTGTCGGCTACCTGCGTGATGGTGGAGGTCTCGGGGCTGGCGTAGACGAGGGACGCCCACCGTTCCGGGTCCCGGCCGCGGTCTATGGGCACGAACTGGTCGCCTTCCAGCGTCCAGATCCGGTCGGGGGTGTACTGGTCGCGCGAGGTGGCGGCGATGGCGGCGCGGATCCAGGGCGCGCCTGCCGGCCAGGCGAAGGCTTGCTGCATCGCGTGGTCGTGCCGTTGTCGTCGGTCGTCAAGAGAGGTGGTCATCACGGTGCTTTCGTTCGGCGTGCCGGATCGACGGTGCGGGCGGGTGCCCGGCGCGGCTGGGGCGGGGGTGACCGTCAGCAGGACGTCTTGGCGGCTTCGAGGGCCGCGAGAAGGGAGAGTGCGCTTGAGAGGGCGGCCGCGGTGGGGCGGAGGATGGGCTGGGAGGCGAGCGCGGGCTTCAGCAGCACCTTGAACGCCCGCCAGCCGGAGGGTGCTGTGGCCCAGGCCGGCGCTGAATCCTCGCCGTCGTTCCCGGCTTCCGGGTGGTGGTCGACCGGCCAGGTGCCTGTGCAGCTGTTCCACACCACGCTGGCGAAGGTGTACACGTCGGCCTCGGTGCTGGGCGTGGCGAGCGTGCCCGCCGTGAGCCGGCGGGAGATCTCCGCGATATCGAGGCCGACCAGTGTGCCGGTAGGAGGGAAGTCGAGTTCGGGCGGGAGGCTGTCGGCCGGGCCACGTGCCGAGCCGAGGTCGACCAGCCGCACGCCGTGCGGGGTGTGGATGAAGTGTTCGGCGCGTACGGCGCCGTGGGACCAGCCGGCCTCGTGCAGTGCGGCCAGCGCGCCGGCCGCCTGGGCGGCGAGCAGGGCAATGCTGCTGCGCGCCCTCGCGTCGACGCCTCGGGCACGCAAGCGGACGATCTGGTCGGCCAGCGTGGGTCCGTGCCACCACGGCGTCACCAGCCACGAAACGACCCCTGGCACCGTTCCCGTGGCGAGGACCCGACCTGCGGTCGGCCCGGCCGCTCGGATCACCGCAGCTTCGCGAGCCGCCATCCGCCCCGCGTTTTCCGCGCCGGTGGTGATCTTGACGGCGACCTGGATGCCGTTGATCAGGGTGACGCGCCACACCTGCGCGCCGGGGCGGTCGGTGATCTGGCAGGTGGTCTGCCAACGACCTGTGGCCGCTTGGATCTCGATGGCGAAGGTCTCGTTCATCCGGTGGGCTTCTCTCCAGTGCCGGCGAAGATCGACGTTCGGGGCCGGCCGCTCACGCGGCCGGCCGACACGAGGCGGGCGCCTGCTAGTGGCGCGGGGTGGGTTTCGCCGGGTGACGACGCGGCGAAGGAGCCGAGCCCGGACTGACCACCGCGACGACGGTCACGACGCCGGCGGCGACCCAGGCGAGGACGACGGCCGCCCACCGCTGCGGCAGCTGCGCGGTGAAGTCGAGGATCACGGTGTTGTAGAGGAAGTGGGCCACGATCAGGGGCAGCACGTCGCGGTAGCGGTAGAAGATCCACGCCGCTCCGGCGCCCAGCAGCAGGGTGTCCATCCCCGACAGGCCCAGGTAGAGGTGGGGAAGGAACCGCAGCACCGCCGCCACGAGAAGCCATTCCCAGGCGGGGCGCCGGGCGGCAACCAGCAGCGTCACCACCACCGCGGTCAGCAGCAGTTCCTCGACGACGCTCGTCCAGGCATACCGCGCCACCTCTTCGAAGAGGTTCCCGGGCCCGCTCAGGCCAGGGCCGTAGACGGGGAAGTGCTCGAACAGGAAGATCCTGATCTGGGTGCAGGTCAGGATCAGGGCGATGAGCGTGACACCGCCGGCGAGCACGCCCGCTACTGTGTGCCGTTCCACGGTCGCTGGTCCGAACCCCAGACCGGTGACGCTCGGCGCGACGCCGTGCCGCAGCAGCAGTTCCCGGGCGAACCACAGCAGCAGGCCGATCGTCAGCAGCTTCCCCTCACCAGCTGTCGTCGGCGTGTCCCGCGGCCAGCCAGAGACAGCGAGGCAGCACTCCACGGTCACCATCAAGACCACCGCGTTGACGCACTGCTGGCGGACGCGGCCCGGACGAGTCCGCGCCTTCCACCATTTCAATGCGCAACCGGCGGAGAAGACGATGGCCAGGATGGATATCGCGTCGCGCGTCCCCTCGGTCCACGAGTTCGGTTGCAGGAGGTCGTGAGCGGCGGCGAACTTCACCGCCGAGCCCCACATGGAAGGACCTGCTGAGAGCACGGCGGCCAGGGCGACGTACCCGTAGGCCGTTCGCGCCGGCAGGGGATGTGCTGTGCTGTGCGACGACACCGATATCGCTGTCACGAAACGTAACTTCCTTAAATGAAAGTGAACTTGTAAGACATGTGGGGGCTGGTGGTCCGAGAAGCGCGGCCCAGCAGCGAGGCCAGGACCTCAGGGCGCCGAGGCGGGCCTGGGGTGAGCGAGTTCGTGTTGGAGGTCGATCAGGGTCACTCGGCGGACCTCGACGACGAGCTGTGAGGCGTGCATCCAGGCCACGAAGCGGCTGGTGTACGGAAGGGCCTCGACGCGCGGGTCCACCACCAGCCCGAAGGGAGTCGGCCCGTAGAGGACGCCCTGCACGCCCAGCGCCTTCACCCACCTCGCCCGGAAGGCGACGGGGCGTGGCCGCAGGTGCGGGCAGCGGCGTGCTGCCACAGCGGCACAGGGCAAGCAGACCGGCGGGTTCATGACGTGGGCGGCCTCCAGCTGCCGGACGGCGGGCCGGGCGCCGTCGGGTCGCTGGCCGGCGAGGAAGAGCCACCCGCGCTCAGTGCGGCTGGCCGGGCCGGCGCAGATCTGGCAGCACATGTGGGTCATGGCCTGCCGCTGCCGCAGCGGATGCTGATCCGCCAGGCGCGGTTCGCCATCGCCCCAGGCACCCTCGGTCCGCGCCCACAGCACACCGTGCTCGTCGCGATCGCCGGGCCGCTCGTGGCAGTAGCCAAGGCCCCGGCCCCCCGGACGGGCGACCAACTCGGAGAAGAGACTGGGCAGTTCCCCGCTCCAGGTGGTCACGAACGGGATGCCCACGCTCCCGGGTGGCCCCAGGGGTTCCGGACGCGGCACGACGGGGGTCACGACTCCGCCACCTGTGCGCCCGGTGCGGTGGGGCGGTCGAGTTCGCGCAGCACGCGGATGATGCGCACGGCCTCAAGCGGGGAGCGCCGGTCATACACCGCCAGGGCCTCGCGGTAGGAGGCGCGCGCCGCGTCGTGGTCGCCGTACTCCTGGTCGAACTCGCCGGACCACTCCAGGGCACGGGCCTGCCACAGCACGCTCCCGCAGCCGGCGAACTCACCCGCAGCGTGCCGGAGAAGAGCCTGGGCCTGGTCGTGTTCGCCGGCCTGGTGGTGGGTGCGGGCCAGGAAGGCCAGCGCCCGTGCCGCCTCGTGAGGGCTGTTCGCCGCAACCAGTTCCGTACGGGCCCCGGTGAGGAGGTCGTGGGCGGCCGGGGTCTCGCTCCTGAGTCTGGCGAGTTCACCCAGCCGGATCCTGCTGATCGCCGCGGCCACCTCCTCGCCGGCCTCCTCGCGGAGCGCGAGAGCCTTGCGGTGCAGTGCCTCGGCCTCGCCCACCAGCCCGGTGACCCGCGCCACGTCACCGAGCCCCTGCAGAGCAGCTGCCTCACCGGCGCGGTCCTTGTCGGTGCGGGCCTGGTACAGCACCCGATACAGGTGCACGCGAACGTCGTCGTAGCGGCCGAGGCGACGCAGCGCGTCGGTGCCAGAGATCACCATCAGCCGGGCGACCTGCTGATCGCCGGCCGAGCGGGCGGCCTGCGCCGCCACGTCCAGGCACAGCTTCCCCCACAACTCGTCGCGCTCCAGCCGCCGCTCCAGCGGCGACAGACACGCGACGATGCGCCACGCCAGGTCCCACCAGGAGTTCCAATGCGCGGTGCGGGCAGCGGCCACCAGGATCGGAAAGTGGTCCTCCAACCACACCCACGCCCGCCCCGGCTCGCTGAACGACACCAACGCGTCCGGCGCATCCGGCTGAAGGGCTTGGTCGTGCCCCGGGCTGTGGTGGTCCGGAGCCGCCAGGGCACCAGCGCGGGAAGCCGTGGACAGCAGATGGTTGACCCAACATCGCAGTACGGACGCCCGGTCCCGCTCCCCCAGCGACTCGGCCTGACCGATGGCGTGCTCGAGGACGCCTGCCGGCACGCGAAACCGCTCACGGGTGCCGTGACCGTCGCACCCGTCCTCGGTGTCGACGTGATCGGAGTCGGCGTCCGGCTCGTGCCGCTCGACGAGCCCGCAGCGAGCAAGGTCTTGAAGAGCTTCGCTCGTCGCTGCCAGCGGCATGGTCGCCGCGGCCGCGACCTCCGCCACGCCGACGCTCGGCAGGGAAGGCAGCGCCCCGAGGACCTGGTAGACCCGGCGGGCGTCGGCAGAAAGCTGCTGGTACACGTGGTCAAGAACGGTCATCACACACTCCCAAGCGGCGTTGGAGACGATTTCGCGCGGATCTGCTCGACAACGGCGGGAGGCAGTACGCGCCACAAGCTCACGCGGGTATGGGGGCAGCGCCAGCCCCCGCGAACGCGCCACAGCTCGATATGACGGGGCCTGTGGCACTCGGGGCACCACACCCACCAAGGCCTGCCCGCGTAACCTGGATAGAGCTCCAGCGGCTCCAGGCCCACTGCCGCCATCTCGGCGGCCGCGCGCCCCGGGGTCACCGCGGTGCGTGGGTGGCTGCACCGCCTACCCCGCTGGAATTCCTGCAGTCTCGGGCGCCGCGGCTCACCGCAGTCGATGCACACCACCGGCCAGCCCGTCTGGGATCCCGGGTACGGGACGCGAGGCTCGTACCGGGCCGCCAGCAACAGCCCCATCGCCCTCAGGACTCTGACGTCGCGCCGCAGCGCCACCCGAGCCGCCTCCAACTGCCCCTTCAGCTGCGGACCGTGAGAACAGCGCGTTCCCCTCGCGACCCAGTGCAGGGACACCTCCTGCGGCAGCAGACAATCCGCGCACCGAGCCGGCCACGGAAGATGAGGGTCGCCCGGGTACCGGCCTTCAGGCACGAAGCCCCCGCGCCGCAGGGCCAGCACCGGTGGAACCTGCGGCATCCCTCGGGCCAGCGACAGTTCGCCCCTGGCCGAGGACATCCCGCATCGGCGTTCCCATCTAGACCGGACCACCAAGCGGTTGAAATCCAGAGGGTGAACCGACCTAATACTCCCGCCGCCGTCCTGTGCGAAGGCGCCCAGTGGGGCAGACGTGTCGGCATCGAGGCTTTCCGACACCGGTAACGGCACCATGACGTCCTCCTCCCCTAAGTCCGGTAAATGGGTGCTACGAGATTGCTGACGCCCTCGCGGCTTGCCGCTCGCGTTGTTTCCGCTCGCGCGAGCACGCGCGGCAATACCGCTGGCTCTCACCAATGCGGGGGCGTTGAAAACCGACGTTCTCCCCCGTCATCTCGTGCAGCTCTTTGGCGCACATACCGCCGACCTTCAAGGGGCGTCCCCGACGCCACAAGAGATTGCGCGGCGGTCGATCCGGTGAAAACCACAAGCCTTGCGCAGCTCTGCGGGCTTTCCGCAACCGTCGATGAAATGCGCCGGGAGTGATGCCCAACTCCGCGCGGCAGCGCCGTCTTCATCGTCCGCAACGGTGAGCGCCCACAGCGTCCACTGATGGATGTCGGGCAGGCCGTCGTAGACCTGGATGGCGGCGATCCGCTCAACCACCGGGTGCTCTTCACGCGGTTGCCGCTCAACGGTCCGCCAGTAGGTGTCGAATCGCTTGATCGGCGCGTCCTTCTGCCAGACGCCTCGCCCCCGGGCAAGGGACCGTCCCTCGTCGTGGATGGCCCGTATCCCCGCCCTGTACAGGGTCTTCGCGTCAGGAGGTTCGGTGCAGTTCCACAGGGCCTCGGCAATGGCTGACCATGCCACGTCATATTGCTGGCCGCTGTCGAAGAGCTCGCTCCTGGCCTGCCGCACCGCGAAGGAGGCGATCCTCGCGACGTCACGCCCGGTGTAGCCGTGAGCCAGCACCACGGCGTTGGCATGCGCTGGGCGGCGCACCACCGTCGTGCTCACATCGCACCGTCCCCGAACGGCGAGGTGGGAAGTGGATCACGGCCCACGATCGCCAGGTGGCGCGCACGCGGAACGTGGCTTCGGCGCCACGCTCCCTGTGATTCCTGTTCCAACAGGTCAGCCAGAGCTTGTGGAACTCGCTGGCGAAACTCCGGGATCCAGGACCATTGGCCATTGGGGTTGACGTCGACCAGATAATGGGTGCCACGTGAATCCACGATGAAGTCAAGCGCGGCGAACTTGAGAGCGAAGCGGCGCGTCAGCATCAGGATCCGCTCGCTCATCGGCGAGGGCAACACCGTGCTGCGATACGTCAAGTTGGGTGTGTCGCGACGCCAGTCCACCCGCCCGGCCCCCTCCGGTGCATGGACTTCCACCGGAAAGACCCGATCCCCCACCACGGTCACGCGGATCTCGAATTCCTTGTCGACGATCCGCTGTTGAAAGAGGTGGGCGGTCAGCGCGATACGGTCATCGTCCGCGCGCCCCTGCGGTATCGGGTAGGTGTAGAGACCACCGCGCTGGCCGTCTTCCTCGTAGACGATGCCGCCGAGGGTCTTGGTGACGACCAGCCCACGGTGTCGCTCGGCGAACGCGGCGGCCTCGCCGGGGTCGGTGGTGATCACGGTGTCGGGCACCGCGAAACCGAGCCGGGCGGCTGCGGCCAGTTGCCGTGGCTTGTCGCACCGCGCGTTGTGCTCCGGCCGGTTGATCCACACCACCTGCGGTAGGGAGTTCAACGTGCCCAGGAACCCGGCTCGCGCCTGCTTGTCGGCCCAGCCGCGTTCCGGCGCGCTCATCCCCTCGGTGAACCCGAAGCTGCCGGGCTTGCGCCACCAGATCGCTCGCAGCTCGGCGAGGTCGATCTCGCGCCGGCCATCGGTCAGGGATCCACCCCAGCTTCCATCCGGGCGCAGCTGTGTCGTGAGCCGAAGGCGGCGGGGGAAGTCGGCCAGGTCGACGCGCAGGAAGGCGACGCCGCGATGGTTGAGTTCGCGCAGCACCAGGTCTGCGGTGGGGTCCAACGCGGCGGTGATCACCAGGAGGCGAGGAGCCGTGCGCTGGATGGGTACGGTCGCGGTGTTCATCAGGAGCGCCGGCTGTCTTCGTCTTCGTCTTCCATGCCGTCCCGGGGCGACGCGCTGGTGTCCGTCGACGCCGTCGCCCGCCACACGTCCGGCAACTCCAGGCACACGCGGCCGTCGATCGTCGACAGCTGGGTGTCCGGATCGACCGAGGCGACGCCGGTCAGCGGCAGCGCATCGACGCACGCGTCCAGCGTCAGGGCATCCAACCCGAACGGACGCGTCGGCGAAGGTCGCCTCTCCAGGTCGCCGACCGCACTGAAATACGCACACATATTGAGCAAACTCCTAAAACATCAGTAACTATGAGAAAAGTGGAAGAAGGTGTGTGGTCCGGGTTCGGGCGTACCGTCGCTTCGAGGCGGAAGGGCACGGCCCGGGGAAATCACGGCGTCAGGGCGTCGCGCCTCGCGTCCATCGCACGCAGCCGCGCGGCATCCGGACTGCCGGCCAAGGCGTACAGCAGGACGGCCTCGTTCCGCAGATGCCGCGTTCCATCGTTGCCGAGCTGGCGTCGGCTGGCCGCGGCGAGCCACTCCACCGAGCGGGCCTCCCACCACAACGCCCCCGAGGCGGCGAACTCGGCCCGCGCCTGCAACAGCGCGGTCGACGCCGCGACGTGAGCACCGCGACGGGCACGTGCCAGCCCGAGGTGAGCACGGGCCCGCGCCATGTCGTAGACCTCTCGGCACTCCCCCAGGAGGTCGACCGCCCGGGACAGCAGCTGCACATCCTCCTCGGGCTCGCCGAAGGTGGCCGCGAGACCGCCGAGCAGGATCAGGCTCCGGCCCAGCCCGTGCCGCTCCCCCAGGCTCCCGAAGATGTCCGCTGCCCGGCGAAGGGAGGACATCGCAGGACGCTGGCGCCCCACTTGCAGTTGCACCTGCCCGAGTCCCAGCAGGGCCACGGCGACGTCCCGTTCGTCCAACTGCTGGCGGGCGCCGGCGAGCATGTCCTCGAAACACGCCAGCGCCTCCGCCGGCTGATCCTCGTGCAGCCACCCCTCACCGATGAGACTGAGCAGGTACCGCTCCGCCTGGTCGTCACCGGCGCACCCGGCGGCTGGAAGCCCGTGGTCCACGAGGAGCGGCAGCCAGAACGCGTGATTCCGCCGCCGCTGCGCCACCGGCCAAGCCGCGACCAGCAACCGCCACGCCACGTCGTTCCAGCCCAACTCCCGCGCGAAAGGAACGGCCGCGGCCACGCTGTCCTGATGGGACGCCAGCCACGCCAGCGCCCCAACGGCGCCGTCGAAGACCACCCTCGGCCCCGGCAGCGGATGCCGGAGGAGCACCCGCTCGGGCGGGGCGCTGGGCGTCAGCACCGCCCTGGCCGCGAGCGCGCCGGCGAGCAGGTACTCCACCCACCGCCGGCCCACCGCCACCCGCTCCCCCGCAGGATCCAGCACCTCCGCCAGCCCAGCCGCGTGCTCACGGGCGGCACAGTCCATGCGGTAGAGAACGGAACCACCCACCAGCTCCCGCCGGCGAAGCAAGCCGCACACCACCAGGTCCTCGACTGCACCCGCGGCCAGATCCGGCATCCCGCTCGCCGCGACCAGCTCCCCCATCTCCAGGCCGACGGGCGGCAGCCCACCCACCTGCCGGTACAACAACGCCGCCACCACCGCCAGCCGCTCGTAGCTCGCCGCGCGCACGGCATCGGCCGCAGGGCCGCCGAGGTCGTTCTCGTCAGGGGAAGTCATGCCGTTCTCCGGATGTCGGATAGAGAGGCCAGGAAAAAGCTGGTGGAGCAAGCGAGGAGCTTCAGGGGTGGGGTCCCGCTCCCCCGCCGAGGGCTCACCCACCTCGGCAGGGGGCGGGATTCACTCACGCCGCAGCAGATCTGTGCACCCGGGCCGCGTGAGTGGTCATGAACGGCCCGATCGAAGACGGGCCATGATGAAGAAGCCGTTGAGGCACCTGGGGGGAGGGCGGACCGGGACGCGTCGATCCAGGACGCCTCAACGGCCGTCCTACGACGAAGTGTCGAACTCGAACTCCGCCCACACCTGTTTACATCTGCCGCGCGATACCGGCTCCCAGCCCCACGCGCTGCTGACATCATCCACGAGCCGCAGCCCGCGCCCGGATTCCTCCTCCACGCCGGCCGCGCGCATCACGGGCGCAACGTCCGGCCTGTCGTCGGTCACCGCCACGCGAAGCGACCGGCCGCGTCGTCGTGCCTCCACGACCACCGTGGTCCCCGCAGAGCGTCCTCGCGTCCCATGCGTCACGGCGTTCGCGACCAGCTCGGCGACCACCAGCTCCACATCCGCCACGGATCGGTACAGCCCCCAATCTTCGAGGGCCTGGCGAACCATCGCTCGCGCAGCAGTTCCGCTGTCCGGTCGTGCGGGCAAGGAGGCCACGGCGTAGTTCCCGCTGCGATCGGCACGGGCTATCGGCAGCACGGCAGCTTCAGGGGTGAAGGGGAGCTGCGGGGGTGTCACAAGCATCGCCATCGCCTCGGTTCTCGCGGATGTAGGCACACGGTGGGCCAGCACATTGCGGTGGAGGAGCGAGCTCGATGGGTCGTCGTGCTCCTCGTCCGCACTGAGTGAATCCGGTGCACGACGCCGCTGCCAGGTCCTTTCGGTGGCCCTTCCACCGGCCCTGTTGTGCACCGGCCTTTTCACCGGCCTTTTCACCGGCCCTTTCCAACCCTCGTGAGCCCGCAGCGACGCGTCAGCGCGAGTAAGTTCACCTTGGCGAGGGTGACTCAGGGCAACGGCATCTCAGGTGGTGAACAAGTGGCCAGGCAGCAGAACGAGCAGCTTCGCAGCGCGCGGAAGCTGCTGAATAGAACGCAGGAGGAGATGGCGTCGGACCTGACTACGTTCGCCGAACAACTGCATGCTGAGGGAGTTCTCGGTGAGCGGATCGGAGTCAGCCCTCGGCAGTATCGCAAGTGGGAAGGGCCGCTGCCGGCCTTTCCCCGGCCTCCCACTCGGATCGTCCTGGAGAAGTTCTTTGGAGTGCCGCTCGGGGAGCTAGGGTTCGTGCGTGGGGCCTCAACGGGTGACCGCCAGCGGCGCGACCCCGAGGAGACCGCTGGCGGGGTCGCAGATCGGGTACGACTCGATGAGAGGGAAGGCTCCCAAGACGTACCCCACGCGACCACCACCGCGGTGGCGCCTCCCGAGGCAGGTGATCCCACGAACCGTCGCTCTCTCGTCGCGCTCGTCGGCGGCGCGGCTCTGTCGGCCCTCGTTTCCGCTGACAGCGTCGAAGCTATTCGCGCCTATACCAGTCGTACCGCCGCGACCGACGTGACCAACGCATCCGTGGAGGAACTAGAACTGGCAGTGCACCAACTTGGAGCCACCTATCCCGCGCACTCCCCTTCTGAACTGTGGTCGATCACCGGTCGACACCGGGAGCGTGCCGCGCAACTCCTCGAAACGCGGCATACCTTGCTGCAAGGACGGCAACTTGCGCACCAAGCCGGCATGCTCTCTGTCGTGCTCGCATGGCTCGCGCACGACCTTGGACGTGCCGACCTCGTTGGCCCACTGTGCGACGACGCCTGGGAGCACGGGCACCAGGCCGACTCTCCAGAGGTCTGTGCCTGGGCCGAGGACGTGCGGTGCACCGACGCGTTCTACTCCGGGCGGCCCCTGGACGCACTGACAGCGGCCACTCGCGGGCTGGCCGTCGCACCGCGCAACGGCAATGCCGTCGTTCGTCTTTCAGCCCAACTTGCCCGCGCCCAAGCACGGCTGGGCAACAAGGAGGCGTTCGCCGAAACCGCGCGCCGTGCACACGGCTACCGCGAGCACATCCCGTTGCACGGAGCCGGATTGTGGTCCGTCGACGCGGTGCGCATCTACTCCTACGACGCGAGTTCCTACGGCTGGCTGGGCGAACATCACCGCGCCCGACATGCTGCCGAGCACGCCATCGAGTTGTACGAGGCAGCCCCCGAGCCGAACAAGGCGCCCACCCGTCTGGCCATCGCACGGCTCGACCTCGCGCTGAGCCAGGCGGCGCTCGGCGACCCGGACGCGGCACTCGTCGTCGCGCACCAGGCGCTCGACGGCGATCGGATAGTCCAGTCCATCCACGACCGAGCCCGGCAGCTGGGCAAGTCGCTGGTGTCCGCCTACCCGGCGCTGCCGAGCGTCCGCGATTTTGGTGAGGAGATCCGTGCCCTCACGACATGAACTCGGAGACCACGAAGGACCGCACGTCCACCGCGGCCATGCCGGCCGCAGCCGCCGCCGCAAGTCCCTCGTCGGCGTCCTCGATGACCAGGCAGCGTTCAGGTGCGACGCCGAGCCGGTCTGAGGCTGCCAGGAACAAGTCGGGTGCCGGCTTCCCCCGCAGCACGGCTTCACGGGTCACCACCTCGTTGAACAGTACGACGAGACCAGTCGCAGCGAGCCCCACGCGCACAACCGCCGCGCCTCCGCCCGAGGCTATCGCCCGAGGAACGCCGGCCGCCCGGGCGCGCTCAACCCATCCGAGCACCACAGGGAAAGGGCGCAGCGTCGCCGCCTCCTGGATGATCAGCTCACCCCAGTCGGTCAGCACCGGTCGGTGGTGGGCTGACTCCAGCCCCAGTTCGGCGAGCAGTTCATCGCCGGAGGTACCGACCCGCTGCTGGTACCACTCTCTCCGCAGGGTGATGCCGTGGCGGCGGGATAGGACGGTTGCCAGGGAGCGGTAGTTGAGGCCCTGCGAGTCCACCATGCTGCCATCCCAGTCCACGATCAGTGCCCCGTATGCCTCGACCTCCGGATCCATTCCGGCTCCCTTCATCTGCTGCCGTTTCTGCGACAGTAGGGCTACCGTCTTGAGCTGAGGGAAGGAATAGAAAGTAGAGACGCCGATGGCGAACACTCCACAGCCCAACCACGCCCTGCAGGGTGCTCGGGAACATCGTCGCCTGACTCAGGAAGACATCGCCCGAGAACTCACTCAACTGGGACACCAGCTCGATGATCGGGGCTTCTCGCCGCAGATCACGGTAAGTGCTCGGCAGTACCGCAAGTGGGAGGCCGGTGAAGCCACGCCGCGTGCCGAGACGCGGAAGCTCCTCGCCGTCTACTTCGGCGTGCCGCTCGCCGAACTCGGTTTCTCGGTCGACACGGCACCCGCGCGTGTCGTCGCTGGCGTCGACCACCCGGCTCTCCCGCAACAGCAGATGACCATCGATCGCGCTGCCGATCTACCCTGGAGGAACGAGCTTCCGAAACAGTGGGCGGTCGAGATGCTGACGCGGCGCGGGTTCACTGCCGTGACCGGCGCGGCTCTCACCACTCCCGTGTGGAGGTTGTTGGATCAGCCTCATCCCCTGCTCTTCGCTGCCGGAGCTGGGGGCCGTGTTGACGAACCGCTCGTCGCTCTGGTCGAAGACACCGCGGCCCGCGCGCAGAGTCTCGATGACCAGGAGGGCGCTGCCGCTCGTGGCTTTGTCATCGACCAGTTCACCGTGGTCGCTCGCATGCTGCAGCGCGATCGGTACGACACGGCCACGGGTCGTCGCCTGGCAACTGCCTGCGCCCGGTTGGCGCAGACGGCTGGCTGGATGGCGCACGAGGCCAGGCAGGATCCGGAGGCGCAACGCTGGTACCTGATTGCTCTGCGTGTCGCCCATGCCAGCGACAACCGTGCCCTGATGGCGAGCGTACTCGGCCTTATGACCACGCAAGCTGCGACGTTGGGGTTGACGGCGGAGTCGATGCAGCTGGCAGCGGCCGCTCAGGAGACAGCCTCCGCCACCCCGGCAACCGTCCGAGCATTGGTTCACGCACGCAGCGGGCTGGCCTACGCCGCCGCGGGTGATCTCGCGGGCTTCCGTCGCGCCCGTGACGAGACGCTGGCTCTCCTCGACAACGCCACGTCTGCCGCCGAGCCCCCGCCAGTCTGGGCCTCCTACGTCACCGCCACCGAGCTGGATGCCATCGCCGGCCGCGGCCTCGTCGACCTCGCCCACCGGATCGGCGTATCCGTGCGCCAACGACGACTTGTCGCCGAGGCCGAACCGTTGCTGAGCCCACGAGCGCACGACAACGCCCCAGAAAGCCGGCGCTCCTCCGTACGGCACGGCGCCTGGCTCGCCCTCGCCCAAGCACGCATCGGAGACCTCGATCAAGCCGTCGACAGCGGACAACGGGCCCTGAGCCGCCTCCCCGACATCACCTCGGCTCGCATCATCGGACTGTTCTCCGAGCTACGCACCGAGTTGGCCAGCCGACGCAGGGACCCAACCGTCCAGCCCTTCGTACTCCAGCTCGGCCAGCTCGATCGCCGCCCCTGACGAGCAACGTTCCGGATGCGCGCATAGGCTTGCGCTGGCGCGGGGTGAGAGTGCCGGGATGCTGTGGGCCTTCGTGAGTTCGTCATCGATGCGTGGTCGTGGTTGTCGTACAAGCCGGTGATGGACGATCTTCGTCGTCGTCGCGGGGTGGCGGCGTCGTGGGTGCCGGAGGAGGATCTGCGGCGTCTGGCCAGCTACCGGGTGCTGGCGGCGTACGACAACAATCAGGCGGGACAGCTTTCGGCCCTAGCTGGCGACGACGAAGCCTCGGAGAGGCGGGAGTTCGGGGACGCGGCCAAGCTCGTCGAGACGGCACTGACCTACGTGCTGGGATCCGAGCAGCGGATCGTCGTGCCGGGCGCCGAGCGTGCCGACGGCAGGGAGGCGGCACCGGAGATCGCGGCCGCAGCCGATCTTCAGGCGCGGCTACGGCATTGGGCCGAACGGGAGTTGCTGCTCTTCAAGTTGCAGCAGGTTGAGCGAACCACCGTGCTGCTGGGTGACGGCGTGCTGCTGTTGTCGTGGGATCCGCAGAAGGCGCGGCCGCGGGTGAGGAGTGTCGACCCCGGCTTCTTCTTCCCGGTGTGGGAGGACGACGAAGACGAGGAGTTCCCTCGTCGTGTCCATCTCGCGTGGGAGCTTCCTGAGGATCCTGCTCGCGGTCTGAAGGCGCGGGTGCGTCGTCTCACCTACGAACTCGGGCCGATCGAAGGTGCCGGGGGTGAGCAAGTCCTCCGGACCTATCCCTGTAATCCCGACCGCCCGTCTCCGGAGACCTGCTACTTCACGGATGCTGAGTGGCTACTTGAGGATGTGAAGGCCGGCCAGAGCATCGACGGCCTTCCGCCGAACCGGGCGCAGTACCGCGTGCGAGCGGACGGCCAGGTTCTCAAGCGTCTTGACCTGGTGATCGACTTCGTCCCCATCGTTCATCTGACGAACACGGTCCCAGCGAGCGGCGAACACTGGGGACAGCCGGTGCTGGCCAAAGTCCTCCAGGGCCTTGACGAACTCGCGGCCACCGATTCGGACTCCGCGGCGGCATCGGCCACGACAGGAGCGCCGATCATCGGCTTGGCCGGTGCACGGCTCCCGACGAACCACGCTACCGGCCACCCGGAGAAGATGCGGGTACAGGCTGGTGCCGTGTGGCAACTCGGTGAGAGCGGGCGCATGGACGCGCTCGACACCTCCTCGCAGCTCGCGGAACTTCGGACTCGCGTCGAGCACCTGTTGGACCGGATCGCATCCAACTCTCGTATCACCGCCGCCGGGTTGGGCATCCTCGATGCTTCGCAGGTGCCGTCCGGCTACACGCTCAAGCTGTCGCTGGCCCCGCTTGATGCTCTGCTGGCGCAGATGCGGCTGGCTCGCGAGCACAAGTACCGGCTGATGCTCCGGATGGTGCAGCGCCTCTTCCAAGCCGGCCAGGCCGACGGTTGGGGACCCGGCCCTACTCATGTGGCCACGTTGACACGGTCGGCTCACTCGCTCGCCGACCGCGCAGCCATCCTGGATGAAGTCGTCAACGGCTACCGAGCCGGCGTGTTCTCCCTCGACACCTCCGTGCGCATGCTGATGGACGCGGGCTACCCCATAGATGACGCCTCGAAGGAGATCGCCCGGATTCAGGCAGCACAGGGGCAAGCAGCCCACGCAGCCTAGGATTGAAGTCTCGCCCCGGGCGTTCCGGCCGTACCGAAGAGAGGCCACCTCACGAACGTCCCCGCGGAACGGTGAGCTTGCGGCGGCGCGGGGGTGCTGAGAGGTGGAGTTGTCTCCCATCACGCCACTGCTGTCGTCGCCGGGCCCGCTCGGCTTCCGTCGTGACGGGCGGCCGATCTGGCCGATCGCCGGCGGCTCCCAGGATCACCCCGCCCCGCCGGCAGCGACACCGGTGCCCGTGCCGGCGGTCGAGGACACCCCCGTGATCTCGATGACCCAGGAGCAGTTCTCCCGCCGCTGCACGAGCGAGAAGGACCAGGGTCGCCGCGCCGGGGTACGGGACCTCCTCGTCCAGCTCGGATTCGACACCGTCACCTCGCTCCAGGAAGCCCTCCAGACGAAGACCTCGCCCCCGGCGCCGGCTGCCGGCCCGCAGCTCACCGATCTGGAGCGGCGCGAGCGGGAGGCCGGTCAACGGGAGGCCAGCCTCGTCCAACGGGAAGCGGCCCTGGCTGAACGGGAGCGGCAGGTCGCACGCCGAGCTGTCCTCGCCGACCTCGGTGCCGCCGGCGACGACCTGGACGACGCCGCCGTTCTCCTGGACGGCGCGGTCGGTCCGGAGGCCGATGAGGAAGCGGTCGCCCGCGCGGCCGACGAGATCAAGCGGCGCCGGCCGGGCTTCTTCGCCCAGCCGTCGACGCCGCCCCCCGCACCGGCTGGCGGCCCGGCCGGCGCGGTGCCGCCTCGGCCGGCGGGTCCGGCCGAGACACCTGGTGCCGGCGGGCTCGCCATGGCCAGGCGCCGCGGCCACCTCCCGGCGTCGACCAGCTGACCCCCCTTGCGTTCTTCCCGGGCACGAGCCCGAGTCCAGGACCGCGCCTGCCTCCCGCGGACAGCACGCTTCGTCACCCCGGGCGCCGAGCTGCCCTCTGCATCCTCCGCACTTGGGAGTAGGTCTTGGACCTGAGCCTCACCCGTACCAGCGAGACGGCGACCGCAGACCGGCCATGGCTGGCCAGCCGTCACGGCCTGGACGCGCCGATCAGCATCACCATCGACGTCCCTCTGCTGAGTGCCGGAGTGCACTACGGCCCCTCCCCCACCCTGCCCGGCCGCTCCCTGATGTTCTCCGGCATCCCGCTCGCCAGGGTGAGCGGCAGTGGCCTGTATGGCCGGTGAAACCCCGAGGCCACCGACGGCCGCCAGGTCTTCGCCGGCCTGCTCCTGGCCGAGACGGTGTTCGCCACCACATCGACACGAGTCGGCGGGGCGCTGCTGTGGCACGGCACGGCGATCGCGGCCCGCATCCCGGGCGGCCTCAACCCCGCAGCCATCACCGAACAGACCGCACAGATCCACTTCGCCTAAGAGAGAAGGGAGAGTTCCGATGCTGGACACCCTGCTCAACGACGTCAACGCGACGGACCTCAACGCCTTCGCCCGCGCCATACCAACACCGGCGGACTTCGAGCTCACCCAGACGGTCATGCCCGAGCGGACGCTGAACTCGGTGCGCTTCCGCATCCGCTCCAGCAAGCGGCGCGTGAACGCGGCGAAGTTCCGGGCCTGGGACTCCCAGACGGCAGTGGCCACGCGCCAGGCCGAACGCATCATCACCGAAGGGATGCTGCCCCCGCTCGGCCAGAAGCTGTTCGTCGGCGAGCTGGAGCAGATCCTGCTCGACACCGCCCGGGGCGCCGACTCCACCGAGTTCGTGGAGTTGCTGTACGACGACGTCGAGCGGCACGTGGAGTCGATCCGCAACCGCATGGAGCTGGCCGCCGGCGACCTGCTCACCGATGGGCGATTCACCCTGGTCGGCGAGAACGGTCTCCACCTGGAGGCCGACTTCAGCGTGCCGGCAGCGAACATGCCCACCGCCCCGCGGCCGTGGTCCGACCCGACCAGCGATCCCCTCGCAGACGGGCTGGCATGGATCGAATACCTGCAGTCCATCGGCGGGCCGATGACGGTGCGGGCGATCAGCCCATACGAACGACTCCGAGGCCTCACCGTGCAGGGGCATACCGCACCGCTCGGGCTGGTTGATATCACCCGTGTGAGGGACATTAGAGCGGGCTGCATAGGTTACATATCTCTCATCAAGCCAGCCGTGCAATTTCATGGCATCGCTCGGGCTGGCGTCATGTGTTCGCCGAATCTGCGCCTGCCGGGTCCCCGGTGGAGGATTCGAACACGAAGGGAAAGCGTCCGTCATGATGTTCGAAAATGGCTCGACGGCGAGCCTCCTTGAAGACGTTGAGTGGGTGAAGAGCAGCGCCAGCATGGGGGAGGGTAACTGTGTGGAGGTTGCCGCACTCCCCGGTGGTGGCGTGGTGGTGCGCAACTCGCGGTTTCCGGAGGGGCCCGCGCTGGTCTACACCCGTGAGGAGATGGCGGCGTTCGTGGCCGGCGCCAAGTTGGGCGAATTCGATTATCTGACTGTCTGAGCTGCGCTCGCACAGTTGGCCGTTTGGCGGACATGCGGGCCTGGATCAGGGATACTGGCAAGCCCCATCCAGGTTTCTGTGGAGGGTTGCATGTCCGCTAGCGGTCCTGGCCGGCAGCCGTCGCTGGCTTCGGTCATCCCAATGTCTCGTCGAGGTAAGCCGGAGGCGGCGGCTCGAGTGTTGGGCCAGTATTTGCGCGACTTGAGAAGGGAGCGGGGACTAGCGCTCAAGGATGTGGCCGAACCCATCCGCGGGTCAGCGGCAAAGGTCAGCCGCTTGGAACGAGGGGTCTCACCGCCAAAGGAGCGGGATGTTGAGGACCTCATCGCCTTCTTCAAGATCCCGGAAGGGCCCGCGCAAGAGATTCGCACACTCTTGCGTCAGGCCCAGGAGAGTCCGTGGTGGGACGAGTTCCGCGACGTCATGCCGGGCTATCTTCGTCGGCTGATAGGCCTTGAGGGTTCTGCGCTTGGCATCTACACCTACGAGAATCACGTTGTTCCAGGCCTGCTGCAGACAGCCAACTACGCTCGGGCCGTGATCCGTACGGCCCTGCCTGGTAAGAGTGCTGCAGACATTGAACGGCGAGTGACGCTTCGGTTGACCCGGCAGGGTCTCCTCAGCTCCCCGCAACGGCCGGTCGTGATGGCACTGCTGGACGAGAGCATTCTCCACCGGCCAGTGGGTGGCGCGGAGGTCATGTGTGAGCAGTTGGAGCACTTGCTCCAAGTGTCCCAACTCCCTCGGGTCCATGTGCGAGTTGTCGGGTTCGAGAAGGGCGCGTGCAGGGTTCCGTGCTACCCCATCACGCGCCTACATTTCGGCGACGGCGGTCCCACGCAAGTCGTGTACGTGGAGTTGCTGGGCAAGGCAACCTACGTGACGAGCGCCGCGGAGTTTGAGCGGTACCGGATCGTGTTGGATCGTGTCAATCAGGTCGCTGAGGGGTGGCAGGAGAGCCAGGACCTCCTGCACCGGGCTCTGGCGAAGTATCGGAGCCGGGAACAGGACTGATCCAATATCGGTTGAGGGGACGGCGCTTACGCTCGCGCGACGCCGCCCCAACTGGTCCACTCCTCACTGTCTTGGCGTGGCGAGAGCTGGCTGTCAGGGCGCCAGTCACGGACATCGGCGAGGCCGGGCGGCAGGAGGTGCATGCCGGCGAGGTAGGCGTCAACCTCGTGGGGGGCTCGGCAGCGCCCCCACTGGCCCGCGGTGAGGTCGCCCATGAGTTCCGTCACCTGGTCCCGGAATGCTGGCTGATCGCTGACGAGGTGGGAGAGCACGACGAAGCTGCCAGGGGCTAGGTGGTCGGTGACGCGCTGGATGAGACGGCGTGGGTCGCCGGAATCTGGGACGCAGTGGAGCACGGAGGAGAAGAGCGCGGCGGTCGGCCTATGTGGGCTGATGAGGCGATGGATGTCCTTGTGCTCGAGGAGTTGGTCGATAACTGTGATGTCGGCGTCGATTACCGCGGTGTGTTCGTCCTCTACGAGAATGGTCCGGCCATGGGTGATGGCGAGCGGATCGGTGTCGACATATACGACGCGGGCGTCGGGGTGGAATCCTCGTGCGATTTCGTGAACGTTCTCCCGGGTGGGCACACCGAAGCCGAAGTCCAGGAACTGGTCGACACCGTACTCGTCGGCCAGCAGTCGGACCGCCCTATGCAAGAACGCGCGACTATTGCGTACCACTGACGCGGCGCTGGGTGCCAGTTCGAGGAGTTGGGCGCACGCGGCTCTGTCGGAGGCGTAGTTTTCCACTCCCCCCAGCAAATAGTCGTACATGCGTGCGACGCTGGGCGTTTTGACGTCGATGCGCGTAATGAGTTTCACCCCTTGGCTTGTCCCCCATGCCAGGGACCCGACACGGGCCCGTGCGTTTTCCAGGCCCTCCGGGACATGAACCTTACGGCAGAGCGAGCTGATATTTCAGGCTGTTGCCCGGGAGCATCGAGGGGGTATTGGGTGCAAGCGGGGGTAGCAGGGGAGCAAGCCGGTCACAAGATCACTATGGTTGATCGGCGGCGTGCCCGAGGATGCCGTCGCGTGAACCAGTTGTGGATCTTGCTAGCGGCGTAGGGCTAGCAGCAGGACTGTCTCGTCAACCCCCATGACCTCGGCGGCTTCTCGGGGCGACAGGCCCAGATGCTCGTGGAGGAGGACAGCGTCCGCGCGACCGAGTAGGGCGCGCGCAGCCCCAGGCGTGCCTGCGGGCTGATGCGCGCGGTTGTCCTGTGGGGGTTGACGAACGTGGCGGCGCAGGGTGGCCCACGCGACGGCTGTCGGCCGTGGGCTGCTCAGCACCTCTGCCCAGATGGTGGCCAGTTCGGCGAACGCGTCGTCGACGAGACGTCCGGCGGATGCGTCATCGCCCATGCGCGCTCGTGCATAGCTCAGGTAGATGGCGCGATGGAGTTCCCGGAAGGCTTGGAAGTCCAGACGTGTCCATGCCGGGGCTGTGGCCGTTCCGGGGGAATCGCTGCGACGTCCGGGAATCACAGTGCCTCCCGCCCCCCATTGGCCTGAGAAGCCTCCGGCAACAGGCTGGAGAAACGGGAGTAGGCAAGCCCACCCTCGGGGATCTCGAGGCTGTGGGTGACCAGATGGTGCTCCAGGTCCTTCCACAGAGGCTGAAGTGCGGCCGGCGCCTCGCCCAAGCCCTCGCTGATCCGCGTTGTTGTCGCCCAGTCCGGGATGATGTCGCCCCGAAGAACCCGGGCGACGAGGCGAGCCGGTACACCAGCGGCCTTCGCCAGATCTTGGGTCGTGGAGGATCCAGCGGCCAGTTGAAGTCCCAGAAACGCATGGCGCAGTCGCCGAGCAGCAGCATGCGGTCCCTGCGGGACGTTATGAACCGCACCCTGCTCTTCCCACAACCAGCGAAGTTCCTCAGGGCGACCTCCGAAGATCGTCGCCAGCATGAACATCTCAGGCCAAGTCAGAGGCCACCGCCCAGCCAGAGCACCCTCGATATACCCGATGTCGAGGTGGGAGCGAAGAGCAGCCTCCTGTGTGCTCACCCCGCTGGACCGCGCTAGGTAAGCGAGTGCGGCCGCAAGCCTGCCCTCCCGCCCGCCTTGACGATGGATCGCACCTGGCGCCCCCTGCGGCACCGACGCGGTGCGCCCCACCCTTCGCACGGCAGTCGCCGCTGCCTGCGCCTCAGACTCTTCGGGCCGCCGTGCCTCAACCGCGGTCAGGTGCCTGTCGCGTTCCCGCTGTCGTTGCGCCGCGCGGCGGCAGGTCTTGCCACAGTAGTCCTTGCGGCGTCCCGAGCCCGTGCGCTGCTCGAACCCGTCGCCGCACCACGCGCACGTTGCCAGAAGTGGTGTCTCCACGTCCGGTTCTTCCTTCCCCACCCAGGCTTCATCGTCGTCCTCCTCAGGCGCGCGCCACGAACGGGCATGCGTCAGGGAGGAGTTAGGGAGCGGCGACGCGCCCGCACCGGGAACACATGGCCTGGCGCGGGCGCCATGACCTACTTAGCGCGCCGCACCCGCAGGAACCGCACCGTCGACCATCGGGGCGACGTGAGCAGAACTCCTGCGAGGAGGCCACCAATCGGAAGCCCCGGGATGCTCGTCACGACGACAACCACCACCACGAGCGGCAGCCCGATCCGAATGTCCCAGATCGACAACGAACCCGTTTGAGAGCGAAGAAACCCTGGCAGAATGAATTTGCACGCCGAGGACAGCTGCTTGCCGTCCCCTCGGATGTGCCAGTCGAACATGTCCACTCACTTTCGAGTGCTTGTTTGATTGACGGCCCCGGGGCTTGGTTTGGAGACCCCCCGGGGCCCTTGCATGCGCGGGCACTCCAGACGGTCAGCCCGAATGCGCACGGCGTCACCGTACCCCCGTCACCCACACAGCGTCACGCGCTTCCCAGATTTCCTGCAAACCACACCGCCCGCCTAGTGCAACCTCCGACGGAACGAGGATCGCCCACACCCCGCAGCCGTTTCGATCATGCCTGATCATTTTCCGTCACACGAGAGCCAGCTAGGTCACTTTTGGCATTCAGATGCACCATTTCTTGTCATCTGCCAGGAACTGCCAAGCTTTTGAGGCGCCAAGAGGAGAGACCGAGCAAGCCGGAGATAGGGGCTAAATCGAGAGAGATGTTCACCCTGCCGAGTGATGAGATCGAGCGAGGTAGACGGCATCCTGCACGTGCGTATGCAAAATTACGGGGCTCGAAGTGAAGCCGCGACACGCCACAGACTTCCGCTGTGTCTGCATCGAGTGCTTCGTGGTTCGTGGTCACAGCCATCTCCAGCTCGTCTTCCTCGAAGGCGACGGCAGTCAATCCGATCCCGTTCATGCCCTCTACCCGGTCGAAGCCGGTATTCCCGCGGATCCACAGATCAGGGCACCAACCTCAGGGCACCCGACGCACAGACGCGCCACTTCATGCACACCACCCCTCACCTTCCCTGCAGCCCGGGCGGGCGTGCACGGCACCACCGTCTACCGGCGCTGGGGGTCGGTGCCCGAGTTGCTGAGCGACATCGCCACCAGCCGGTTCAGCGGCGACGTCGTGGTGCCGGACACCGGCTCGCTGCGCGGCGATCTGGAGCGGTGGGTCGGCCAGGTCGCCACCGACCTGGCCGACCCCGACGTGCTCAAGCTGATGCGCGCGGCGGTCGGCACCGGCCCCCTGGGCTGCGACGCGTGCGTGGCGGACCGGCACGCCCAACTCGCCGCGATCCTCGACCGCGAGCGGAGCCGCGGCGGCACCCCACCAGAGTTCGAGCGCACCGTCGGCCCCGACCGGGCCCGCACCCTGGTCGCCGGCCTCCTCGGACAGGGAGCCCTGACGAAGCCAGGCGGAATGCGGCGTGTACTTGACAGCGCGGAGGAGCCCGATCGGGAGAGCTTTTCCCTACCGCCGTCCTCCGCCATGGAGCGACGGCCACGCTCCCCTTGGATGTTGCGGTGTTACCTTCCTGTCCGAGACGCCGCTCCTGGCCGCGTTCCTTCATCGTCGCCGCCGGGGCCGCCCTGGTGCCCGCATTGCCGACGGAAGGGTCAGGCCGGCGCTCATCACTGCGGCGCGGTCGAGTTCGAGACCGTTATAGAAGCTGTGCAGGTGGGGCAGTCCGGAGGCGCGGGCCGTGGTGATCCACTGGGTGAGCTTGTCGTCGTTGGCCTTGGCCGGGGTCAGGAGCGCCGCGAACTCGCCGGTGAGTCGGGTGAGTGCAGTCATCTCCGAGCAGGCTGGCCAAGCAGGGCGGTGTCCTTGGACTACAGGTGCTCGGGGCGGGTGAACAGAAGTCGGG
>NZ_SMKI01000530.1 GCF_004348415.1 Streptomyces hainanensis
CCCCTCCCCTTCCTCTTCCCCCGCATCCCGATCCGATCGACGAACGAAGGCTTCAGGCATGAGCACTGTGCTGGCTGTGATCCCCGCCCGCGGGGGCTCCAAGGGCGTGCCGGGGAAGAACCTCGCTCCCGTCGGCGACGCGCCGCTGATCACCCGCGCGGTCCGTGCCTGCCGCGGCGCCCGCCTGGTGACGGCCGTGGTGGTCTCCACCGACGACCCGGACATCGCCGCCGCCGCGCACGCCGCGGGCGCCGAGGTCGTCGAGCGCCCGGCGGAGATCGCCGGCGACAAGGCCACCAGCGAGGCCGCGATCCTGCACGCCACGGACGTCTACCAGGAGCGGCACGGGGTCTCCGTCGAGGTGGTGCTGCTCGTCCAGTGCACCAGCCCCTTCCTCACCCACGAGGAGGTGGACGGGGTCGCCGCCGCCATCCTGGACGGCGCCGACACCGCGCTGACCGTCGCCCCCTTCCACGGGTTCGTCTGGCGGGAGGCGGCCAGCACCGGCGGCCAGGGCGTCAACCACGACAAGTCCTACCGCCCGATGCGGCAGGACCGGCCGCAGGACCTGCTGGAGACCGGCGCCTGCTACGGGATGCGCGCCGAGGGCCTGCGCGTCGAGCGGCACCGCTTCTTCGGCCGCACCGAGCTGGTCCGCACCGATCCGGCCCGGGTGCTGGAGATCGACGACCCGCACGACCTGGCCCGGGCCCGCGCCCTGGCGCCGCTGCTCGACGGCGACCAGAAGGGCCTGACCGCGGCGGGGTCCGCCTACTCCGGCTACCCCGACTACCTGCCGACCCGCGCCGACATCGACGCGGTCGTGCTCGACTTCGACGGCACCCAGACCGACGACCGGGTGCTCGTCGACACCGAGGGACGGGAGATGGTCGCCGTGCACCGCGGCGACGGCCTGGGCATCGCTGCCCTGCGCCGCGCGGGGATCCCGCTGCTCATCCTGTCCTCGGAACAGAATCCGGTCGTGGCCGCGCGGGCGCGCAAGCTGCGCATACCAGTGCTGCACGGCATCGACCGGAAGGACCTCGCCCTCAAACAGTGGTGCGAGGAGCAAGGAATCGCGCCGGAACGCGTGCTCTACGCGGGCAACGACGTCAACGACCTGCCGTGCTTCGACCTGGTCGGCTGGCCGGTGGCCGTCGCGAGCGCCCACGACGTCGTGCGAGGAGCCGCTCGCGCGGTCACCTCGACGGCCGGTGGCGCCGGCGCGATCCGCGAGATCGCCTCGTGGATCCTCGGAAAGGAACTCAGCCCCTCATGACAACCAACAACCGACTTCGCAAGCTCGGCGACCGCGTCGTGGGCCCCGGCCGTCCCGTCTATGTCACGGGCGAGATCGGCATCAACCACAACGGCGATCTGGAGAACGCCTTCGCGCTGATCGACGCGGCGGCCGAAGCCGGCTGTGACGCGGTCAAGTTCCAGAAGCGCACGCCGGAGATCTGCACCCCGCGTGACCAGTGGGACATCGAGCGGGACACCCCGTGGGGCCGGATGACCTACATCGACTACCGGCACCGGGTCGAGTTCGGCGAGGCCGACTACCGCGCCATCGACGAGTACTGCCGCAAGAAGGGCATCCACTGGTTCGCGTCCCCGTGGGACCCGGAGGCCGTGGACTTCCTGGAGCAGTACGACGTGCCGGCGCACAAGGTGGCCTCCGCCTCCCTCACCGACGACGAGCTGCTGCGCAAGCTGCGCTCCACCGGCCGTACCGTCATCCTGTCCACCGGCATGTCGACCCCGAAGCAGATCCGCCACGCGGTCGAGGTCCTGGGCAGCGAGAACATACTCCTCTGCCACGCCACCAGCACCTACCCGGCCAAGGCCGACGAGCTGAACCTGCGCGTGATCAACACGCTGCAGGCCGAGTACCCGAACGTGCCGATCGGTTACTCGGGCCACGAGACGGGCCTGCAGACCACGCTGGCCGCGGTCGCGCTGGGCGCCGTCTTCGTCGAGCGTCACATCACCCTGGACCGCGCGATGTGGGGCTCCGACCAGGCCGCCTCCGTCGAGCCGCAGGGCCTGACCCGGCTGGTGCGGGACATCCGCACCATCGAGGAGTCCCTGGGCGACGGCGTCAAGAAGGTCTACGACAGCGAGCTGGGCCCGATGAAGAAGCTCCGCCGCATCAAGGGCGTCGTGGCGGAGGGCACCGGGGACGCGGAGCGCGAGCCCGCGTCGGTCTGACCTCGCCGGCACCTGCGGGACACTGGAGTTCCCAGGACCACCACCGAGCACGGGACGGAGTAACGCGCATGACTGACCGGGGGGCCAGGGCGCGCGCCACCACGCTGGCGTTCGCCGAGAGTCCGGTGCAGTTGCTGAACATCCTCGAGTGGGCACACGCGGCGCGGTCGCACGTCGCGTCCTCCCGGTCGGCGTCTCCTCGAGGTGTGCGCGATCTCACCGTGGTCATCCTGCCGCCGCACGACCCGACCAGCCGGGGCCAGTTGCGCCGCATGGCGCAGCTGGCCCGGGACTCGGGGTACCGCGTGCTGTGGCGCGAGGCGCGCGGCGGCGCCGTCGCGCCGCCCCGTTCGCTGGCCGCCCTGGCCGGGCCGATGCGCCGGGCCGGGCTGCTGGTGATCGGGGACCCGTTCTCGCACTACCTCCAACTGCTGCTCTCCATGGCCGGCGGCCGCCGCGACATCGTCGTCGTGGACGACGGCACCGCCACCATGGAGTTCACCGCCCAACTCGCCCGCGGCGAGCGGCTGGTGCGCTGGCACCGGCCGAACGCGCGCGGTCCGCGGGCGCTGCTGTTCGCGCCCGTCGCGCGGCGCGCCGTGCGGAGTCTGACGCCCGCGGCGGGCCGCTCCGTCGAGGTGTTCACGGCGATGCCCGTCGAGGCGTTGGCCGGCGTCACCGTCACGGACAACGACTTCGCCTGGACCCGCGCCCACTTCCCCGAGCCCCGGCTGACCGGCGGCGCCGACCTGGTGGGCACCTCGCTGGTGGAGACGGGCGTCATCCAGGAGGCCCGCTACGTGGCCGGCGTGATCGCGCTGGCCAAGGCACACGGCGTCACCCGCTACTTCGCGCACCGCCGGGAGAGCGCCGACAAGCTGCGGCGGCTGACCCAGGAGGCCGGGCTGGAGATCGTCCGCCCCGACCTGCCACTCGAACTCGTCGCCAGGCGGGGCCCGATCGGCTCCACCATCCTGAGCTTCCCGTCCACCGTGGTCCACACGCTGCCGCGGGTGCTGGCCGACACCAAGGTGAAGGTGGCGGTCTGCGACATATCGGAGAGCTGGTTCACCGACGGCGTCAGCGAGCGGGCCACCGGCTTCCTCTCCGCCGTCACCAACACCGCGCTCGGCACCCACGGCCTGACCTCGCTGCCCGCGCAGCAGTAGATCACCGGCGCGCGTCGACGAGGCATCGACAAAAAGAAAGTAGTCATACCCAGTCACACACGGTCTTATGCGGCCGCGCGATGATTCGGTGACGTGAACTTTCCACGATCGATGCGGCCTTGACAGGCGAACGGGGTTAGGGTCGTCCCGTGAGTGATCTGCCGTCTCCGGAGTCCGCGCCCATCCCCGAACTCGATGACGAGCTGCGCGCCGAGCTGATCGCCTTCCGTCGGGACCTGCACATGCACCCCGAGTTGGGCAACCAGGAGGTTCGCACCACCGCCGTCGTCAAGAAGCGCCTGGAGCGCGCCGGGCTCGCCCCGCGTGTGCTGGGCAGCGGCACGGGGCTGGTGTGCGACGTACGTCCACCGGGGGACACCGGACCACTCCTCGGGCTCCGTGCCGACCTGGACGCGCTGCCGATCCCGGACACCAAGACGGTGCCCTACGCCTCCACCATCCCGGGCCGGGCGCACGCCTGCGGCCACGACGTGCACACCGCGGTGGTGCTCGGCGCCGGCCTGACCCTGGCCAGGCTCGCGGCCGAGGGCCGGCTGCGGCGGGGCGTCCGGCTGCTCTTCCAGCCGGCCGAGGAGGTGCTGCCCGGCGGCGCGCAGGACGCGATCGAGCACGGCGTGCTCGACGGCGTGGCCCGGATCCTGGCCCTGCACTGCGACCCCAAGGTGGACGCCGGCCGCATCGGCGTGCGCACCGGCCCGATCACCGCCGCCTGCGACCGCATCGAGATCAGGCTCGCCGGCGCCGGCGGCCACACGGCCCGCCCGCACCTCACCACCGACCTGGTCACGGCCGCGGCCCGGGTCGCGGTCGACGTCCCCGCGCTGGTCGCGCGCCGCGTCGACACCCGCGCCGGCATGGCGATCACCTGGGGCCGCCTGGAGACGGGCCACGCGCCCAACGTGATCCCGCAGTCCGCCGAACTGTCCGGCACCATGCGCTGCCTGGACATCGAGGCGTGGCGTACCGCCCCCGACGTGGTGCACGCGGCGGTCGACGAGGTCGCGGCGCTCTACCGCGCCAAGTCGGAGCTCCAGTACATCCGCGGCGTCCCGCCGGTCGTCAACGACGCCGCGTCCACGGCCCTGTTGACCGAGGCCATGGTCTCCCGCTTCGGCGCGGGCTCCGTCGAGCCGACCCAGCAGAGCCTGGGCGGTGAGGACTTCTCCTGGTACCTGGAGCACGTCCCCGGCGCCATGGCCCGCCTCGGCGTCCGCCCGCCGGGCGACGCGTCGGCCACGCCGCGCGACATCCACCAGGGCGACTTCGACGTCGACGAGTCGGCGATCGGCGTCGGCGTGGAGCTGCTGGTGGAAGCGGCACAGCTGAGCTAACCGAGGTCGAACCAGACGGACTTGCCGGCGGGGCGACGGAACACGTCGCACCCCCAGCGGCGGGCGAGGCTCCGCACCAGGTGGAGCCCCCGCCCGCCGCTGGGGG
>NZ_SMKI01000531.1 GCF_004348415.1 Streptomyces hainanensis
GATGGGGTAAGGCTCCCTGTAGACGACAGGGTTGATAGGCCGGAGATGGAAGCCGTGTGAGCGGTGGAGTTGACCGGTACTAATAGGCCGAGGGCTTGTCCATAGATGCTCGCGTCCACTGTGAAATCTGAACCCGTGCTCTTTGAGCGGACAGATAACTGAAGAGTGTGCTTGTTCGCTTGGAGCACTTTGAGTGTTCCGGTGGTCATGGCGGTAGGGAAACGCCCGGTTACATTCCGAACCCGGAAGCTAAGCCTGCCAGCGCCGATGGTACTGCATGGGGGACCGTGTGGGAGAGTAGGTCGCCGCCGGACAATCTTTTGGAACCTCTGGTTCCTCAGCGTACATGCTGAGGAACCAGAGGTTTTTTGTTTTTCGTGTAAGGCAGGAAAGGCAGGAATCACGGCCATGACGGATTCGTCGGACGGTAGGTCGGAGCGGGAGTCGCGTGCCCCCCGGCGCGAAGAGGATCGGGGCGGCTATCAGCGCGGTGGTGGCCGCGGGGACACGCGAGGCGACCGTCGCGACGATCGCCGTGACGACCGGCGTGGTGGTCAGGGCCGCGGCGGCGGCTCGTGGGGTCGGGGCGACGCCCGCCGGGACGACCGGGGTGGCGGCCGCCGGGACGAGGGATCGCGACCGCGTGGGGAGTCCGGCGGCAGCGATCGCGGAGGCTTTCGGCGTGACGACCGCGGCCGCGATGACCGTCCTCGTGATGACCGTCCTCGTGGAGATCGGCCGACCGGCGGTGGTTTCCGGCGTGACGATCGGCCGCGTGAAGACCGCTTCCGGCGTGACGATCGTCGGCCCGGGTATGGGAGTTCCGGGTCGGGTGGTGGAGCCGGTGGCTTCCGTCGGGATGATCGGCCCAGGGACGAGCGTCCCCGTGAGGACCGTTTCCGGCGCGATGATCGTCCGCGTGGGGATCGGCCGACCGGTGGTGGGTTCCGGCGCGATGACCGTCCGCGTGATGACCGTCCGCGTGGGGATCGGCCGACCGGTGGTGGTTTTCGGCGTGACGACCGTCCCCGTGAGGACCGTTTCCGCCGCGACGACCGCCCGCGTGAAGACCGCTTCCGGCGTGACGATCGTCGGCCCGGGTACGGGAGTTCCGGGTCGGGTGGTGGAGCCGGTGGCTTCCGTCGGGATGATCGGCCCAGGGGTGACCGGCCGACCGGCGGTGGTTTCCGGCGGGATGATCGGCCCAGGGGTGACCGGCCGACCGGCGGTGGTTTCCGGCGGGACGACCGTCCCCGTGACGACCGTCCCCGTGACGACCGTTTTCGTCGGGATGACCGGCCCAGGGACGAGCGTCCCCGTGAGGACCGTTTCCGCCGCGATGACCGTCCTCGTGATGATCGTCCGCGTGGGGATCGGCCGACCGGTGGTGGTTTTCGGCGTGACGAGCGTCCCCGTGAGGACCGCTTCCGCCGCGACGACCGTCCCCGTGAGGAGCGGCGGCACCAGGGCGGTCGGGATGATCGGCCGTGGCGTGAGAGGGACCGGGACCGGGGTGGCGACCGTCGTGAGTCGGGTGGCCGCGACTTCCGGGGACAGCGCGACGACCGTGGCGGGCCCCGTGGCGGGTATCGGCGCGAGGGCGTGCGGCGCGGCCCCGACATGGCGCGGGACCGTGACCGTGAGCGGGTCAGGCGGCTGCCGATCCCGGACGAGGTGACGGGCGACGAGATCGACCGTTCCGTGCGGCAGGAGTTGATGAGCCTGCCCAAGACCCTCGCCGTGGACGTGGCGCGGAACCTGGTCATGGTGGCCAGGCTGCTGGAGGACGATCCCGAGCGTGCCTACGGCTACTCGCGCGCGGCGCTGCGGCTCGCCTCGCGGGTCGGCGCGGTTCGTGAGGCGGCCGGGTTCGCGTCGTACGGCGTCGGGAAGTACAGCGAGGCGCTGACCGAGTTCCGGGCCGCCCGTCGGATGACCGGGTCCGTGCACCTGTGGCCGCTCATGGCCGACTGCGAGCGCGGCATGGGGCGTCCCGAGCGGGCGTTGGCGATGGCCGGCGAGCCCGAGGTGCGGCAGCTGGACAAGGCCGGCCAGGTCGAGATGCGGCTGGTCGCGGCCGGCGCGCGGCGCGACATGGGGCAGGCGGACGCGGCGGTGGTGACACTGCAGAGCCCGGAGTTGGCCTCCAACTCCGTCCAGCCCTGGACGGCACGGCTGCGCTACGCCTACGCGGACGCGCTGCTGGCCGTCGGCCGGGAGAGCGAGGCACGGGACTGGTTCGCCAAGGCCGTGGAGGCCGACCAGGGCGGAACCACCGACGCCTCGGACCGGCTGGCCGAGCTGGACGGGTTGGAGTTCGTCGACGCGCTCGACCCGGACGCCGAGGACGACGATCCGCTGGACACCGAGGACGACGACGCTGACGACGAGGTCGAGGAGCGCCGGGATCAGGCGTAGCGGGCGATCGGGTTCTCGAGCGTGCCCACCAGCTGAAGCGAGCCGCTGGGGTCCTGGAGGTCCACCATCTGGCGGTTGTCGCGCAGTTGGAGGCGGTTGAGGCAGGACAGGGCGAAGCGCTCGGCGAACAGGTCGAACCGCGCGTACTTCTCCGCGAGCTCCGGAACGGCCTGCTGGTAGTCGGTGACGCAGGCGGCCACGGTCGCCCAGAAGGCGTCCTCGGTCAGCAGGCCGTTCTCGGTGAGAACGCCGTTGAGGAAGCGGAAGAAGCAGTCGAAGACGTCGGTGAAGACGGAGAGCGCCCACACGTCGTCCGGTACGTCGACGCGGATCCGCTCGACCTCGGGCGGTAGGGGTTGCTCGGCGCTCATCACGCCGATCTCCTCGGCGATGTCCTTCATGATGACGCGCCGCGGCACGCCGTTCTCCAGGACCAGGATGACGTTCTCGCCGTGGGGCATGAAGGCCAGGTCGTAGGCGTAGAGGCAGTGCAGCAGCGGGGTCAGGTAGGCGTCGAGGTAGTGGCGCAGCCAGACCTCGGCGGGGAGTCCGGACTCGGCGATCAGCGCGGCGGCGAACGAGTCGCCGTTCCGGTCGGTGTGCAGCAGGGAGGCCATGGTGGCCAGCCGCTGGCCGGGTTCGAGGGTGGGCACCGGGCTCTCGCGCCAGAGCGCGGCGAGCATCTTGAGGTAGGGGGAGCCCTTCTCGGTCGCGGCCTCGTAGTGCCGGTGGTGGTAGCCGATGGCGGCGTGTTCGCGGATGATCGAGAAGCCGGTGCCGGTGAGGAGGTCGTCCTTGGCGATCAGCCCGGCCAGCCAGTCGTTGATGGCGGGGGTGGCGCGCATGTAGCTGGCGGAGAGGCCGCGCAGGAAGCCCATGTTGAGGACGGAGAGGGCCGTCTTGACGTAGTGCTTCTCGGGGGCGTCGGTGTTGAAGAACGTGCGGATGGACTGCTGGGCGCGGTAGGTGTCGTCGCCCTCGCCGAGGCAGACCAGGTGGTGCCTGGCGATCTCGCCCGCGAAGGTGACCGAGAGCCGGTTCCACCACTGCCAGGGGTGGACGGGGATCAGGTAGTAGTCGGCGAGGTCGAGGCCGAGCGCTGTCATCCGGTCGGCGAAGCGGCGGCGGGTCGCCGCGGCGAGTTCGTCGGCGATCAGGGTCTCGTAGTCGGTGTCGGTGGAGGCGGTGAACGTGGCCAGGTCGCGGCGGGCGGCGAGCCAGACCAGGCGGACGGGGGAGCCGGTCTCGGGGGCGTAGGAGAGGTATTCGGCGGCGTCGAAGCCGAGGCGTCCGTTGTTGGCCACGAAGCAGGGGTGGCCTTCGGTCATGGCGGCCTCGACGGTCTGGAAGTCGGCGCGGGCCAGCTCGGCGGCCGGCCGGTGGGGCGCGGCGAGCTTGAAGGCGGTGCCGGCCATGGTGCTGGTGATCTCCTCCAGGTAGACCGGGAGGACGTCGTCGGAGAGCCCGAGGGTGCCGCGCAGGTCGAGGAAGAAGTCGAGGGAGTCGAGGGGGAGCGGGACGCCGTCGCGTTCGCGGGTGAGGGAGTCGGGGTCGATCAGCCAGTGGTCGAGCCTGAGGCGCCGGGCGGTGAAGTGGTAGGCGAGGGTGGGGTCGTCGGCGCGGACCGTGTGCCGTCCGTCGGGGCGCGGTTCCGGGGTCAGGAGGCGTTCGTGGGCGAACTCGGCGAGCGCCTTGCGTATCAGAAGGCGGTTGGCGCGCTCCCACAGCTCGGGGGTGAGGTGGGCGACGGCCTCGTGGGGGACGGTCATGCGGTTCACTCCTGGGGTGCTGCCGTGGTGGCCCTGGTGGCCTCGTACTGTGCGCGGGTGCAGAAGCTGAGCAGGGCGTCCTTGTCGGGCAGGGTGACGGTGCGCTCGACCTGGAAGCCGACGGCGGCGTTGAGGGCGTGGACGGGCGTGTTGCGGGCGTCGGGTTCGACCACCACGCGGTGGTTGGCCGGGTCGGCGAAGAGCAGTTCCATCACGGTGGTGATCACGGCGAGGGTGAAGCCGTGCAGCGGGGCGTCGGTGGGGGCGACCAGGAAGTGCATGCCGACGTCGCCCGGCCGGACCGGATAGACGGAGCCCACGGGGTCGTGGGCCGGGTCGTACGCCTCGACGAGGAAGGCCGGCTCTCCGTCGTGCAGGCCGAGGTACGCCCGGTGGGCGGGGGCGTCGTGGACGGCCTGGAACGCCTTCCGGACGTCGTCGGGTTCGGCGTCCCGCATCAGCCAGAAGACGGATTTGGGGTGGGTGAGCCAACGGTGCAGCAGCTCGGCGTCGGTGCTCGGCGTGTCCGCCGGGCAGCCGCTGTCGCGCCGCCGCGGCCTGTTCGAGCAGGGCATGGACTCTCTGACCGCCGTGGAGTTGCACGCCCGCCTGGAGGCGGAGTTCGCTCTCGCACTA
>NZ_SMKI01000532.1 GCF_004348415.1 Streptomyces hainanensis
GCGGAGGAGGGGGCATCGCGGGGCACACTACTCCCGTGGTCCCCGGCAACGGCCGAGCGGCGGCCGAGCCGCACGCGCGTCGTTCCGAACGGCGTCAGCGGCCGCGGAGGCGGCGCACCAGGATGCTCGCCTCGCCGCGGGACTCCAGGTCGGCCAGGACGACCGCGACGGCCTCCCGGACGATCCGCCCGCGGTCCACGGCGAGGCCGTGTTCGCCGCGCAGGACGAGGCGGGCGTGTTCGAGGTCCATCAGTTCCTCGGCCGACACATAGACCGTGATCTTCTCGTCGTGCCGTTCCCGCCCGCTCGGGCGCCGGGCGGCCCGGCCGCGCCGGGGAGCGGCCGCGGGCGCCGGTCGGCTCCCCTTGGCCGCGTCCCGGCCGTCACGGCCCTCGCGCTCGCGCCCCTGCTGGGCCGGCAGCGTCCGTTCACCCACCGGCCTGGCGTCACGCGCGTCACGCGACAGCAGCCGGCCGCGGTCGTCGGCCGAGCCGGCCCCGCCCGCGCCGCCCGAGGGCGGCGAGGCGGCCGGCTCGTCACCGGGGCCCGCCTCGGCCGGTCGTTGTTCGCCGGCCGGGGCCGGCACCCGGGGTGCCGGGTCCTCCTTGGTGCTCCCCGCCTGCTCGGGCGCGTTCGGGGGCGTCGAGGGCTGCACGGCGGCCCCGCCGGTACTGCGGAACAGTTCGTCGGCCGCCGGGAGGCTCACTCGGCGTGGCACCGGGCGAGCACCTCCCTTGCGAGCTGACGGTACGCGGCCGCGCCAACGGAGTTGGACGCGTAGGTGGTGATCGGTTCACCGGCGACCGTGGTCTCCGGGAAGCGGACCGTACGCCCGATGACCGTGTGGTAGACGTTGTCGTCGAACGCCTCGACCACCCGGGCCAGGACCTCCCGGCTGTGCACCGTGCGCGAGTCGTACATGGTGGCCAGGATGCCGTCCAGGTGCAGGTTCGGGTTGAGCCGCTCCTGGACCTTCTCGATGGTCTCGGTCAGCAGGGCCACTCCGCGCAGCGCGAAGAACTCGCACTCCAGCGGCACGATCACCTTGTGCGCCGCGGTGAGCGCGTTCACGGTGAGCAGGCCGAGCGAGGGCTGGCAGTCGATGATGACGAAGTCGTAGTCGTTCAGCATCGGTTGCAGCGCCCGCTGGAGGGTGGACTCGCGGGCCACCTCGCTGACCAGTTGCACCTCGGCGGCGGACAGGTCGATGTTGCTCGGCAGCAGGTCCATCCCGGCGACCGCGGTCTTGAGCAGCACCTCGTCGGGGGCCATGCCCCGCTCCATCAACAGGTTGTAGATGGTGAGGTCGAGCTCCATCGGGTTCACGCCGAGGCCGACCGAGAGGGCGCCCTGCGGGTCGAAGTCGACCAGCAGGACCCGACGGCCGTATTCGGCGAGCGCGGCGCCCAGGTTGATGGTCGAGGTGGTCTTGCCGACCCCGCCCTTCTGGTTGCACATCGCGATGATCTGCGCCGGGCCACGCTCGACGAGCGGTCCGGGGATCGGGAAGTACGGCAACGGGCGACCGGTGGGACCGATCCGCTCGCGCCGCTGCCTGGCCGCGTCCGGGGCGATGGTCGCCGCGTACTCGGGATCGGGCTCGTACTCCGCGTCCGGGTCGTAGAACTGCCCGTCCGGGAGATCGTCGTAGTCGGGGAAACGGTCGGCCTCGCCGCCCGTCGCGTTTGCTTCAGTGCTCTGATGCGCTGTCATGCTCGGTTGGCTCTGGTGGGTTGCGTAGGTATGGACAGCGACGGAGCCCAGGCCCGTCAGGCCCGCGGTGCCCATGTGGCGCTCCGGGGCCCCTGGTTGTCCTCCCCGGGGAGTAATTGTCGACTCATTCACAAGTCGTCTTACCTCCTTGGGGACCAGGAAACTTCTAGACAGAGTCAGCGTTGCACCATGCCGACGATTGGCGACTCTATGGCGTGTCGGCGGTTCACAGCAACACAATCCGCCGGACCGGCACGGATGTGTCGGCCGTCGAACATTCTCTTGTCAAGGGCACAAGCCTCGCCAGGGGGACGTATCCCCCGGGTACGAATCGGTTAAAGCACTATCTAGCACCCGAGTTGACCGTTCGTCGGAGGTCGTCACGGCGGGCGACGGTCGACGACCGGGTGGGCTCGGCGCGCCGCGGCGTGTGACATTCCCGATGTTGACGGCGGGAGTTGACCGGAGGCCCGCGCGCGGCGCGGGTCGATCAGTCCGGCAATCAGCCGAGCACGGCGCGGGGTTCGGTGTGCGACAGGCCGTGCGCCTCGGCGACGGGGGCCGAGATGACGTGCCCGTCATGGATGTTGAGCCCGGGGACCAGCGCCGGATCGCGCCGCAGCGCCTCCCGCCAGCCGCGATGGGCCAGCTCGACGACGTAGGGCAGGGTGGCGTTGGTCAGCGCGGCGGTGGAGGTGGCCGGCACCGCGCCCGGCATGTTGGCGACGCAGTAGAAGATCGAGTCGTGCACCCGGAACGTCGGCTCGGCGTGGGTGGTGGGGCGTGAGTCCTCGAAGCAGCCGCCCTGGTCGATCGCGATGTCGACAAGGACACTTCCCGGTCTCATCCGCGACACCAGCTCACCTGTCACGAGCCGGGGAGCCCGGGCGCCGGGCACCAGGACGGCGCCGATCACCAGGTCGGCGGCGAGCACGGCCCGCTCCACCTCGTAGGCGTTGGCGGCGACGGTCCGCACCCGGGTGCCGAACACCCGGTCGGCGTCGCGGAGTTTGGCGATGTCCCGGTCGAGCAGGGTGACCTGGAAGCCCATGCCGACGGCGATCTGGGTGGCCTGCCAGCCGGAGACGCCGGCACCGATCACGACCGCGCTCCCCGGCGGGGTGCCGGGGACGCCGCCCGGCAGCACGCCGCGGCCGCCGGCCGGGCGCATGAGGTGGTAGGCGCCGACCTGGGGGGCGATCCGGCCGGCGACCTCGGACATGGGGGCGAGCAGCGGCAGGGCGCGGCCGTTCGGCGCCGCGGACTCCACGGTCTCGTAGGCGATGGCGGTGGTGCCGGAGGCCAGCAGGGCGTCGGTGCACTCGTGGGAGGCGGCGAGGTGCAGGTAGGTGAAGAGGACCTGGTCCTTGCGGAGCCGGTGGTACTCCTCGGCGACCGGTTCCTTGACCTTCAGCAGCAGGTCGGCGCCGGCCCAGACCTCGTCCGCGTCGGCCAGCACGGTGGCCCCGGCGGCGACGAACTCCTCGTCGGGGATGGCGGAGCCGAGCCCCGCGCCGCGTTGGACGTGGACCTCGTGCCCGCCGACCACCAACTCGTGGACGCCGGCCGGGGTGATGGCCACTCGGAACTCGTTGTTCTTGACCTCGGTGGGAATGCCGACCTTCACGTCGATCACGGTCCTTGCACGCACTGGACAGCTGTCTCGACCAGTGTAAGTAAGGAATCCAGCTTGTCGAGCCTTGCAATCAGTCAATCGTTGGCCGAAGGTGTCTGCGTTCCAAAGGTTGGAGCGGTGGCGGCGGGCCGTTCCTCGGCCGCCGCGGCCTCGGCCGTCAGCCGCTCGGCGGCGGCCCGGTGGGCGGCGGCCGCGTCGGCGCGGCCGAGCCGGTCGGCGCAGTCGGCGAGCCGCAGCCGCAGCTCGGCCCTGAGCCGGAGATCCGCGCCGTGCTCCGCGAGCCGCAGCGCGTCGGAGCCGGTGCGCAGGGCCTCCTCGGGACGGCCGACGCGCTCCTGGGCCCGCGCCACCTCGGCCAGCGCCCGGGCCTGGGCCGGCACGTCGCCGTGCCTGCGGTGGGCGGCGGCCGCGGCCCGCCAGGCCCGCAGCGCCTCGCCCCACTGCCCGGTGTGGGCGAGGGCGGCGCCGACCCGGCCGTGCAGCCGGCCCACGCCGGCCAGGTCGCCGCGCGCCTGGCTCATCGGCAGGGCCCGGCCGTACCAGTCGGCGGCCCGCTGCCACTCCCCCAGCTCCGCGTAGGTGTCGGCGACGGACTCCAGGGCCCGGCGGACGTCGTCCGCGTCGACGCCCTCCTGGCGTGGCCCGCGGTCGCCCCTGGCGGCCTCGAGGGCGGCCCGGTAGCGGTCGAGCGCGGCACGCGGCCGGCCGGCGCCGGCGTCCAGGTCCCCGAGGCTGAGGAGCGCGGCGGCGCGCTCCCTGGTCAGCCGCTGCCGGTCGGCGATCAGCAGGGCGAGTTCCTGCAGCCCGTAGAGCTCGGCCCTGGCCTGGTCGGGCGACAGGTGGGCGATCAGCACCCGGCTCAGGGTGGCCAGCAGCCGCCTGGCAAGGGTGTCGAGCCCGCCGTCGGTGGCGGCCGTGCGGGCGGCGGCGAGCAGCGCGGGGCGGCGGGTGACGAGCCAGCCGGCGGCGGCCGCGCGGTTGTCGAAGCGGAGCGCCGCGGGCAGCGCCGCCAGCCACTCCCGCTCCTCGCCCGTCGGCTGCTCGGTGACGGCCTGGCAGGCGCGCAGCCGGGTGACGACCCGTTCCAGCATCCTGGCCCTGGCGAGCACCGCCTCGCCCGGCCGTTCCAGGGCGGCGAGCAGCGCGGCGATCCGGCCCTCCAGGCAGCCGGGCACCCGGTACTGGTCGGGGAGGCCGTCGGCGCCGGCCTGGCCGGCCGGGCGCAGCAGGCCGAAGGCGGTGAGCTCGGCGAGGGTGGCGCGGGCGGCGGGCACCGGGCAGCCGACGAGCGCGGCGGCGAGGTGGGCGTCCACGAGGCCGGCGGGGGCCAGGGCGAGCAGCCGCAGCATCCGCGCGGAGGGGGCCGGCAGGGCGGTGTGGACCAGGGCGAACGCCCGACCGAGCGGCACGTCGGCGGGGTCCGGGACACGGGTGCGCCCGGCGCGGGGCGGATCGGCGGGGGCGCCCTCCGCG
>NZ_SMKI01000533.1 GCF_004348415.1 Streptomyces hainanensis
CGCCCCCAGTGCCGCTGCACCACCAGGCGCTCCCCCTCCGGCCGCAGCACGTCCCCGGTCGGAACGTCCGGGGTGGCGGAAGGATCCAGGACCGCGTCGCCCTCCCCCTCGACCCGCACGTGGCCACGCTCGACCACCTCGAGTTCCGCGCGCCCGGCCGTGCCGTTGACCGAGACCCGGTACCCCTCCCAGGGACCGTGCGCGTTCAGCGAGTACGTGAGCATCGCGCCACCGCGATAGTCCACGAGGAGGGCCATGTTGTCCTCGATGGTGATGCCCGGCGCGAACGGGTCGAGGTCCCGACGGTAACCGTCGTGCTGTTCGGCCCGCAGGTACAGGCCCTCCAACCGCGGATCGGAACGCAGGTCGAGCGAGAACGGGTCGCTCGGCGCCTCGGTGCCACGCTCCGGCCGCGCACCCATACCCCGCGCCCGCGCGTTGTCGTCGCCGTAGAAGCGCAACGCCCCGGAGGCGAAGACCCGGGTCGGGACGTCGTCCAGCCACCAGTTGACCAGATCGAAGTGATGGCTCGACTTGTGCACCAACAGCCCGCCGGAGTTGGACTTCTCACGATGCCAACGACGGAAGTAGTCCGCCCCGTGCACGGTGTCCAGCACCCACTCGAAGTGCACACTGGTGACCTCGCCGATCTCACCCGAAGCCACCACCTCCCGCAGCGTCGAGTTCCTGGGCGCGTACCGGTAGTTGAACGTCATCACGACGCTTCGCCCCGTCTCGGACACGGCCCGCGTGACGCGCCGGCATCCCTCGGCGTCCGTCGTCAACGGCTTCTCCACCACCACGTCCGCACCCGCACGCAGCGCCCGCTCGACCATCTCGGCATGGCTGTGGTCCGGGCTGGTCACGATGACGACGTCGACGCCCGACTCGCGGACCATCCGCTCCAGCCCCTCGGGCCCGAAGCGCGGCAACGGCTCACCGCCCCCGCCCCGCCGGCCGCGCACCTCCTCGTCATACCAGTCGATGCGCGCCGGGTTGGGATCCAACCAGGCCACGATCTCCCCGACATCGGCATGGGCGTCGGTCAGCGCGGACACGTACATCCCCGCACGATGCCCGGTACCGACCACCGCGTAGCGCCGCCGAGGCCGACCCGCCACCGGCGGCGCGAAATCGGGCACCACGCCGGCACCCGGCGCCCCGCTACGACTGGACGGCGGCAACGGCGCGGTCGGATTCTGGTCGATGGGACCGGGCATGAGGGCTCCTCCGTCGGGGCGCACCGGACGAGTAGGGAGTGAATCGTTTCACATCACCCTAGGAAAAGAAGCCGGTCATGGCAATCCCGGACAACCACCGCACCCCCGACCGTCGCCACCCGACCGGGGCCTTGTCGAGGAGCGGGATCGGCCCGGTGGTCATGAGGCGAAGTACTCCCGAAAACGGGGGGTCGTGAGATGCCACTCCACGGCTCCGCCCACGAAGGCCGCCAGAGCGCGTACGTTCTCCCACACGTCGAAGAACGCCAAGGCGGACACAGTCTGGAGGCGACTCTGGTACGTGTCCGCCGTGGCGGGGGCGCCCAGTGCCGCGCGGCGCAGTTCCAGGCTCCCTCGTTCCCACAGATGGGCCGTGAGGTTGCGGTCCAGCCCCTGCCGCCAGGCCGTGGGCATGGGCGGGGCGACAAGGGCGCGACCGCCTCCTCGAAGCCCGCGGTCGGGACGCGCCAGAACGCGGCGTCACCGGGCCGGAGTTTCCCCCACATCGTGCGGTAGCGGGGATCGGACAGGAAGCCCACTTCTCGTGCCCACGGGCGTACCGCCGCCGAGCGTGCGGAGGCCGGCGAGCAGCGGGGCGTCGAAGGCGAGGACGACCTCTTACCGTGACCCGGCGGAGCTCGCGTGCGGGTCGGCGCGAGGCGCTCGGCCCTGCTGGACGAGCTGGGCGCCGCCCGCGTTCTCCCCGCCGGTGAGAAGGAGGTCCTCGTAGGTGTGGTGGCGGCGCGTGGTGACGCGGTGGTGCAACAGGTCGGCCGCGCGGGCGTGTTCGCCGATGTCGGCCAGGGCGCGTGCGAGGGTGTCCTGGACGATCTCCCGTTCCACCCGGACCCCGCCGAGCCGTTCGACTCTCTCGCCCAGGCCCGCCAGCAGGTCCACCGCCGCCCGGGGGCGGCCCCCGGTCAGGTGCGCGAGGGCCTCGGCGACGGGGGCCAGCACGTCGCGGTAGTCGGGCCGGTCGTCGGCGGCCGCCCGGCCGGCCAGGACGTGGAGATCGTCGGTCGCGGCCTCCACCGCCAGGGCCAGGGCCAGGTTGAAGGTGTGGAAGACCTCCGCCATCCCGCCCGGTGCGGCCAACAACTCCCGTACCAGCCCCGGGTCGCAGCGGCCGGCCGGGGACTGGCCGATGAGCAGCAGGCGCCAGTTCGTCGCCGCGCGCATGCCGACGTCCGAGTGGGCCAGCGCCGTGTCCGCCCGGCGGCGCGCGTCGGGGAAGTCCCCGCAGGCGATCGACTGGAGGGCGGCGTGCCAGTTGAGGTGACCGAAGTTCATCGCACCCGGGTCGGTGGCCAGCCAACGGTCGAGGAAGGCCACGGCGGCGGGACCGGCGCCCAGTTCGTGCTCCGCGTGCGCGCGGGCGTGCGCCGCCACGCCGGAGCGCGGATGCCGGGCCAGCGCCCGCTCGGCCAACTCGTGGGCCTCGTCCACCCGGCCCTGCTCCGCCCGTGCCGAGGCCAGCCAGCCGGCCCAGGCCCAGTTGTCGGGACCGGCCAGGGCGTACTGCTTCTCGACCAGGGCGTCGCCGTGCTCGCGGTAGGCGGGGTCACCGCAATCGTGGAACGCGCCCAGCATGAGCCCGGCCACCTCGTCCGTCGGCCACTGAGCGAAGTGCCTCACCAGGTGGTCGGCGGTCAGTCGGTAGTGGCGGTGCGTGTGGAGGAACACCCCGTGGACCAGGCTCGCCTGCCGGGGCCCGACGGCCCGCGCGTCCTGGTACGCGACCACGAGCTCCTGTTTCAACGCCTCGTCGCTGAGGCCGTCGCCCGTCGCCAGCATCAGCAGCGCCCTGGCCACCCCGCTGCGCGGATCCTCGCTCGCCCACTCCCGCAGCAGGGGCAGCCCGCGCCCGCTCAGCGCCAGCAGCTCCCGCACCGCGGCGTCCTCCAGCGACACTTCCGACGCCATCCCGACCACCTCCGCTCGCCAGCCGTCAGACGCTCGCCCTGAACAGCGCGGTGCAGACGATGCCGCTGTTCCCGCACTGCTGACGTGACAGGTTCAACGGCAGCCCGACGTTGTTGCCGCCCCCCGCTCCGCTGCCGGAGACCGTGCTGCCCGTGGCCTGTGCGTCGCCCTGCAGGACACAGGTGTTGCCGAACACGGCGTTCCCGATCCCGACGACGCTGGCCTGTGCGGCACCGGCCGGGATCAACGCCACCCCCGCCGCCGCGCCGACCACCGCGCTCACCATCGCGGTGCGCCTGACCGCCTTCTCGGCACCGTTGCCCATGCTCCGCGTCTCCGCGCTCATCGCGTCCCTCCTCCGGCCGGGATCCGATCCCGACGCTCCGTGCCAGCTCGCGGCACGGAGACCACGCCCCGGCCGCATCCCGCCCAACGATCCGGACCCGATCCCGACACTCCGCTCCGGCGCGTCGCGCACGGCTCCGCGCCCCGCGCGCCGGTCCTTCGAGCCTCCCGTCGTCCGGTTTTCACTCCTTCGAGGCTTCACGTGGTGGCGTCCTCCGCGGCGCCCGCCCGGTGTGCGTGATCGTGCACCGGCCACCCCGTTCCACCGGAAGCCGCGGCTGCTGACGGGGGCGGCCGAACTGACCGTGCTCCTGGGCAACATGTGCGCCGACGACGGCGCCGACGCCCTCACCCAGCACCACCACCGCACCGCGGCCCACCTGGCCGCCGAGGGGCAGTCCGCCCTCGTCCTGGCGCGGCAGGCCGCCGAGACCGCGGCCCGGCACGCTCCGCTGATCATCCGGTCCTACACCCAGTCCCAGCTCGCCGTCGCCCAGGCGCGACTCGACAACCGGCCCGGAGCCCTGAAGGCCCTGCACGCCGCGGAAAGTCTCCACGGCCAAGCCGACCAGAACGTCGGCGATCCCCTCGCCAGCTACTCGGCGGCCAGCCTGTACTGCCAGCGCGGCCGCGCCCTGACCGCCATCGGCGACCACCCGGCCGCGATCACGGCCCTGACGGTATCCCTGCGCGATCGCGCCCCCGAGGCCCGACGCAGCCTGGCCCTGACGTCCGCCCACCTGGCCGGGACCCACCTCAGCCAGGGACACCTCGACGAAGCCCTCGTCAACTGGCAGGGCTTAGTCACCAACTGTCCCGGCCTCCGGTCAGCCCACGCGACCGCCCGTCTGGCTTCCATGCGCCGGACCCTCCGCCCCACGGCAGGCACCCCGCCGTCGCCGCCCTCCTCCAGCGGACGGCGTCCCTGCGACCGTCCCCGGGCCCACCTCCCTCCGGTACCGCCTCGGGTGTCTCTCCGGCGGCCACGGCCCGCGCGAGGCGAGCGGTCGACACCAACTCCCCCCGACGCGCCGGCAGAAACGTTCGCCCCTCACCCGACCGCACGGGCCGACCCGGGCCACGTCCATCCGGGTGGGGTGACCGGGGACCGGCCGGCTTCGGCCGGCGGGATCGTTTCTTCCTCTGGTGCGCCTCTCAACTGCCGTGCCGCGCGGGCCGGGTGGCGTGCTGCTCCACCGGAGTGAGCGGTTCCGTGCCCGAGCACGTCGGCGGTGGCGCGCGCGTCTCGTGCCGTATCCATGGCCGGGACACCTTCAGCCCCGACGGGCAGAGGCTCCCCGACCGGGTCAGGAGCTGTCTCTTATACAC
>NZ_SMKI01000534.1 GCF_004348415.1 Streptomyces hainanensis
CAGCGAGTTCGACACCCTTGAGGAGCTGCGCGCCTCGCACCGCGAGCGGCTCGTCGAGGAGAAGAAGTACGAGCAGGCCACCGAGTCCCAGGAGAAGGTTGGCGGCGTCGAGGCCGCTCAGGCCGCCTATCGTCCGCCACAGCTCGTCGGCCGCGTCGTTGTCGCTCTGCTGGATCATCACGGCCGCCTGGGCGCGCTCGGCCGCGGTCAGCTCGCGCTCCTCGTCCTGCGCCTGGAGCAGCAGCGCCGCGAGGATGTTCACCTTGACGATGCTGGCGGTGTCGAACCTGCCGGCGCCGAAGCTGGCCGTGAGCCCGGTGTCCTCGGCCAGCACCGTCACGGAGAGTCGGGTGCGGTGGTCGGCGAGCAGCGGCGCCAGGGACTCGGCGAGCACGGCGTTCGGGGCGGCAGGCGCCAGCGCGTGCGGCGACGTACCCGAGGTGGCGCGGGGCCAGGGGGTGGCGTTGGCGGCGTCGAGGGCGTCGTCCGCCGGCTGGTCGGCGGCGCCGAGCACCGCGTCGGCCGCGTCGCGCACGGAGTCGCTGGCCACCGTGCCCGCGAGGAGCGAGGTGGCGAGCGCGGCGTTCACGACCAGGGCAGGCCGGATCCGCCGTGCTACCGGTCCGGGGATCAGGCTCATGACTCCGCACCGTATCCCGCACAGGTGCCCGAGTCACCGCCTCCCGCATGAAGAACGCGTAACGGGACGTGACGACGATCACGTGACGAGCCGGACGCCCGCCCCTATCACGGCCCGCCGCCACGGATGGGTGGCGACCGGGCGTGTCGCGGAACATGCCCCGGAAGAGGGGCGCCCGGACGGCTGGCGCCACCCCCCACGGGCCCCGCCGGCCGGCCCGCCCGCTGTGCCGCCTAACCTCGTCGCCGTGGCCCCGAAGAACATCCCGCAGCCCGCCTTCGCCGACGACGACGGCACCGCCCACCCCGAGCTCCGGTCCGCGCTCGACGCCTGGGCGAGCGACCCGGGCGCCGAGCCGCGTCTGGTGACCGCGCTCGCCGACGCCCGGTTGCTGGTGCCCGTCGTCGCCGTGCTCGGCGAGGCCGAGACCGGGCCCGACGGGCTGCGCCGCGAGAAGAGCAGCGAGATGGCCGTCCTCACCCTGGAACTGCCCAACGGCCGGCGCGCGCTCCCGGTGTTCACGGCCGTCGGGACCATGGCCCGCTGGCGGGCCGACGCCCGGCCCGTCGCCGTCACCACCGCCCAGGCGCTGCGCGCCGCCGTCCAGGAGAACGCCGGCGCCCTGGTCGTCGACGTGGCGGGGCCGGTCGCCTACGAGCTGTCGGGGCCCGCGCTGCGCGCCGTCGCCGCCGGCGGCGACCCCGCCGTCCCTCCGGCCGTGGCCGAAGCCGTCCGCGCGGTGCTCGCCACCGAACCGGCCGTGCGCGCGGCCCGACTCGTGCCGGGCGGCCGGAACGCCGACGCCACCCTGGCGCTGTCGCTCGACCCCGCGGCGCCGACCGCCGACGCCGTCCGCCGGCTGGCCGGCGCGCTCGCCGCCGACGCGACGCTCCGCGCCCACCTGGTGCGCGGCCTCCAGCTCGCCGTGCTGCCGCCCGACGCCACGCTGCCGGGCGAGCCGACCTACCGCCGCTGAACCCGCCGCCGGCGGGCCACGCCGGGCTCACCCGCATGGTGGCAAGGACATGCGTCCGGTACGTCGGTGCCGGAGACTGCCAGCACGACCGAACGTCTGGCACTGGAGGGCGCCATGTCCGCCGAGAGCGAGCCCGGCAAGACCGACTCCGCCGCCACCGAACCCATGGCGGACACCGAGGCGATGGAGCAGCCGCTCCTCGCCGAGTTCCTTGGCACCCTGCTCCTGGTCTTCTTCGCCGTCGGATCAGCGGTGCTGGCCGGCGAGTTCATCGGCACGCTGGGCATCTCGCTGGCGTTCGCCTTCGTGCTGCTCGGCCTGATCTACATGTTCGGCCACGTCTCCGGGGCCCAGGTGAACCCCGCGGTCACGCTCGGCATGCTGCTCGCCGGGCGGATGGAGGTGCGCGCCGCGGTGGCCTACTGGATCGCCCAGTTCGCCGGGGCCATCGTCGGCGCCGCCCTGCTCTTCCTGGTGGCCAAGCAGGTGCCGGGGCTCGGCACGCACGGCGCCTTCGGCAGCAACGGGTTCGACGACCGCTCGGCGGTGGGCCTCTCGCTCGGCGGCGCGTTCGTCGTCGAGGCGGTGCTGACGTTCCTGCTGGTCTTCGTCTACCTCTCGGCGACCCCGCGGGTGGCGCTGCGCGGCTTCGACGCCGTGCCGGTCGGCCTTGCGCTGGGCGCCATCAGCCTGGTCGGCATCCCGCTGACCGGCGCCGGGGTCAACCCGGCGCGCAGCCTGGCCACCGCGATCTTCGCGACCGGCTCGGCGCTCGCCCAGCTGTGGCTGTTCATCATCGCCCCGCTGGTCGGCGCCGCGGTGGCGGTGCTGGTGCACCAGCTGATCCACCCCGAGAGGAGCGGTTGGCTCAACGACCTGAGCGCGAGGCGGGCGAACCGAGGACCGGCCCGGTGAACTTCTCGCCCGGCCCCTGGCCCGGCTCGTCGGGCACCGCCGACGCCTCGCGGAACGCCAGCTGCAGCGACTTCAGACCGTCCCGCAGGGGCGCCGCGTGGTAGGAGCCCACCTCGGTGGCGCTGGCCGTCACCAGGCCGGCGAGCGCGGTGATCAGCTTGCGGGCCTCGTCCAGGTCCTTGTGCGCCTCGCCGTCCTCGGCCAGGCCCAGGTTGACCGCCGCCGAGCTCATCAGGTGCACCGCCACGGTGGTGATCACCTCGACCGCCGGCACGTCGGCGATGTCGCGGGTCAGATCCTGGACGTCGTCGGCCCGGACGTCGGCGGCCCCGCCGTCGGGGGCGGCGTGGTCGGGGGTCTCGCCGGGACGGCCGGCCGGTGCGGTGTCGCTCATGCCGACCAGGGTAGGCCCGGCCCGGGGCCGCCCCGCGCGCGCCCCGGGCGGCCGGATACCGTCGGAGAACCCCGGGATCCCGGCCGGAAGCGACTGTCGCCGGGGTGGTGTAACCTGATATGCGACCGGCCGGACACTCGAGTGCCCGGCCCGCAAGTGGAGGCTCCGTACTCCCACCTGATCGGCCCGAGAGGCCGGCAGGTCAATGGTCAGGCTGCGCCCCGCGGTGATGCTGCGGCGGTGCTCCCGGTCTGCAAGGAGCCCCGCCTGTGTGCCGTTCGGGGCGTTTTCTGCGTCCTGGAGCGGCTGTCCGCCAGGAACGATCCCGGCACGGCTGTCCGCCAGGCAACCGTGCGGCGCAAACCGAGGAGGCCCCATCAGCGCCGAGCCCCGTATCAACGACCGGATTCGCGTCCCCGAGGTGCGACTCGTCGGTCCCAGTGGCGAGCAGGTCGGCATTGTGCCGCTTGCCAAGGCCCTGGAGCTTGCCCAGGAGTACGACCTGGACCTGGTCGAGGTGGCGGCCAACGCCCGCCCGCCGGTCTGCAAGCTCATGGACTACGGAAAGTTCAAGTACGAGTCGGCCATGAAGGCCCGTGAGGCGCGCAAGAACCAGGCGCACACGGTGATCAAGGAGATGAAGCTCCGGCCGAAGATCGATCCGCACGACTACGACACCAAGAAGGGTCACGTCGTCCGGTTCCTCAAGCAGGGGGACAAGGTCAAGATCACGATCATGTTCCGCGGTCGTGAGCAGTCCCGCCCCGAGCTGGGCTACCGGCTGCTGCAGCGGCTCGCTGAGGACGTCCAGGATCTGGGCTTTGTTGAGTCGAACCCCAAGCAGGACGGCCGGAACATGATCATGGTTCTCGGTCCGCACAAGAAGAAGACCGAGGCGATGGCCGAGGCGCGGGAGGCACAGGCCGTCCGCAAGGCCGAGCGCCAGCAGGCCGAGCGCGAGCAGGCCGAGCGCCAGCAGGGCAAGGCGTCGGCCTGACGCGGCCGACGCCCCATGCCGGGCGTCAACGATCAGCAAGACGACGAGGAGAGAACGGCGACATGCCGAAGAACAAGACGCACAGCGGTGCCAGTAAGCGCTTCAAGATCACTGGCTCCGGCAAGGTGATGCGCCCTCGCGCCGGTCGCCGTCACTACCTGGAGCACAAGCCGTCGACGCTGACCCGTCGCCTCGCCGGTGTGACGGAGACGGCTCCGGCCGACGCCAAGAGGATCAAGAAGCTTCTCGGCAAGTGACCCGCGGGTCCGCGGGCCGACCGGCCGCGGACACCCGGGCGTCCGACCGGGACCCCATCCGTTTCAGGACCGCGTGACCATCCCGCGGCCCCCCTACAAGGAGTACACACGTGGCACGCGTCAAGCGGGCAGTCAACGCCCACAAGAAGCGCAGGGCTGTTCTGGAGCAGGCCAGCGGCTACCGCGGTCAGCGCTCGCGCCTCTACCGCAAGGCGAAGGAGCAGGTCACCCACTCCCTCGTCTACAACTACAACGACCGCAAGAAGCGCAAGGGCGACTTCCGGCAGCTGTGGATCCAGCGGATCAACGCCGCCGCCCGCGCCAACGGCGTCACCTACAACCGCTTCATCCAGGGCCTGAAGGCCGCTGAGATCGAGGTGGACCGGAAGATGCTCGCCGAGCTCGCGGTCAACGACCCGAACGCGTTCGCGGTCCTGGTCGAGACGGCCCAGAAGGCGCTGCCCAGCGACGTCAACGCCCCCAAGGCCGCCTGAGCGGTCACGCTCCGGCTGTCGACCGTCAGCCATCGCCCGGACCCGCAGGCCCCGCGCCTGCGGGTCCGGCGCTTTCGTCGCCCCCTCCGGGGGCTCCCACGCCGCCCGCCGCCCACCGCGTCGGCCGAAGAGATAGCG
>NZ_SMKI01000535.1 GCF_004348415.1 Streptomyces hainanensis
ACGCCCCCGCCGAACCCTGGACAGCCGCCGTCGACAGCCGCGACCATATGGGTTACTGCATACGGTATGCAATCTCCAGTCGCTCCACGTCGGGACAGACCAGCGAGGGGACGCCCACATGACCGAGGCAGCCGGCACCGAAGCACCCAAGGCCCTGGCGGGGGTACGGGTGCTCGACATGACGCACGTCCAGTCGGGCCCCTCCGCCACCCAACTGCTCGCCTGGCTGGGGGCCGACGTGATCAAGCTGGAGACGCCGGGTCGCGGCGACATCGCGCGCGGCCAACTGCGCGACGTGCCCGACGTCGACAGCCTCTACTTCGCCATGCTCAACTGCAACAAACGCAGCATCACCCTCAACCTCAAGACCGGGCAGGGCAAGGAGCTGTTCCGCCGTCTGGTCGCCGGGGCGGACGTGCTGGTCGAGAACCGCGGCCCAGGGGTCGTGGACCGGCTCGGCTTCCCCTGGCCGGAGTTGCGCCGGCTCAACCCCCGGCTGGTGTACGCCAGCATCAGGGGCTTCGGCCCCGGCCGGCACGCCGACGTCCGGGGGTACGAGATGATCGCCCAGGCGATGGGCGGCGCGATGGCCACCACCGGCTTCCCGGACGGCCCTCCCACCGCCAGCGGCGCCGGGATCGGGGACTCGGGCGCCGGAATCCACCTGGTCGCCGCGGTCCTCGCCGCGCTCTACCAGCGCACCGTCACCCGGCACGGGCAGCGGGTCCAGGTCACCATGCAGGAGGCCGTGCTCAACCTCTGCCGGGTCAAGCTCCGCGACCAGCAGCGGCTGGCCCGCGGCCCGTTGGCGGAGTACCCGGGCCGTCCCTCCGGGCCCGAGGTGCCGCGGGCCGGCAACGCCTCGGGCGGCGGCCAGCCCGGCTGGGCGCTGCGCTGCGCGCCCGGCGGGCCCAACGACTACGTCTACGTCATCGTGCAGCCGCAGAGCTGGGCGACGCTGGCCCGGCTGATCGGCCGGCCCGAACTCGCCGGCAACGAGGGGTGGTCGACGCAGGAGGCCAGGCAGGCCAAGCTGGACAAGATGTTCGCGCTCGTCGAGGAGTGGACCGAACGGCGCGGCAAGTGGCGGGTGATGGACACGCTCACCGAACACGGCATCCCCTGCGCGCCGGTGATGTCCACCCGGGAGCTGATCGACGACCCGACGCTGGCCGCCGTCGGCGCCATCGTCGAGGTCGAGCATCCGGAACGCGGTGCCTTCCGCACGGTCGGCTCCCCGCTGCGGCTCTCCGACTCCCCGGTGGAGATCAGCCGGCCGCCGCTGCTGGGCGAGCACAACGACGAGGTCTACCGGGAACTCGGCTACACCGCACGACAGGTGGCCGGCCTCCGGGCGATCGGCGTGATCTGAGACCGGAGTTCGGCGATCCGGGGCGATCGAGGGCGATCGAGGGCGATCCCGGGCGGTCCGTGCCGTCCCGCCCCTGTCCCGGCGCGGTGATCTCTGGAATACTGTATGCAATCCCTGCCCCTCAGGGGCCCAGACCCGACCGAGATCGGGGGCAGCGAATGAGAGTGGCAGTGCTCGGCGCCGGAGCCATCGGCGCCTATGTCGGGGCGGCGCTGCACCGCGGCGGCGCCGACGTCCACCTGGTCGCGCGCGGCGCCCAGTTGGCCGCGCTGCGCGAACGCGGCGTCACCGTCCTCAGCCCGCGCGGCGACTTCCACGCCCACCCGCCCGCCACCGGCGACCCGGCCGAGGTGGGCACCGTCGACTACGTCTTCCTCGGCCTGAAGGCCCAGCAGTACGCCAGCTGCGGCGCCCTGCTCCGCCCGCTGCTCGGCCGGGACACCGCGGTGATCGCCGCCCAGAACGGCATCCCCTGGTGGTACTTCCACGGCCTGTCGGGGCACGCCCTGGAGGGCCGCCGCATCGAGGCCGTCGACCCGGGCGGCACCGTCAGCACCGTGATCGAGGCGCGCCGCGCCATCGGCTGCGTCGTCTACTGCTCCACCGAGATCGCCGAACCCGGCGTGATCCGCCACCTGGAGGGCACCCGCTTCGCCATCGGCGAGCCGGACGGCCGGATCTCCCGCCGCTGCCTCGACTTCAGCGCCGCCATGGTCGCCGGCGGCCTCAAGTGCCCCGTCGAGGCCGACCTGCGCAACGACATCTGGATCAAGCTGATGGGCAACGTCGCCTTCAACCCGCTCAGCGCCCTCACCCGCGCCACCATGGTGCAGATCGCCACCCACCCCGGCGCCCGCCGGCTGGTCGGCGCCATGATGGCCGAGACCCTCGCCGTGGCCAGGGCCACCGGCAGCGCCCCCGGCGTGTCCATCGACCGCAGGATCGCCGGCGCCGAACGCGTCGGCCACCACAGGACCTCGATGCTCCAGGACCTGGAGGCCGGCAAGGAGATGGAGACCGGCGCCATCCTCGGCGCGGTCGTCGAACTCGCCGAGCTCACCGGCGTGCCCGCGCCCACCCTGCGCGACGTGCACGCCGCCGTCGACCTCCTCGCCCGCACCAGCACCACCGGCGCCCTGGCCGGCGCCGCGACCGGCCACCCCACCGCCGCACCGGAACCCACCACACCAGCACGGAAGGCCGAACCGACATGACCGCCAACCAGCCGGGCCAGCGCGCCCGCCAGGACCGGAAGCGCCGCCGGGAGCACTACACCCGCCTCACCCAGCCACTCGTGCGCGACGCCGGCGTGCTGCGCCCGGCCTCCTGGGAGGAGGCCATGAGCCGGGCCGCCGAGGGCTTCCGGCGCAACACCGAGCAGCACGGACCGAACGCCTTCGGCATGTTCTCCTGCGCCCGCTCCACCAACGAACTGAACTACCTGGCACAGAAGTTCACCCGTGCCGTGATCGGCACCAACAACGTCGACTCCTGCAACCGCACCTGCCACGCGCCGAGCGTCGCCGGCCTCGCCCACGCCTTCGGCAGCGGCGGCGGCACCTCCTCCTACCAGGAGATCGAGGACACCGACGTCATCGTGCTCTGGGGCTCCAACGCCCGCGAGGCGCACCCCATCTTCTTCCAGCACGTGCTGCGCGGCATGCGCAACGGCGCCCGGCTCTTCGTCGTCGACCCCCGCCGCACCAGCACCGCGCAGTTCGCCGAGCGCCACCTGCCGCTCAACGTCGGCACCGACATCCCGCTCGCCTACGGCATCGCCCGCGAGATCATCCACGCCGGTCTGGCCAACCGCACCTTCATCGAGCGCGGCACCGAGAACCACGCCGCCTACGCGGCCGCCGCCGAGCCCTGGACGCTGGCCCGCACCGAGGAGGTCACCGGCGTCCCCGCGGAGCTGATCCGCGAGCTCGCCCACGTCTACGCCCGCGCCGACCGCGCCCAGCTCTGCTGGACCCTCGGCATCACCGAGCACCACAACGGCACCGACAACGTGCTCTCGCTGATCAACCTGGGCCTGCTCACCGGCCACGTCGGCCGGCACGGCGCCGGGCTCAACCCGCTGCGCGGCCAGAACAACGTGCAGGGCGGCGGCGACATGGGCGCCATCCCCAACCGGATGCCCGGCTTCCAGGACATCCTCGACCCGGCGGTGCGCGAGAAGTTCGGCCTCGCCTACGGCCGCGCCATCCAGCCCCGCTACGGCTGGAACCTCACCCAGATGCTCGACCACATCGAGCGCGGCGACATGACCACCTGCTACATCATCGGCGAGAACCCCGTGCAGTCCGAGGCCGACTGCCAGCACACCGTGAAGCGGCTCTCCAACCTCGACCACCTCGTCGTCCAGGACATCTTCCTCACCAAGACCGCCCAGCTCGCCGACGTCGTGCTGCCCGCCAGCGCCGCCTGGTGCGAGACCGACGGCACCTTCACCAACAGCGAGCGCCGGGTCCAGCGGGTCAGGAAGGCGCTCAACCCGCCTCCCGGCGCCCGCGACGACATCGCGATCCTCTGCGACATGGCCCGCCGCCTCGGCCACGACTGGCGGTACACCCCCGAGCAGGCGTGGGACGAGATGCGCTCCCTGGCGCCCAACCACGCCGGCATCTCCTGGGCCCGCCTGGAGCACGGCGGCATCCAGTGGCCCTGCTTCAGCGAGGACACCCTCGAACCCTCCTACCTGCACGCCAGGCTGTGGGAGGAGGACCCCGAACGCCGCGGCCGGCCCGCCCCGTTCACCGTGCTGGAACACCGTCCCCCGGTCGACGAGCTCACCGACGAGTTCCCGCTGCGGCTCACCACCGGGCGCCGCCTCGACTCCTACAACACCGGCGTCCAGTCGGGCGGCTTCGACTCCCCGCGGCGCCGCGGCGAGACCCTGGACCTGCACCCGGTCGACGCCGAGGCGCTGGGCGTCGCCGAGGGCGAGGAGGTACGGATCAGCTCCCGCCGCGGCTCCATCGTCGCGCCCGTCCGGCTCGACTCCGGGCTCAGCCCGGGCCTCGCCTTCATGACCTTCCACTTCCCCGACGAGGTGGACGTCAACGCCATCACCATCGAGGCCACCTGCCCGATCGCCGGCACCGCCGAGTACAAGGCCAGCGCCATCCGCGTCGAACGCCTCGACCCCGTCCCGGCCGTCTAGCCCCGCCAGGAGCGCTCCATGGAACTGCACTTCAGCGGCGCCACGGCCACCGAGCCGGAACGCGACGCGGTCGACGCCGCGCTCGCCGCCCAGCCGGACGACCCGGACGCGCCCGCCCACCGCCGCGACCTCCTGCTGCCCGCCCTGCACGCGGTGCACGAGCGGATCGGCTGGATCAGCCCCGGCGCACTCGAACACCTCTGCCGCCGGCTGGAGATCCCACCCGCCAGCGCCTACGGCGTCGCCAGCTTCTACTCCCTCTTCTCCCTCACC
>NZ_SMKI01000536.1 GCF_004348415.1 Streptomyces hainanensis
GACAAGGCGTGGGGGGTGGAGGGCTCCGGGCAGGAGGGTGCCGTCGGCGCGGCGGACGAGCTGGCCGTCGACGGTCCAGCCGGCCGGGGTGGGGGTGGCGGTGGTCTCCGGGTCGACGGCGTCCCGGCCCTGGAAGAGCCGTCCGGCGCGCACGTCGGCGCCGGTGACGGCGAGTTGGGCGAGCGCGGTGAGCAGTCCGGACAGGCCGGGGCGGCGGCGGTCGTCCAGGGTGACGGTGGTGTGCGGGCGGTCTTCGAGGATGGCGTCGACGAGGCGGCTGAGCACCCGTCCCGGGCCGACCTCGGCGAAGACCCGGGCCCCGGCGGCGTACATGGCCTCGATCTGCTCGGTGAAGCGGACCGGGGCGCCGATCTGCTCGGCGAGTTCGGCGCGGATGGTGTCCGGGTCGGCGGGGTAGGGCGCCGCGGTGCGGTTGGCCCAGACCGTGAACGCGGGTGTGCCGAGGGGGAGTCGGGACAGGTGTCGGGCGAACACGGCGCCGGCGCCGGCTACCTTCGGGCTGTGGAAGGCGCAGGCCACCCGGAGCGGCTTGGTGGCGAGGCCGGCGCCGCGGAGCGTCTCGGTGGCCTCGGCCAGCCGCTCGGTGGGTCCCGAGACGACGGTCTGGCGCGGCGCGTTGTGGTTGGCGACGACGATCGCGCCGGCGGCCGGCGAGCCGCGCAGCACCGCCTCGATCTGGGCGGGGGTGGCGGCGACGGCGGCCATGCCGCCGGGGTCGCCGGTGCTCACCTCGGCGAGGATGGCCTCGGCCCTGGCGGCGCTGGCGGCCAGCACGTCGTCGGGCGCCAGCACCCCCGCCGTGCCGAGCGCGACCAGCTCGCCGTAGCTGTGCCCGGCGGCCATGTCGGGTCGGACGCCGAGGCAGGAGAGCAGTTCGGCGGCGGCCAACTCGACGAGGCCAAGGGCGGGTTGGGCGACGGCGGTGTCGGTGATCCGGGCCTGTTGCCGGGCCGCCGCCGCCTCGTCGAAGGCGGCGGGCGGGTAGATCCGGTCGGCCCAGCGGGCGCCGCGCCTGAGGTGGTGCTGGAGTTCGGGGAAGGCGACCAGGAGTTCGGCGAGCATGCCGGGCCGTTGGCTGCCCTGGCCGGGGAAGAGGAACGCCAGCCGGCCGGACCCGGCGCCTTCGGGGGCCGCGGTGTGGATGCCGTCGTCCGGGGCCGACTCGCCGTCGGCGGCCCGGCGCAGCAGTGCGGGCAGGGCGTCGAGGCGGTCGGCGACGACGGCGACGCGGACGGGCTCGCCGCGGGTCGCCGCCAGGTCGGCGCGGCGCGCCGCGTGACGCGCGTAGTCGCGGAGCCGCCATGGTCCGCCGCGTTCCACCGCGGCGAGCAGCGACCTGGCGGCCGCGCGGGCGGCGGCGGCGTCGCGGCCGCGGAACAGCAGCAGCTCGGCGGGCCATTCGTCGAACGCGTGGACGGCTGGCGGCTGGTTGTACGCGCGTAGCACGACGTGGAAGTTGGTGCCGCCGAACCCGAAGGCGCTGACGCCGGCGATCCGTTCGGCGGGCTCGGTGGCCCAGGGGCGCGCCTCGGTGTGGAAGGCGAACGGGCTGGTGGCCTCGTCCCAGGCCCCGTTGGGCCGGTTCAGGTGCAGGGTGGGAGGGCGGACGCCGTGGTGCAGGGCGAGGGTGGCCTTGATCAGGCCGGCCAGGCCGGCGGCGCACTTGGTGTGCCCGATCTGGGACTTGACCGAGCCGACGACGCAGCCGCCGGGGGCGGCGCCGGCCTCCTCGAACACCTGGGTGAGGGTGGCGAGTTCGGTGCGGTCGCCGACGACCGTGCCGGTGCCGTGGGCCTCGATGAGGCCGACGTCGGCGGGCGAGACCCGGGCGTTGGCGTAGGCCCGGAGCAGCGCGGCCCGTTGGCCTTCGGGGCGGGGCGCGGTGAGGCCGAGCGCCCGGCCGTCGCTGGCGCTGCCGACCCCGTCGATGACGGCGTAGATCCGGTCGCCGTCGCGCTCGGCGTCGGCGAGCCGCTTGAGCACCACGCAGGCCACGCCCTCGCCGAGCGCGATGCCGTCCGCCGCCTCGTCGAAGGTGGCCGAGCGGCCGCTGGGCGAGAGGGCGTGGACGGAGGAGAAGAGCAGGTAGTCGTTGATGCCGTTGTGCAGGTCGGCGCCGCCGCACAGCACCAGGTCGCTGGTGCCGGTGGTCAGTTCCTTGCAGGCGGCGTCGACGGCGGTGAGCGAGGAGGCGCAGGCGGCGTCGACGGTGTAGTTGGCGCCGCCGAGGTTGAGCCGGTTGGCGATCCGGCCGGCGATCACGTTGGCGAGCATCCCGGGGAAGGAGTCCTCGGTGAGCCGGGGCAGTTGCTCGTCGAGGCCGGCGGGGACGGTGCCGAGGTAGCCGGGGAGCACGCTGCGCAGGGCGGTGGCGTTGGAGAGGTCGCTGCCCGCCTCGGTGCCGAAGATCACGGAGGTGCGGCGGTGGTCGGCGTCCGGGCTTTCGAGGCCGGCGTCGGCCAGGGCACGCCTGGCGGCTTCCAGGGCCAGCAGTTGGACGGGCTCGATGGCGGCGAGCGAGGCCGGCGGGATACCGAAGCGCAGCGGGTCGAAGGGGATCGGCGGGAGGAAGCCGCCCCACCTGGACGGGGTGCGCTCGCCGTCACCCGCCGGGTCGTAGTAGACCTCGGGGTCCCAGCGCTCGGCGGGGACCTCGGTGACGCAGTCGCGGCCGGCGAGGATGTTGGCCCAGTAGGCGGACACGTCCTCGGCGCCGGGGAACATCCCGGCCATCCCGACGACGGCCACCCGCAACGGCTCCGGCGCGCGCTCGGGCGCGTCCTCGACGGCGTGCCCGGGCGCGGGCAGCCCGAGGCGCGCGCGCAGCTCGGCGGCACGGGCGCGCAGCCAGCGTTCCGCGCCCTCGGCAACGGACTCGTGGAGGGCGGCCAGGGTGGTGGTCCGGTCACGCAGCACCACCGTCTCGCCGGCCATGAACATGCCCTCGTCGGCCTGGCGGCGTTCGTCGACGGGGCGCAGCTCGTCGCCGACCCGCTCGATGCCCTTGCTGGCCAGCCGGAGCCGGCCGACGTTGAACCGTTCGAGCCGTTCCCAGATCTCGCGCTCCGGTACGCCTTCGGCGCGGAGCCGGGCACGAAGCCGTTCGAAGTCGGCGCCGAACGCGCTGCTGGCGCAGCGGGTGGCGTGGCCGGGGGCGGTCTCCAGCAGGTCGGTGCCCTCGGCGGCCACGAGGTGGCGTTGGAAGAGCGGCCTGATGGCACCGGCCCTGACCGCCTCCTCGGTGAACAGGTAGGCGGTGCCCATCAGCACGCCGGTGGCGACGCCGGCCCGGGTGAGCGGGGCGGCGAGGGCGGCGGTCATGGCGGCGGACCGCTCGTCGTGCACACCGCCGGCGAAGAGCACGACCAGGCCGTCGCCGCGGGGCGCCTCGGGGTCGAGGGAGGCGAGGTGGTCGAGCAGGACCTCGGTCTGCGCCTCCCAGAGCGGGAAGCTGTTGCGCGGCCCGACGTGGCCGCCGCACTCGGCGCCCTCGAAGACGAACTTGCGGGCGCCGGCGGCGAGGAACTGCCGCAGCAGCCCGGGCGACGGCACGTGCAGGAAGGTGGCGATGCCGTCGGCCTCCAGGGCGGCGGCCTGGGCGGGGCGGCCGCCGGCGACGATGGCGTGGGTGGGGCGCAGCCGGCGGACGACGTCGAGTTGGGCGGTCCTGACGGCCTCGTCGGCGAAGCCCAGGATGCCCACGCCCCAGGGCGCGTCGCCGAGGGCGGCGCTGGTGCGCTCCAGCAGGGCGCGGGTGCCCTCGGCGCCGGTGAGCGCGAGGGCGAGGAAGGGCAGGCCGCCGTGGGCGGCGACCTCGGCGGCGAACTCGGGCTGGTCGCTCACCCGGGTCATGGGGCCCTGGGCGACGGGGAGCCGGGCGCCGAGGGCGCGGGCGGCGGGGGCGTCGGGGCCGAGCGCGGTGGCGGCCGTGTCGTCGCGTACGGCGTCGGCGACGGCCCCGCGTATGCCCCGCACGGCCTCGGCGACGCTGGGCCAGCGGCGGGCGAACGCGGCGGCCAGCGGGGCCTCCTGGCCGACCGGGAGCAGCTGGGTGCGCAGGTCGGGGCCGACGCGGGCGGCGAACTCGGCCGGGTCGTCCGGCAGTTCAGGGGTGCCGGGGCCGCGGCGCCGCAGCACCCGCACGCCGTGGTGGCGGACGGTCTCGGTGCCGTCGAGGACGGCGAGCGTCTCGGTGATCTCCAGCGGCAGCGCGGCCTCGTCGAAGAGCGCGAGCTGGGTGTCGAGCACGACGCCGGCCGCGCCGCCGACCACGGCGGCGGCGGCCGTGTGCGGCCCGATCCCGCCGGCGGCCCAGACGGGGAGGGTGTCGCCGAGGTCGGCCAGCACCTGCTGGAGGAGCACGAAGGTGCTCAACTCGCCGGCGCGGCCGCCGCTCTCCGAGCCGCGGACGATCAGCCCGGCGGCGCCGGCGGCGGCCGCGGCGCGGGCGCCGGACAGGTCGGTGACCTCGGCGAGCACGGTGCGGTCGACGAACTCTGTCGGCTCGCGTGTGGGGTCGGCGAGCAGCACGGTGGTGGCGGCCGCCGGCAGGTCGCCCGGGGCGACGGGGCAACCGGGGCGCACGCGGACGCCGAACGGCGCGGTGGACCAGCTGGCGGTGCGGTCCAGGGCGTCGGCGGCGCCGCGCGGGTCGTCGTCGGGCAGTTCGAGTACGCCGAGCGCGCCGGCTCGCGTGGCTGCGACGGTCAGCCGTGGCGAGGGGCGGTGCACCGGGTTGATCACGATGACGAGACTCGACTGCGGGGGATGGTGCGGGGGATGGG
>NZ_SMKI01000537.1 GCF_004348415.1 Streptomyces hainanensis
CCGCGACGGCGGGCACCGGGCCCATGCCGGTCGTGCCCTGGGCGATGGCGCCCACGAAGCCCAGCATGGAAAGGAAGGCGGTGGCGGCCGGCAGCGACAGCCAGCCGTCCGCGCCGGCGAACCCGTCGAGAAGCCCGTCGAGCACACCGTCGAGGACGAACACCAGCCCCAGCAGCACCAATCCCCCGATGCCGAGACCGAGAAACCAACCCACCGGACTCACCTCCCCCGCAAGCCGCCTTCCGGCCTGTTGAAGGGATAGTGCCAGGAGGGTGTGACATCGCGCATTGCCGGATTCCGGCAATCTTAACGCGTTCTTAATGCCGACTGGTCGCCTCCGCACGGTGTTTGACTGGTGACATGACGACTCCCGGGTACGAGACGGCTGTTCCGGAAGACATCGCCTACCTGGACCGTCTCGCCGCCACCGACGAGGTCGGCGACTACCGGCGGCGCGCACTGGCCGCGCTCCGGCTCGCCCCCGGTCACACCGTCCTCGACCTGGGGTGCGGCCCGGGCACCGCTTTCGACGCGCTGGCCCGCCGGGTCACGCCGGGCGGACGGGTCATCGGGATCGACCACGACCCGCGGATGGTCCGCGAGGCCCGTCGACGCGCCGCCGGGGCGGCGGGAATCGAGGCCCTGGCGGCCGACGTGCACCGCCTGCCGCTGCCGGACCGTTCCATGGACCGGGCCCGTACCGACCGGGTGCTCCAACACGTCGCCGACCCCAGGCAGGCGTTGGCCGAGGCGCGCCGGGTGCTGCGGCCCGGCGGGCTGCTGGTGGCCGCGGAGCCCGACTGGGAGACCCTGGCCATCGACCACCCCGACGTGGACATCGCGCGCGCCTACACCCGGCACCTGGTCGACCACGTCGTCCGCAACGCCGTCCTCGGCCGCCAACTGCACAGGCTGGCAAGGGAGTCCGGCTTCGATGTGCCGGAGGTCATCCCGATCACGCCGGCGCTGCGCGACGTGCGCGCCGCCGACCGGATCCTCGGCCTGTGGCGCACCACCCGCCGCGCCGTGGTGGCCGGGCGGCTGACGGACGCCCAGGCCGCCGGCTGGCTCGACCACCTGGCGACCGAGCCGTTTCTGGCCTCGGTCACCCTCCACGTCGTCGTGGCCCGGGTGCCGGCCGACACCTGACGAAAGTCGGGTCGAAACCAGACCAAAGGCGACTTACGGGCGGACGGATCAGCGTGGTCTGCTGAGGACCAGCACACTGTTGTGCCCCCCGAAGCCGAAGGAGTTGGTCATGGCGATGTTCACCTCAGCGGGACGCGGCCGGCCGGTCGCGATGTCGAGTTCGAGCCCCGGCTCCTGGCGGCCGAGGTTGGCCGTCGGCAGGACACACCGCTGTTCGATCGCCAGCACGGCGAGCCCGGCCTCGATGGCGCCCGCCGCGCCCAGCGCGTGCCCGAGCACGCTCTTGGGCGCGGTCACCGGTGGCCCACCACCACCGAACACCCGCCGGAGCGCCAGCGCTTCGGCCCGGTCTCCGGGGGGAGTCGAGGTGCCGTGGGCGCTCACCAGGTCGACGTCGGCCGGCTCCCGCCCCGCGTCGGCCAGCGCGGTGCGGATGGCCCGCTCCGCGCCCTCGCCCTCCGGATGCGGGGCGACCGGATGATGGGCGTCACTGGTGGCGGCGTGCCCGAGCAGCAGGGCCCGCACGTGCGCGCCGCGCCGCCTGGCGTGGTCCTGGCGCTCGAGCACCAGCACCGCCGCGCCCTCGGAGAGCACGAAGCCGTCGTGCTCCTCGTCGAACGGCCGGGAGGCCGCGGCCGGTGCGTCGGTCCGGCGGGAGAGGGCCTGGAGTTGGGCGAAGCAGGTGGCGGTCATCCGCGAGCGGCCGGATTCCGCGCCGCCGGCCAGCACCACGTCGCAGGTCCCGGCCGCCAGCAGCGCGCGGGCGAGGCCGAGGGCGGTGGCGCCGGAGGCGCAGGCGCTGGCCACGGTGAAGCTCGGCCCGTGGGCGCCCAGGCCCGTGGCCACCTCGCTGGCCGCCATGTTGGGCACGCTGCGGGTCAGCGCGGTGGGCGAGACCCGGGTCGGGTGGCCCTGGTCGAGCCTGGCGAACTCGCGGGGATAGGTCTCCAGGCTGTTGCTGCCGGCGCCGATGACCACGCCCACCCGCGCGGCGGCCCAGGTGTCCGGGTCCAGCTTGGCGTCCGCGACAGCCTGGCGGGCGGCGGCCAGCCCGAGCTGGGCGAAGCGGTCGAGTCGTCGGGCCAGTCTGCGGCCGTGCACGAAGTCGGGGTCGAAGCCGTCGACGCGGCAGGAGAAGTCGACCGGGAGTCCGGCCAGTTCGGGGTCGGTGCGGGCCAGGCCCCGGCCCGCGCAGAGGGTGGCCCAGGTGGCCTCGGCGGTGGGGCCGCCCGGGGTGATCATGCCGAGGCCGGTGACGGCCGCCGCGTCAGCGCCGGGCCCCGGCATGGGTCATCGCCTCCATCCGCTCGTAGAGCTCCTGGAAGCGCTCGGCCATGGCCCGCAGTTGGTCCAGATGGCGGCCGAGGCGGTCGCGGGCCGCCTCGCCGGCCGGGCCGAGGCCGGTGCGGGTCATGACCCGCAGCGAGCGCAACAGCGGGAGCACCACGTGCTCGCGGTGGATGCCCAGGTGGTAGATGCCGGCCGCGGCGATCCGCAGCGCGCGCTGCTGGAAGCCGGTGATGGCGGTGCCCGGCATCTGGAAGCCGCAGACCACGTCGGCCAGGGCGACGGTCGCCGCGTCCGGGGCGATGGTCAGGGCATCCGCGAACAGGTCCCGGTAGAAGAGCATGTGCAGGTTCTCGTCGGCCGCGATCCGCGAGGCCAGCAGCTTGCCGACGGGGTCGCCGCAGGCCGCGCCCGCGTTGCGGTGGGCCTCGCGGGTGGCCAGCTCCTGCACGGTCACATAGGCCATCGCGTGCAGCACGGTGGGTTGGTCGCTGGTGTAGCCCGCGGACACCTGGCGCATCCGGCACCGTTCGAGCTCGACGGGGTCGACGGCGCGGGTGGCGTGCAGGTAGGTGCGCAGCGCGTCGGCGTGCCGGCCCTCCTCGGCGGTCCAGCGGTGCACCCAGGTGCCCCAGGCGCCGTCCCGGCCGAAGCGGGTGGCGATCTCGAAGTGGTAGCTGGGCAGGTTGTCCTCGGTGAGGAGGTTCACCAGCAGCGAGTCGCGGACGGCCGGCGGCAGTGCGGACTGTTCGGGGCGCCAGGGCTCGCCGTCGAGCGGCCCGTCGAAGTCGCGGGCCGTGCTCCACGGCACGTAGGAGTGCGGCATCCAGGTCTGGGCGGCGGCCAGGTGCCGGTCGAGCAGCCGGGCCACGGAGGGTTCGAGCTCCGTCAGGATGTCGCGAACATGGTGAGAAGGAGAGGGGCTGGTCATCGCGGTCTTGCTTTCGGAAGGGTCTGGTCGGCTGTCACGAGCAGCCGTGGTGGATGGGGGAGTGTTGGGGCCTGCCCTCCCGGCCCTCGCGGGGCCACGACGCCAGCTACGGCACCTCGCTGCGTTACCGAATCGCGCGAATACGGCCACGTATGAGCTGCGATCCGGCGCCTTGCGATGAACCGCATCTGACGCCGCGGCCTGATCCACGAAGGCCGAGAGGACGAGCCCCGCCCCCGGGGCGCCTCGGGTGGTGCGGCGAGCCGCAGTCGCGGGAAGCGGTCGAGCAACCGGGGCAACAGGGTGGTCAGCTCGAGCCGGGCGAGCGCCGCCCCCAGGCAGTAGTGGACGCCCGTCCCGAAGGAGAGGTGTGGCTGGCCGGCGGCGGCCGGGTCGCGGTTGGCGGCCGGGAGCAGCAGATGCACCAACTGGTCCTTGGGCACGGGGATGCCGCCGAGCCGGCGGTCGCGGGTCGCGACGCGGCTGACGACGGCGGCCGAGGGGTTGCGGCGGATGATCTCCTCGACGGCCGCCGGGATGTGTCCCGGCGTCGTCCGCAACCGGTCGGCGAACCCGGGCTCTTCGATGACGGCCCGGGCCAAGCTGGTGATGAGGGTGGCGGTGGTCTCGAATCCGGCGACGAACAGCATCGCCGCGTTCACCGCGACGTCATGGGAGGTGAGGCCGGAGGAGGTGGCGCAGGCGCGGCCGACCCAGCCGGAGAGCTGGTCGGTGCCGGGCCGGCGCAGCCGGGAGTCGACCCACGGCAGGAAGTAGTCCTTCAGCTCCTCGGCCGCCCGGTCCGCGTCGGCGAGTTGGGCCGCGGTGGGGGAGAGCTCCTGGACGACCGAGTAGCGGCGGGCCAGGCGGGCGAGGAGGCTCGCGTCGGCCGGCGGCGCGCCGAGCCAGCGGCACATGGCGCGGGCGGGCAGCGGCTCGGCGAGCAGGGCCGTCAGGTCGGCGGGGCCGGCGCGCAGCGCCGCGGCCAGCTCGTCGAGGCACTGGTCGGCGAACTCCCCTACGGCGGGTCGGAGTTCGGTGACGGCGGTGCGGGCGAGGCCCGGCGCGATCCCGGCACGCAGCAGGGTGTGCCGGGGTGGGTTCAGGGTGAGCAGCGAGCTGGTGAGGTCGACCAGTGAGCGGTGGTCGCGCCAGCCCGGTGTCCTGCGGTCCCGCCAGGCGGCGTCCGGCAGTTGGAAGTCCGCGTCCCGGAGCGCGAGCCGGCACTCCCGGTAGCCGGTCACCACCAGGGATCTGAGCCAGGGCATCGGCAACACGGGCCCGAGTCGGCGGAGTTCGTCATGGATGGCGGCGGGCTCCGGGGCCTCCCGGAGCCGGAGCAGCAGCCGGGCGGCGGCCAGCGCGGTGGCCGGAGACGGGACAGCACGGGATGAGGGAGGCGAAGAAGGAGGAGAAGCGGGGGAGGAGTCGGCAG
>NZ_SMKI01000538.1 GCF_004348415.1 Streptomyces hainanensis
CGGCGGCGAGGGTGATCCTGGTGTACTCGCCGGGCTTGGCGAACAGCTCCTGGGCGGTGGCGGTGTCGTAGAGGACCAGCGAGCCGCCGGCGGCGACGCTGCCCTCCTCCGTGGTGAAGACGCCGGTCATGGCCTGGCGGTCCGTCCCCTCGGCGCGAGCAGGTCGAAGGCCGTGCGGTGCTGCACCCGCTCCGCACGCGCCGCCCGGCGGCGGTTGGCGCGCCGGAAGCGGCGGGCCACCAGGCGCGCCAGGTCGGCGGCGCCGACCATGCCGGCCTCGGCGCCCAGCTCGGCCCGGACGATCGTCGCCTCCGGGCGGTAGCCACGGCCGGTCAGCTGGCGTCGGAACGCCTCACGCGCCGGGCGGATCAGCAGGTCGTCGGCGTCGCTGACGCCGCCGCCGATCACGAAACAGGCCGGGTCGAGGGCGGCGGCCAGGTTGGCGATGCCGACGCCGAGCCAGCGGCCGACGTCCTCCAGGAGCTCGACGCACATCGCGTCGCCCTCCCGGGCCAGATCGCTGATCAGCGGCCCGGTGATGTCCCCGATCTGGCCGGAGACCCGCTCCAGGGTGCGCTGGGCGACCGGCGAGTCGGCCGCGGCAAGCTCGCGGGCCTCCCGCACCAGCGCGTTGCCCGAGCTGTACTGCTCCCAGCAGCCGCGGTTGCCGCACGGGCAGCGGTGGCCGCCGGGGACCACCTGCATGTGGCCGAACTCGCCGGCCACCCCGTACGCGCCGCGCTTGACCCGGCCGCCCTCCAGTATCGCGCCGCCGATCCCGGTGCCCAGCGTGATCATGACCAGGTGGTCGGCGTCCCGGCCGGCGCCGAAGCGCCACTCGCCCCAGGCGGCGGCGTTGGCGTCGTTGTCCACCAGGATCGGCACCGCCAGCCGGGCGGCCAGCGCGTCGCGCAGCGGCTCGTTGCGCCAGGCGAGGTGCGGGGCGAAGAGTACCCGGGAGCGGTCCGCGTCCACCCAGCCGGCGGCACCGATACCGACGGCGTGCACGTCGTGCCGGTCGGAGAGGTCGAGGACCAGCTCGGCGATGGTGTCCTCCACCACCTTGGGGCTCTTCGACTTGTCCGGGGTCTCGGCACGCAGCCGTTCGAGCACCGTGCCGTCGGCGTCCACGACCCCAGCCATCACCTTGGTGCCGCCGATGTCGATGCCGACGGTGGGCACCCGGGGGGCCGACTGGGGTGAGCGGCGCTCACGCGTGGCGATGGCGCGCTGCACGGTCGTCCGCGCCGTCCGGCGGTTCACTCGCTCACGGTAGGTACTCATCGGCTCGATTGTGCCTCACGCCGAACCCGGGCCGCCCTCCGGCGCCGGCGAGCGGCCCCGGGCATCGGGTTGACGGCGCACGCCGGCCCGCGCCGGCCGCGACACCGGTGGTCGGCGGTCCGGCCCCCGGCGACGTCCGGGGAGGTCACGGGCGGGCGCGCCGCTCCCGCTGCCGGCCGCCGCCGGCCGGCGGTGGGGCGTGCAGGTGGCAGGCGGCCGTCCACACCTCGGGATCGCCGGCCGGGCCGAGCCGGTGCGCGGCGGGGCGGCGGCCGGCGCAGGGCTCGAAGGCGTCCGGACAGCGGTCGACGAAGGCGCAGCCCGGCGGCTCCGCGCTCGGGTCGGGCGACCGGCCGGGGAAGGAGCGCAGCAGCCCCCGGGTGTAGGGGTGGGCGGCGCCGCGGGCGATGCGGGCGGTCGGGGCGTGCTCGACGACGCGGCCCGCGTACATCACGGCGAGCCGGTCGCTGAGTTCGAGCAGCGGCGCGAGGTCGTGGGTGACGAGGACGACGCCGAAGCCGAACCGGTCGCGGAGTCGGACGATCTCGTCGAGGATCTCGCGCCGCACGACGGCGTCGAGGCCGGTGGTCGGCTCGTCCAGGACGACGACCTCGGGGTCGAGCGCGAGGGCCATGGCGATGACGACGCGCTGCCGCGTGCCGCCGGAGAGATCGTGCGGGTGGGCGGCGACCCGGGCCGGCTCGACGCCGACGGTGGACAGCAACTCGCGGGCACGGTCCCGGCGTTCGGCGGCGCCCATCCGGGGGCGGTGGGCGCGGAAGATGTCGTCGAACCGGCGGCCCACGGTGGTGACCGGGTTGAGGGCGTTCATGGCGCTGGGGAAGACCACGGAGAGCCGGTTCCGGCGGAAGGCGTGCAGCTCCTCGCCGGCCAGGGCGGTGAGGTCGGTCTCGGCGTCGTCGTCCCGGCCCCGGAAGGTGACCCGGCCGCCGACGAGCCTGGCCGGCGGGCGGAGCATCCGGCCGAGGGCGGAGGCGAGGGTGGAGCTGCCGCAGCCGGACTCGCCGGCGATGCCGAGGATCTCGCCGCGCCGCAGTTCGAGGCTGACGTCGCGGACGGCGTGCACCGGGCGCCGCCCCTCGTAGACGACGTCGAGGTGCTCGGCGCGCAACACGACGTCGTGCCGGGTGTCGGGGTCGGTCGCGGTCGGCTGGCTCATCGGGCGCTCCTTGTCTGTCTCACCGCCACCGGCGCCGCTCGGTGAGGCGGGGTGGTTCCGGTGGCGCGGTGGCGTGGTGGCGCGGTGGATCTGATGTGATGTCGCTGGACCTGATGACGGATCTGATGACGGATCTGACGGGGAGTCCTGACGGGGGATCCTGACGACGGCGCGGCGAACTCCCGGAACGGTCCACCCGTGCCGGGCGTTGTCGCAGGAAAATTAGGGCCGCGAATTATCGGGTGTCAATGCCGCGTCCTCGCCCTCACGGGGTTCGATCCCGTCCGGTGCTGAACCGGATTAGCCGGGCCGCCGGACGCACACCAGCCAGGGGTAGGGGGTTCGAGATCGTGAAACGTCCCACCATGCAGGACATCGCACGGCGGGCCGGCGTCACCAAGGCCGCCGTCTCCTTCGCGCTCAACGGGAGACCGGGGGTGTCGGAGCCGACCAGGCGGCGGATCCTGGCCATCGCCGACGAGTTGGGCTGGCAGCCGAGCAGCGCCGCCCGGGCGCTCTCCGACGGCCGGTCGGGCAGCTTCGGACTCGTGATCGACCGGCCGGCACGCACGCTCGGGCTCGAACCGTTCTTCATGCAGCTGATATCCGGCATACAGGCCGAACTCGCCCGCGACACCACGCCGTTACTGCTCGCCATGGCCGAGGACCAGGCGGCCGAGATCGCCCTCTACCGCGGCTGGTGGGCGCGGCGCCTGGTGGACGGCGTCTTCGTCGTGGACCTCCAGGTGACGGACGCCCGGGTGCCGGTGTTGGAGGACCTCGGGATGCCGGCCGTGGTGCTGGGCGCCCCGCTCGGCACCGGTTCGCTGCCGGCGGTGTGGAGCGACGACGCGGCGGCCGTCGCCACCGTCGTGCGGCATCTGGCCGGCCTCGGACACCGCCGGATCGCCCGGGTGGCCGGCCCGGGACACCTGCGGCACACCGCGATCCGCACCACCGCGTTCGAGCGGATCACCGGCGGCCTCGGGATCGACGGCCGCACCCTGGAGGCCGACTACAGCGGCGAGCGGGGCGCGGCGGCCACCGTCGAGCTGCTGTCGGCCGAGCCGGCCGCGCGCCCCACGGCGATCCTCTACGACAACGACGTGATGGCGCTCTCCGGGCTCACCGCGGCCCGGGGCCTGGGGCTCGCGGTGCCGGCCGACCTGTCGCTGGTGGCCTGGGAGGACTCGGCGCTCTGCGAGCTGGTCGCCCCGTCGCTGACGGCGTTGCACCGCGACATCTGCGGCTACGGCGCCCAGGCGGCGCGCCGGCTGCGGGAGGCCGCCGGCGGGGCCGCGGTGCCGGACGTCGAGGACCCGCCCTCCTCGCTGACGCTGCGCGGCTCGACCGGGCCGGCGCCGGACGCCGGCGGGCGGGCATTCCGATAAACCGGTTTAGACCTCCGTGGTGCTCCGGGGTGGGAGATTCCGTGAACGATCTCGACTTTCTCCGGCTCGGCGCGGTCGACATCGCGGCCGCGGTGCGGTCCGGCGAGCTCTCGGCGGCCGAGGTGACGGCCGCCGCGCTGCGGCGGATAGCCGAAGTCGACGACGGGGTGCGGGCGTTCGCCGACGTCTGGCGGGACGCCGCGCACGCGGACGCGCGGCGGGTCGACGCCGCGGTCCGGCGCGGCGGGCGGCCGCCGCTGGCGGGGGTGCCGATCGGGGTGAAGGCGACGGAGGGCCGGTCGTCGGAGCAGAGCCGGCGGCTGCTGGCGGCCGGCTGCGTGCCGGTGGGCGCCACCGCGACGCCGGGCCCCGGCACGCCCTGGCGCACCTGGGGGCTGACCGACCGCGGCCCGACCCGCAACCCGTGGCTGCCGGACCGCTCCCCCGGCGGCTCCTCGGCCGGCTCGGCCGTGGCGGTGGCGACCCGCATGGTCCCGCTGGCCACCGGCAACGACGGCGCGGGGTCGGTGCGGATACCCGCCGCCTGGTGCGGCGTCGTCGGCCTCAAGCCGACCACCGGCCGGCTGCCGGCCCGGGACCGCGCGGGGCTCAACGTCGGCGGGCCGCTGGTGCGGCACGCCGCCGACGCGGCCGCCTGGCTGGCCGCCGTCGCCGGCCCGTCGACGCCGCGGCCGGCCACGGCCCGGGCGCGGATCACCTGGTCCGCGACGCTCGGCTTCGCCACGCCGGAACCCGCGGTGGCCGCGGTCGCCGAGGCCGCGTCGCGGGCCCTGACCGGGCGTCTCGGGCTCACGCCCGTCGACCGGCCGGTGCGGCTGCGGGATCCGGCCCCCGCCTGGACCGCCCTCCGCTCCCCCGCCGCCGAGCCACGCCCGCCCCACCCGCCCCATCCGCCGCGGACCGTCAACGACCGGG
>NZ_SMKI01000539.1 GCF_004348415.1 Streptomyces hainanensis
GCGATGTCCTGCGGGCCGTCGTCCGGGGCGGGCGGGTCGAGGTCGGCGTCGGCGTCGGGGTCGGAAGAGACCCGCGGTGGGCCCTCGCCGTCCCAGGTGGCGGTGCCGTGCTCGCCGCTGAGGCGCCAGCCGCCGTTCCAGGAGGTCTCCAGTCCGGGGCCGCACCAGCTGCCGGTGTAGACGTAGCGGACGCCGCCGGTCATCTCGAAGACGGCGGTGGCGGCCGCGTCGCCCGCGTACCAGCTCCAGGACGGGTTGAACTCCTCGCAGCGGACGGAGACCGGCTCGGCGTCCAGCACGTAGCGGGCGGCGTCGAAGGGGTGGATCGCCATGTCGAGGAGCAGCGGGTGCGCCATGGTGTCGCGGAAGCCGCCGAAGCGCGGGGCGCGGAAGAACTCCGTGGTGAGGACGCCGAGTCGGCCGAGCCGGCGGGCCCGGTCCCGGAAGGCGCGCAGCTGCCGGTGGTGGCTGCGGGACTGGCTGACCATGAACAGCTGGCCGGCGTGCTCGGCGGCCGCCGCCAGCCGCAGCGCCTCGGCCACGGAGGCCGCGGCCGGCTTCTCGCCGAGCACCGGCAGGCCGAGGGCCAGGGCCTGGAGGGTGACCGGCAGGTGCGCGGCCGGGCTGGTCACGTCGATGACGGCCCGCGCGCCCGACGCGGCGGCGACCGCCGCCAGGTCGGTGCCGGCGAGGGCGCCGGGCGCGGTGTCGGCCGCGGCGCGCGCCGCGTCGGCGTCCAGGTCGACGACGCCGGCGAGCACCACGTCGGGCGAGGCGGCGACGGCGCCGAGCCAGGCCCGGCCCATCGCGCCGGCGCCCACGACGACCACCGGCAGCGGGCCGGCGTCCGACACGGTCCGGAAGGTGACGGAGCTCATGACCGGGACGCCCCGCCCTCGAACCAGCCGGTCTCGCTGCGGATCAGCTGCGACTCGCGGCGTACGTCGGCCTGCGCGGCCCAGTTCACGCCGTTGGCGATGACCCGGCGCACGTCCGGGTGGTGGTAGACCGGGTAGTCCTGGTCGCCCGGGCTGAAGTAGAAGATCCGGCCGCGGCCCCGGCGGAAGGTGCAGCCGCTGCGGAAGACCTCGCCGCCGGAGAAGGAGCTCACGAAGACCAGCTCGTCAGGGGCCGGGATGTCGAAGAACTCCCCGTACATCTCCTGCTCGTCGATCACGATCGGGTGCGGCACGCCCTCCGCGATCGGGTGCGAGGGGTCGACGGTCCACACCAGCTCGCGGTCCTGGCCGTTCCGCCAGCGCAGGGTGCAGGTGGTGCCCATCAGCCGGGTGAAGATCTTCGACCAGTGGCCGGAGTGCAGCACGATCAGGCCCATGCCGGCCAGCACGTGCCGCCGCACCCGGTCCACGACCTCGTCCGACACCTCGCCGTGGGCTATGTGGCCCCACCAGGTCAGCACGTCGGTGTCGGCCAACACCGCGTCGGTCAGGCCGTGTTCCGGCTCGTCCAGGGTGGCGGTGCGGACCCGGGCGCGGTCGCCTAGGTGTTCCACGACGCCCTCGGCGATCGTCGTGTGCATGCCCTCGGGGTACAGCCGGGCGACCTTCTCGTCCCGCTGCTCGTGGCGGCCCTCGCTCCAGACGGTGACCCGCAGGGGGGAGACGGGCGATGACATGGCCTCACTCCGGTCCTGCCCGGCGCCCGAAATATTTTTCGCTAAACCGGGCCTCGATTTCGCAACATTCCGGCTCGACGCTAGGTGCCGCTCAGGGGCCTGTCAAGACGCTGGCGCAGCGGCTGTGGGCGCGCGTGGCGGCGGCGCGAGGCCCTATGGTGTGTTTCGAAAACTATCGAACCGACAGGAGGCGGACTCATGACCGACGGCCGGACGCCGCGCCTCACCCTGGCGCAGATCGCCGAGACGGCCGGGGTCTCGGTCTCCACCGTCTCCAAGGTCCTCAACGGCCGGGACGACGTCTCCCGGGACACCCGCGCCCGGGTCGACGCCGTGCTCCGCGGGCACCACTACGTGCGGCGCGGCGCCCCCGAGCCGGCGGCGGTCGGCGTCCGCACCGTCGACCTCGTCCTGGGCGGGATCGACGGCTCCTGGCCGGCGAGCGTCGCCAGCGGCATGGAGGCGGCGGCCCACGAGGCCGGGCTGCACGTGGTGATCTCCGTCGCCAGGACGCCCACCGGCGAGGGCCGGCACGCCCAGGACTGGGTGGATCGGGCGCTGGAGCGCGGCAGTTCCGGGGTGGTGGTCGGCCTCGCCGAGCCGTCCGACGACCAACTGGCCAGGCTGGCGCGGGCGCGGATCCCGTGCGTCGTCATCGACCCGCTCAGCGATCCGCCGCCCGGCGTGTGGTCGGTCGGCACCACCAACTGGTCGGGCGCCTACGAGGCGACCAGCCACCTGCTCGACCTGGGCCACCGGCGGATCGGCCTGGTCACCGGGCCACCCGGGCACCTCTTCGCCAGGGCACGCATCGCCGGCTACCGCTCCGCGCTGTCGGCGACCGACGTCGACGCCCCGCCCGAACTGCTGCGACACGGCACCTACGACCGGGACAGCGGCCGCGAACAGGTGCGGGCGCTGCTCGCGCTGCCCGAGCCGCCGACCGCGCTGTTCGTCTGCTCCGACCACATGGCCATCGGCGGCTACGCGGCCCTCGCCGAGGCCGGTCTGCGGGTTCCCGACGACGTCAGCGTCGTCGGCTTCGACGACCTGCCGGAGGCCCGCTGGGTCACGCCGCCGCTGACGACCGTGCGGCAACCCCTCAAGGAGATGGGCGGCAACGCCCTCCGGGTCCTCGCCCGCCTGATCGCCGGCGAGGACGTGGAGAGCCCCCGCGTCGAACTGGCCACCACCCTGGTGCCGCGCGGCAGCACGGCGCCCCGCGGCTGACGGCCGGTCGCGCCGCCCGGTTCAACGGCCGGTTGCGGCGGCGCGTTGGGCGGCGAGCCGGACGGGCGCGTTGGGCGCCCCGTAGCCCTCGTAGCCGGGGTCGCGCTGGACGAGCTCGAAGAAGACCCGGCCGACCGTCTCCGTGTAGCAGTGCCGGAACGCGCCGCGCTCGTCGCGGTCGTAGAGGATGCCGAGTTCGCGGAAGCTCGCCAGCTCCGCCGGCGGGATGTCGTGCCTGGCGGCCAGGTCGTCGTGGTAGTTGGCGGGGATGCGGAGCAGCCGGCCGCCGGCGGCCCGGAAGCGGCGGGCCGCGGCCACGACGTCGGCGGTGGCGAACGCGATGTGCTGGACCGGGGCGGCGCCGCCGGGGGCCGGCCCGACGGTGAGCACGACGCGCACGGAGCCGTCGTCGTTGGTGACGACCCGGCTGCGCAGCAGGCCGTAGGTGTCGGCGACGTCGACGCTCTCCCCCGGCCTGAGCCCGAGGACGGCGTGGTGGAAGAGGGCGGCCTCGTCGAAGTGGTGCCAGGGCTGGGTGAGCGCCAGGTGGTCGATGCGTTCGACGGGGCCCGGGTCCCGCTCCCCGGGGGTGGGGGAGAAGTCGGCGGTCCAGCTGGGGAGTTCGGCGCGGTCGGTGGCGCAGAAGAACAGCTCGGTGCCGTCCGGCGCCGCCACCGCTTCGAGCGGGGTGTCCGCCGGGGCGCGGCGGCGTGGCAGGACCGGGGCGAGCAGCGCCTCGGCGCGGCGGGCGGCGGCGGCCGGGTCGGGCGACTCCAGGCCGATGGCCGCCAGGGTGAGGTCCCCGCCCCGGCCGCCGGTTCCGGTGTTGAGCAGGACGCGGGCCGCCCCCTGTTCCCACAGGGTCACCGGCTTGCCGCGGTGCCTGGCGGTGCGGGCGAAGCCGAGGGCGCGCAGCAGCGCGGAGACCGGCTCCGCGTCGGGGGTGACCAACTCGGCGAAGGCCACTCCCGAGGGCACCGTGGGCGCCGGGAGCGCGTTCTCGCCGGCGGACTCCCCGGCCAACTCCCCGGCGGCCTCCAGCAGCGCGCGGAGCGAGCGTTGGGCGTCCACCGCGGTGGGGCCGGCCTCCGCCTGCCGGAAGACGTCGTTGAAGACCTCCAGCGAGAGCGGGCCGCGGTAGCCGGCGGCCAGCACGTGCCGGAGGAAGCCCGGCAGGTCGAAGTCGCCCTGGCCGGGGAAGCAGCGGTGGTGGCGGCTCCACTGGAGCACGTCCATGGCCGTCGAGGGGGCGTCGGCGAGTTGCAGGAAGAAGATCCGGTCGCCCGGGAGGTCGGCGATGCCGGCGGGGTCGGTGCCCCGGGCGAGGATGTGGAAGCTGTCGAGGCAGACGCCGAGCGCCGGATGGTCGGCGGCCGCCACGAGCCGCCAGGCGTGGTCGTAGGTGTCGACGTGTCGACCCCAGGCGAGCGCCTCGTAGGCGACCCGGACGCCGTGCTCCTCGGCCAGCTCGGCCAGCCGCCGCAACTGCCCGGCGGCCAGGGCGTCGTCGTCGACGGCGAGCGGCGAGACGCTGGAGCAGACCAGCACGGTGTCGACGCCGAGCCGCGCCATGAGCCGGAACTTGTGCGCGGCACGGCGCAGGTTCCGCGCGAACACGTCCTCCGGCACGGCCTCGATGTCGCGCATCGGCTGGTAGAGGTCGATGCCCAGGCCGAGGTCGGCGGCCAGGTCCCGGACCTCCTCCGGGCCGAGCGGGCTGGCCAGCAGGTCGTGCTCGAAGAGTTCCACGCCGTCGAAGCCGGCCCGGGCCGCGGCGGCGAGCTTCTCGGTGAGGGAACCGCTGAGGGAGACGGTGGCGATGCAGGTGCGGCGACGCACGGCGTGCTCCGTTCGCGACGAGGGGAGGCGGGGGGACGAGGG
>NZ_SMKI01000053.1 GCF_004348415.1 Streptomyces hainanensis
GGTCGGGGTGGGCCGTGGGCCTTACAGGCTGCGGGCGGTGATGTCGCCGTAGGACGTGGTGGCGTGGATGGCCACGTCGGCGGCGGCGCCCTCGGTGTTCCTGAGGGAGTTGCGGATCCGGCCGTGGCCGGTGCCGGCGTCCAGGGAGGCGGAGGCGCCGCGGGCGGCGCCGACCGTGATGTCGCCGGCCTGGGTGCGCAGGGTGAGGGTGCCGCGGACGGCCTCGGTGACCTGGAGGTCGCCCTTCTGGGTCGCGAGCTCCGCGGCGCCGCCCAGGCGTCCGACGGTGATGTCGCCGGCGAGGAGGGTGAGGTGGGCGTCGGCGGTCTCGTCGAGCTTGACAGTGCCCTGCGCGCCGTCGAAGGTGACGTCTCCGAGCCGCCCGACGCCCCGGAGTTCGGCGCTGGCCGCCTTGGCGTCGACGCGGGAGCCGGCGGGCAGTTGGACGGTGATCTCGACGGCCCCGGAGGGGCCGAGGATCCGGCTGCCGGACTCGGGGGTCCCGATCCGCAGGACGCCGTCGGCGTAGGTGACCTCGGTCCGTTCCGCCAGCTTCACGTCACGGCCCTTGGTGGCGTCCGCGGGCAGGATCTCCACGGTGGTGTCGGCCCGGTCGGCGGCGATGAGGCGGATGTGCCCGGCGGGGATGTCCAGGACGGCGGAGACCGGGGCCGGGGTGGCGAACTTCTGCATGGTGTGCTCCTTCGAGCCGTTGTTTCCGATGACCGAAACGCTACGTTGCATTCGCCGATCTGGCAACGCACATGTTGCACCGAAACAGCATCACCGCAGGTAGATAGCCCATAAACGTTGCAACGGACTGCCGGATAACGCAACGACCCGCACTTCGGCCGTTGCAATGGATGGCGGTGAACGCTACTCTGGGCGCACCCCAGGACCACGAAGGAGACCGCGATGCCGGGAGGCAGACTCACCCAGCAGGAACGCCAGCAGATCGCGCTGGGGCTGGCCGACGGCCTCGCCTACGCGGAGATCGCCAGACGCCTCGACCGCCCCACCTCGACGGTCACGCGCGAGGTGATGCGCAACGGCGGCCCCACCGGCTACCGCGCCGACCTCGCCCACCGCGCCACCGAACAGCGCGCCCACCGCCGCGGCGCGCAGGCCGCGCCCCGGGGGGCGCGGGCGGCCGGGCCGGCCCACGGGCGCGACACGGAGGCGGTGCGCGCCTACGAGGAGACGCTCACCACCGTCTTCATGCAGTCGGGTACGCCCAAGATGATGGCCAGGGTGCTCGCCTGCCTGCTGACCAGCGACTCGGGCAGCCTCACGGCGTCCGAGCTGGTCCAGCGTCTGGAGGTCAGCCCGGCGTCCGTCTCCAAGGCCATCGCGTTCCTGGAGGAGCAGGCGTTCGTCCGCCGGGAGCGCGACGAGCGCCGCCGCGAGCGCTACGTCGTCGACGACGACATCATGTACGACTCCATGATGGCCAGCGCCCGCGGCACCGCCGAGATCGCCGAGATCGCGCGCCAGGGCGTCACCGTCCTCGGCGCCGCCACCCCCGCCGCCACCCGCCTGGAGAACATCGCCCGCTTCCTGGAGTTCATCTCCGAGAGCATCGCCCGGGCCGCCGACCAGGCCCGCGAGGTCCTGCACAGCAACCTCGAACCGGACAGGGAGCGCGGCTGACCCGCCCCGCTGGCCGGGCGGCCGGCGGCGGGCGCGGTTACGGTTGACGGGTGGGCTGGCTACCCGGACGTGGTGGACGGGGCGGCGTGCTGACGCTGCTGCTCGTCTGCATCGTGCTGTTCGGCGGCATCCAGGTGTACGACGCCGCGGTCGGCGGCCGGGTCAGGTGGGCGGGGTTCACGGCGCTGGCGCCGGTCGTGGCCGGGGCGCTGCTGCCGTTCGGGCCGACCGTGGCGGTCGGTGTGACGGCGCTCGTCGCCGACCTGCTGGTCTACGGGCTCTTCGTCGGAAACGTCCCGCTCAGCTCCCGGCTGTGGGCGGTGGCCGTCGTGGCGTTCGGCGCCGCGCTCGGCGTCGTGGTCTGCCGGGTGCGCCTCGACCGCGAGGCGCGGGTCAGCCGGCTGACGATCGCCCGGGACCGGCTCTCCCTGTTGGGCGAGGCGAGCCAGCAGGTCGGTTCGACGCTCGACGTGACCCGGACCGCCCAGGAGCTGGCCGAGGTGGCCGTACCGCAGTTCGCCGACTTCGTCGTCGTCGACCTCTTCGACCCCGTGCTGCGCGGCGAGGAACCGGACCCCGGGCCGATCAGGGGCGCGGTGCGGATGCGGCGCGTCGCCCACCAGTCCGTCCTCGAGGGCGTTCCCGAGGCGGTGCTGGAACCGGGCGAACCGACCCACTACCCCGAGCAGTACATCCTGGCCCGTTGCCTGGCCGAGGGCCGGGCCGTGCGGGAGCCGATGCGGATCGGCGACCAGCAGCCCGAGTGGCTGGAGAAGGACGACATCCGCGCCGAGCAGGCGCGGAAGTTCGGATTCCACTCCAGCATCGCCGTACCGCTGCGGGCCCGCGGCACCACGCTCGGCGTCGCCGTCTTCATCCGCCACCGCAGGCCCGAGCCGTTCGACGACGACGACCTGCTGCTGGCCGCCGAGATCGGCGCCCGCGCGGCCGTCTGCGTCGACAACGCCCGCCGCTACACGCACGAGCACCGCACCGCGCTCACCCTGCAGCGCAGCATGCTGCCCCGGCGGCTGCCCCGGCTGGCCGCCGCCGAGGTCGCGACCCGCTACCTGCCGGCCGGCGGCCAGGCCGGGGTGGGCGGCGACTGGTACGACGTCATCCAGCTCTCCGGCGCCCGGGTGGCGCTCGTCGTCGGCGACGTGGTGGGCCACGGCCTCTACGCCACGGCGACGATGGGCCGGCTGCGGTCCGCCGTCCGCACGCTCGCCGACATCGACCTGCCGCCCGACGAACTGCTCACCCACCTCGACGACGTGATGATCAGGCTCCGCACCGAGACCGAACAGGACAGCCCCGGCGGCGAGTTCAGCGCCACCTGCCTCTACGCGGTCTACGACCCGGTCTCCCGCCTCTGCACCCTCTCCCGGGCCGGGCACCCGCTGCCGGCCCTGCTGCTGCCGGACGGCCGGGTGGACCACATCGAGCTGCCGGCCGGGCCGCCGCTCGGCATCGGCGGGCTGCCGTTCGAGTCGGCCGAGCTGCTGCTGCCCGAGAACAGCGTGCTGGCGATGTTCACCAACGGCCTGCTCGAATCGCGCCGGGACGGCACCACCGCCGGCATCGACGAGCTGCGGCAGGCGCTGTCCGAACCGTTCACCACGCTCGACGAGGCCTGTGACACGCTGCTTCGGACGCTGTTGGAGGAGGGGCCGAAGGACGACGTCGCGCTGCTGCTGGCCCGCACCCACGCGCTGGACGAGGCGCACGTGGCCACCTGGGACGTGGCGCCGGACCCGGAGTCGGTGGCCACGGCGCGCGAGCTGGCCGCCGAGCAGCTGGCCGAATGGGGGCTGGCGGACGCGGCGTTCACCACCGAGCTGGTGGTGAGCGAGCTCGTCACCAACGCCATCCGGCACGCCGGCGGGCCGATCCAGCTGCGGGTGATCCGCGAACACGGCCTGATCTGCGAGGTGTCGGACGGCAGCAGCACCTCGCCGCACCTGCGCCGGGCGCGGGTGTACGACGAGAGCGGCCGCGGGCTGTTCATCGTCGCCCAGCTGACGGAACGTTGGGGCACCCGGCAGACCAGCAGCGGCAAGACGATCTGGGCCGAGTTCTCGCCGGACGCCACACTGCCCGTGGACACGTTGTCAGTGTGACCTGGCAGGCTGGTGGCCATGGACGACGACACGACGCGACCGCTGGCCACCGGGCCACTCGGCATGCGGCTGCTCGCCTTCGAACGCCTCCCGGAGGAGAGCGAGTTCACGGAGGCACCGGTCAGCTACTGCCTGGTGGCGCTGCGCCACGAGGCCCGGGTCCTGCTGGTCCACGACCGCGGCCGGGGCTGCTGGGAGCTGCCGGGCGGCGGCATCGAGCCGGGCGAGACACCGCGCGCGGCGGCCGCCCGCGAACTGCGCGAGGAGACCGGCCAGTCCATATCCCCGGCGGCCCTGCGCTTCGCCGGCTTCGCCAAAACCGCCTTCCGCGACAAGCCCGTGATGCGCGGCGCGCTCTTCCACGCCGAGGCGGCCACCGTCACCCCGTTCACCCCCAACGACGAGATCACCGCCGTCACCTGGTGGACCACCGGAGACCCCCCACCACCCGGCGGTCCGCTCCAGACGGTGGACGTGTTCCTGGCCGAGCTGATGCGGGAGGAGTGAGACCGGAGCCACCGACCGCCTCGTCATCCGACCTTGCGCAGCTCTCCGTCGTCGAATACCGCGACCATGACGAGATCGCCGCCAAGAGCCCGCACGTAGCGGGTGATGACATCGTTGCCGGACACCTGGCCGTTCTCGATCTGCGAGACGCGCCCCGTGCTCACGCCCATCCGGTCGGCCACCTCTCCCTGAGTCAACCCACGTTCCCGACGCATCTCCGCCAACCGCCAGGCACGCGCTTCCACGATCAGCCGCAACGCGCCCTCCTGGAAGGCTTCGCTTCCCCCGGCCAACTGCTCGGCCCGCTCCCGATGGCCGCTCGCGGCCCATCCAACGAACTCGGTCACTGTTCCCACTCCTCCTTCCGCTCAGCCAGGTAGCCGGCGAAGCGTCGCTCCGCCTCGGGAATCGCCCGCAGGTACCAGTCGTTCCAATCTCCGGACTTGTCCCCGGCGACAAGCAGAATCACGTCCTGCCACGGATCGAAGACGAAGAGCACGCGCACCTCGCTTCGCCCACCGGATCCCGGACGAAGCTCCTTGAGATTGTGCAGTGCGGAGCCCTTCACCCGGTCGACCAGCGGCCGGCCCTGCGTCGGCCCGGTACAGGCGAGGACCCAGATCGCCTGATTGACCAGCGTGTACGAGCGAGGATCCGCCTTCTCCAGGTCGCTCAGCCACTGGTCCACCTCCCGTGTCAGGTAGACATCCCATCGTTGCTCCACGCACGCACCTCCGAACTTTAGCAAGTACTAAACATCGGGGTGGTTCGTGGAAGACAGCCAAGACCGGATCTACCACTCCATCGAGTGGCGGGCCGCCGAACCCAGTGCGACGCCACCGGTGGTCCGCTCCAGACGGTGGACGTGTTCCTGGCCGAGCTGATGCGCCCGGGGGTGGCGGGGGCGTAGCGTCGCGGCATGGGGAGAGCTGATGGTTTCGCGTTCGAGACCCGGGCAGACGGCAGTGTGCTGATCACGCATCGCGGCCGGGTGGCGGCGGTGCTGCGCGGTGAGCGGGGGCGGGAGTTCCTGGCCGCGATCGAGGCGCCGGGAGCCGACCCGCAACTGCTGATGGCCCGCTGGACGGGGAACTACCGGCGGGGCAACGAGCGCACGGCCCGCGACCACCCGCGCAACCGCTAGCCTGCCGGCGCCCCGAAGGGGCGACGGCCCGCCGCGGCGCTCCGCGCCGGCGGTTATCTGTTGGCCGCGCCGGCAGGCGACTCGGCGCCCGTGTAGCTGGCCCAGAGGCGGGCGTAGTGGCCGCCGGCGGCGAGGAGTTCGGCGTGGGGGCCGTCCTCCACCACCCGGCCGCGGTCGAGGACGACGACGCGGTCGGCGCGGGCGGCGGTGCTGAGCCGGTGGGCCACCACCAGCGTGGTGCGGCTGCCGGCGAGGCGGTCGGTGGCCTGGTTGACCAGGGCCTCGGTGGCGAGGTCGAGGGCGGCGGTGGCCTCGTCGAGCAGCAGGATGTCCGGCCGCACCAGTTCGGCGCGGGCCAGCGCGACCAGCTGCCGCTGGCCGGCCGAGAGGTTGCGGCCGCGCTCGGCGACCCGGTGCCGGTAGCCGCCGGGGAGCGCGGCGATCATGGCGTGCGCGCCGACCGCCCTGGCCGCCGCCTCCACCTCGGCGTCCGTGGCGTCGGGCCGGCCGTAGGCGATGGCGTCCCGGAGCGGTCCGGGGAAGAGGTACGGCTCCTGCGGCACCACGCCGAGCCGGTGCCGGTAGCCGGCCAGGTCGAGTTCGCGCAGGTCGGTGCCGTCGACCCGCACCGCGCCCGCCACCGGGTCGTGGTAGCGCGCCACCAGCTTGACCAGGGTGGACTTGCCGGCGCCCGTCTCGCCCACGAAGGCGACGATCTGCCCGGCCGGGATCCGCAGGTCGATGCCGGCCAGGGCCTCCCCTTCGGCGCCCTGGTAGGCGAACCGGACGCCGTCGAACTCCACGGCGCCGCTGAGCGACTCGACGCCGACCGGCCGCTCGGGGGCCGGCGTGGAGGTGCGCTCGCGCAGCAGCTCCTGGATGCGTCCGAGCGAGACCACGGCCTGCTGGTAGCCGTCGAAGACCTGGGAGAGCTGCTGCACGGGGGCGAAGAAGAGCTCGATGTAGAGGAGGTAGGCGACCAGCGCGCCGGCCGTCAGGGTGCCGTCGCCGACCCGTCCGGCGCCCACCACCAGCACGCCGGCGGTGGCCAGGGTGGCGAGCAGCTGCACGAAGGGGAAGTAGACGGAGATCAGCCACTGCCCCTGTACGCGCGCCCGCCGGTAGCCGTCGGAGCGGTCGGCGAAGCGCTCGTGGCCGTCCCGCTCGCGGCGGAACGCCTGGACGATGCGCAGCCCGGCGACGGACTCCTGGAGGTCGGCGTTGACGCCGCTGACCCGCTCGCGCGCCAGCTCGTAGGCGCGGACGCTGCGGCGCCTGAACACCACGGTGCCGGCGACCAGCGGCACCAGCGTGGCCAGCACGATCAGGGCCAGCTGGAGGTCGATGGCGAGCAGCACGCCCATGATGCCGAAGAAGGTGAGCACGGAGACCAGGGCCTGGGTGAGGCCGGTCTGGAGGAAGGTGGTGAGGGCGTCGACGTCGGTGGTCATCCGGGTCATCACCCGGCCGGCCTGTTCGCGCTCGTAGTAGTCGAGTCCGAGCCGCTGGAGCTGGGCGAAGATCTTGACGCGCAGCGAGTAGAGGGCGCGTTCGCCGGTGCGGCCGACGGCGCGGAGGGCGCCGTACTGGGCGACCCACTGGCCGAGCACCACGACCAGCGCGACGCCGGAGGCCGTCCAGACGGCGCCGAGCGCGGCCCGCTCCACGCCCGAGTCGATGCCGTGCCTGATCAGCACGGGCACCAGCAGCGAGGCCGCGGCGTCGACGACCACCAGGAGCAGGGCGAACAGCAGCGGGCGGCGCAGTCCGGCGAGCAGCCGGCGCAGGCCGTAGTCGGTCTCGGCGCTGGCGGCGCGCGCCTCGTCGATCTCCGGGGTGTCGGTGGCGGGCGGCAGGGCGGCGACCTGGGCGCGCAGCTCCGGGGTGCCGGCCGAGTCGTCCTCGGCCTCCGCGGTGTCCGGCCAGGGGTCGCCGGCCGGCTCCGCGTCGAACCCGGCCGGGTCGCGCTCCACGCCGCCGAGCTCGCCCGGGTCGGCGAGCAGCTGCCGGTAGAGCTCGCAGCGCTCGACCAGGTCCTCGTGGCTGCCGGTGTCGACCAGCCGGCCGCCGTCCAGCACCGCGATGCGGTCGGCGAGCTGGAGGGTGGACTGGCGGTGCGCGATGAGCAGCGTGGTGCGGCCGGCCATCACGGACCGCAGCGCGTCGTGGATCTCGTGCTCGACGCGGGCGTCCACGGCGGAGGTGGCGTCGTCCAGGATGAGCAGCCTGGGGTCGGTGAGGATGGCGCGGGCCAGCGCGATGCGCTGCCGCTGGCCGCCGGAGAGGGTCAGGCCCTGCTCGCCGATCCGGGTGTCGTAGCCGTCCGGGAGCGCCAGGATGAACTCCTCGGCCTGGGCGGCGCGGGCCGCGGCCCTGATCCGCCGGTCGTCGGCGTCGGGGTGGCCGTAGGCGAGGTTGGCGCGGATGGTGTCGGAGAACAGGAAGCTGTCCTCGGGGACCAGGCCGATGGCGGCGCGCAGCGAGTCGTAGGTGAGGTGGCGGACGTCCTCGCCGCCGATCAGGACGGCGCCCTCGTCGGGGTCGTAGAAGCGGGGCAGCAGCAGCGAGACGGTGGACTTGCCGCTGCCGGACGGGCCGACGACGGCCAGCGTCTCGCCCGGCTCGATGCGCAGGCTGAGGTCGCGCAGCACGGTGCGCTCCGGGCCGTAGCCGAAGGAGACGCGGTCGAACTCGACGGTGGCGGGCGCGTCGGCCGGCAGCCCGTGGGCGTCCGGGGCCTCGGTGATCTCCGGAGTGGTGTCGATGAGCTCGATCACCCGCTCGACGCCGGCCCTCGCCTGCTGCCCCATGGTGAGGATCAGGGTGAACATCCGGACCGGGCCGACGAGTTGGGCGAGGTAGGTGGAGAAGGCGACGAAGGTGCCGAGCGTGATGTCGCCGCGCGTCGCCATCCAGCCGCCGAACGCCAGCATCGCGACCTGGCCGAGCGCGGGCACGGCCTGGAGGGCCGGGGTGTAGCGGGCGTTCAGCCGCACGGTGCGCATCCGGGCGGCGAAGAGCCGACCGCTGACGCCGCGCAGCTTGCCCGTCTCCTGCTCCTCCTGCCCGAAGCCCTTGACGACGCGGACGCCGGTGACGGCGCCGTCCACCACGCCGGCCACCTCGGCGGCCCGCTGCTGGGCGTACCAGGTGGCGGGGAAGAGCCGGTCCCGGCTGCGGACGGTGATGAACCAGAGGGCGGGGCCGACGGCGAGCGCGACGAGGGTGAGCGGCGGGGAGAGGGTGACCATCACGACCAGCGAGACGGTGAAGAGCATCAGGTTGCCGATGGTCATCGGCAGCATGAAGAGCAGGCCCTGGATGAGCTGGAGGTCGCTGGTGGCGCGGCCGACGACCTGCCCGGTGGAGAGCTGGTCCTGGCGGCGGCCGTCGAGCCGGGTGATGGTGCGGAAGATCTCGGTGCGCAGGTCGTGCTGCACGTCGATGCCGAGCCGGCCGCCGTAGTAGCGGCGGACGAAGGTGAGGACGTAGACGACGACGGCGGCGCCGATCAGCAGCGCGATCTGTCCGCCCAGCCCGCCCTCGCCGCCGACCACGACGTCGTCGATGACGTTCTTGACGATCAACGGCATCAGGGCCATCACGGCCATGCCGAGGAGCGAGGCGCCGACGGAGAGCAGCAGGTTGCGACGGTAACGCCAGCAGTAGGCGGTCAGCCGCCGTATCCATCCAGCACCACGTGGCACGCCGTCTCTCCCTCGTCGTCGTATCCCAGGGAAGCCCAACGCCGGGACCTGCGAATTTCATCCCACTGCAACACTATGAACCGACGATCAGCGGAGTGGTAATTCGGTTGCGGGGCATCGACGCGTGTGCGTACGGTCACCGCCATGGGAGCGATCTTCAACCACGGTCTGTGCGCCGCCGCGCAGGCCGTGTTCGTGTTCACGCGTCCTCGTGCGCGGCGTCCGGCCCTGGTCCTGGGGGACCTGCCCGGCGCCTGAGCGTCCCGTTTGTCGTCAGTTCTCCCGTGCCTGCCAGGGCCGTCCGTGTGTCTCTGACCACCGGACAGGCCGTCGGCACCCCTTCGCGTTCCCATCCGCCGCCTCGGCCTGTCCTCACACACGAGGACGTGAGCCTTCATGGCACGCGAACACATTCACCGGCGCAGGAACCTCTCGCAGAACTTCCTGCACGAACCCGGCGTGCTCGGCATGATCGTGCGCACCGCCGCGCTGCGGCCGGACGAGACCGTGCTGGAGCCGGGCGCCGGCGAAGGCACCCTGACCCGGATGATCGCCGGCGCGGCCGGCCGGGTCGTCGCCTACGAGATCGACCCGGCACTCTCCCGCCGGCTGCCGTCCCGCCTCGCCCCGGCGGGGAACGTACGGGTCGTCGCCGGCGACTTCCTGCGCGCCACACCGCCGCGCACGCCGTTCGCGGTGGTCGGCAACATCCCGTACTCGCGCACCACGGACATCGTCCGCTGGTGCCTGGACGCGCGGGCGCTGACGTCGGCGACGCTGGTGACCCAGCTGGAGTTCGCCCGGCGCCGCACCGGCGACTTCGGCACCTGGCCACTGCGCACGGTGCAGAGCTGGCCCGAGCACGCCTGGGAGCTCGGGCCACGGATCCGACGTGAGCACTTCACGCCGGTGCCGCGCACCGACTCCGCGGTGCTGCGGATCCGCCGTCGCCCCGAGCCGCTGCTGCCCAAGCACCGGCTGCCGGAGTACCGGGCACTGGTCGCCGAGGGCTTCACGGGCATCGGCGGCTCGCTGCGCGCCACGCTCGCCCGGCACCGCCGGGCGTCCCGGGTCCGCGACGCGCTGCGCGCGGCCGGCGTCCCGGACTCCGCGCCGGTGGGCGTCGTCAGCCCGCCGCAGTGGCTGATGCTGTTCCGGCGGCTCGCGCCGTAACCTCAGCCTCCCGGACGGCGGCGGCCAACTCCGCCGCGGACTCGGCCTCGGTGCATCGGCCTGCCGTGGGCAGGAACAGCACCGGTCTGATCTCCCAGGCGACCCGCACCCCGGTACGGGTCCGTACGGGCAGTCGGCAGGACCTACCGGCCCGCAGCCGGTAGATCGCCTCCCACTGCCCGTACGACAGCCACCGGTACACCCGCTCCGACTCGTCGGCGTCCAGCAGCGACAGCACCGTGCGCACCTCCACCCGCATCCAGATCAACGCCTGGATCGGCCGCGGGGCGCGCCGCGCCTGGACGCCGACCTCGTCGCCCCGCCGGACGACCCGCTCACACCACAACCCCGGCTCAAGCACGGGCCTGACCGGCCCGCACCACGGCGGCGAGCCGCCGCGCCGTGTCGACATCGCAGCGGCCCAGCTCCACGAGCGGCCGGATGTGGAAGACCGAGGTACACGAGACCAGGTCGACGGCGAGCGACGGCAGGACGATGCCGGCACCGGCGAGCGCGTCGCTCAGCTCCTGTACGGCCTCGGCGGAGACCTCGATGGCCTCGGCGGGGAGTCGTTGCTTCATGGGGGGGTCGCCTTTCCTACGGGAATTACGTTCCGCGCCCATAGCGTGACCATCCGCGATTAGACTCCGGAAGGGGTTTCAACCCCGCAAGTCGCCTGCGGCAAAGGAGCGTTGGCCAATGGTTCGCCCGAAGGATCTGAATCCCTACCTGTCTCCTCGAACCTTCTACGGCGCCGAACTACGCCGCCTCCGCGAGGACGCCGACCTCTCCCAGGACGCCCTCGGCGAGCGCGCCTTCTGCTCCGGCACCTACATCGGCCAGTTCGAAACGGCGGAGCGCCGCCCGCAGCTGGACATGTCCAAGCTCTTCGACGACATCTTCGGCACCGGCGAACACCTCCAACGGCTCTGCAAGCTGGCGCACGAGGCGGAGAAGCATCCCGATTACTTCGCCACAGCGGCCGAGTTGGAAAAGCACGCAGAGACATTCTGCGAGTTCACCGGGATGCACATCCCTGGGCTGCTCCAGACCGAGGAATACGCCCGGACGTTGACGCGCTCCTCGCACCCCTTCGCCCCTCAGGAAGAGGTCGAGAAGCGTGTCACCGCGAGAACGGAGCGGCAGCGGATTCTCAACGATCCAACTGCGCCCGAGTTGTGGTTCATCGTGCACGAGGCCGCGCTTCGCCTGCCGATGGACGGACCTGAACTGATGCGGGCCCAGCTGGACCGGCTGGTGGCCCTGGGACGCGACCACCACCGGGTGATGTTGCAAGTCCTGCCCTTCTCCGCAGGACCCCATCCCCTGCTGTACAACACCGTCATCCTGATGACGTTCGCCGACTCGCCCTCGGTGACGTACACCGAGGGCGCGTACTCGGGTCAACTGATCGAAGAGCCGGCGCTAGTAGCCCGATACTTCAAGGCATACGATCACCTCAGGGCCATCGCCCTACCGCCCGAGACGTCCCTGGCACTGATCGAATCCCTGGCAAAGGACCTCTGGACCCCATGACCACGGCACCCGACCTGAGCATCGCCGACTGGCGCACCTCGTCCTACAGCAACGGCGACGGCGGTGCCTGCGTCGAGGTAGCCGACAATCTCCCGGGCATCCACCCGGTCCGCGACACCAAGTGCCGCCACGACGGGCCCACGCTCCTCTTCCCCACCCCGGCCTGGGTCGCGTTCATCCGTACCGTGAAGTAGTCCTCCCGGCTCAGCGGCGATGAGTTTCGCCGGTTCCGGTGGTCCAACAGCCACGGACCAATGGAGGAGGAATCCGGTGAGCCAACTGCTACGCGTGCAGAACTTCACCGTCTCAAGCGACGGATTCGGTGCCGGCGAGGGGCAGAGCCTGGAGCGGCCGTTCGGGCATGCCGACCCCAGGGAGCTGATCGCCTGGGCCGGCGCCACGGCGAGCTGGCCCAACCGTACGGACGGCGGCGGGAGCCGGGGCCTGGACGACTACTTCACGCGGGACTTCTCGCACAACATCGGCGCCGAGATCATGGGGCGCAACAAGTTCGGGCCGCAGCGCGGCCCCTGGCAGGACCACGAGTGGGTGGGCTGGTGGGGTGACGAGCCGCCGTTCCACACGCCGGTCTTCGTCATGACCCACCACCCGCGTCCCTCGTTCACCCTCTCCGACACCACCTTCCACTTCGTCGACGGCGACCCGGCCAGCGTCCTCGAACAGGCCCGGGAGGCGGCGGAGGGGAAGGACGTGCGGCTCGGCGGCGGGGCGACCACCGTGCGGGAGTTCCTGGACGCCGACCTCGTCGACACCCTGCATGTCGCGGTCTCGCCGTTGACGCTCGGCTCCGGGGTGCGGCTCTGGGAGTCGCCGGACGAGCTGCGCGACCGGTTCCACCTCGACGTCGTGCCCAGCCCGAGCGGCGTGACGCACCACCTGTTCTGGCGGAAGTAGCGGCCGTGAACCGGGTCAGGCCGCTGCCGCGCTCCGTTCGTCCAGGGCGCAGGCGGCGGCCACCTCGTCGAGCGAGAGGCCGAGCGCGCCGGCCAGGGCGGCGATCGTGAAGAACGCCGGCGTGGGAGCCCGTCCGGTCTCGATCTTCCGCAGCGTCTCAGCGGAGACGCCGGCCGCCGCCGCGACCTCCGTCATGCTGCGTTCGCCGCGTGCGTCGCGCAGCAGGGTGCCGAGGAACCGGCCCCGCTCGCGCTCCTCGGGGGTGAGTGGAGTGCGTACCATACCCGTGATACTAATACCGGTATAAGAATTGGGTCACGGGGTCCGGGAGGAACGGCAGCATGGTGGAGATCAAGACGGACGAGGCGCTGGCGCTAATGCGCGAGTCGGGACGGGTCACGGCGCGGGCGCTGGCGGCCGTGCGGGAGGCGGCGGCGCCCGGCGTCTCGCTGCGCGATCTCGACGAGGTCGCCCACGCGGTGATCCGGGACGCCGGGGCCAAGCCGGCCTTCCTCGACTACCACCCGCACTTCGCGCCGACCCCCTACCCGGGCGTCATCTGCGCCTCGGTCAACGACGCGATCGTGCACGGCATCCCGGACGGTTACCGGCTGCGCGACGGCGACCTGCTGAGCGTGGACTGCGGCGCCTACCTGGACGGTTGGGCCAGCGACTCGGCCGTCAGCTTCACCATCGGCGAGGCCAGCGCGGACGACCAGCGACTGCTCGACACGACGCGCGAGGCCCTCGAAGCCGGCATCGCGGCCGCCGTGGTCGGCGGCCGGCTCGGCGACATCGCCCACGCCATCGGCCGGGTCAGCCGGGCCGCCGGCTACGGGATCATGGAGGGCTACGGCGGCCACGGCATCGGCCGCCAGATGCACGAGGACCCCTCGGTCCCCAACGAGGGCCGCCCGGGCCGGGGTTTCAAGCTGCGGCACGGCCTGGTGCTGGCCCTGGAACCGATGCTGATCACCGGAGGCCGGGACGACTGGCACACGGCCGCCGACGGCTGGACCCTCCGCAGCAACGACGGCAGCCGCGCGGCCCACTTCGAGCACACGGTGGCCATCACGAACGACGGGCCACGGGTGTTGACCCTGCCGTGAGTCGCGCATACGCGGCGTATGCTGACTCGCATGTCTGACGTCATGATCCGCGTCCCCGACCATGTCCGCGACCGGCTGGCGCTACTCGCCGAAGCCCGCGGCGTGTCGATCCGCTCGCTCGTCCAGGAGTTCGCCGAGTCGACGCTCACCCCCAAGGAACGCGAGGACCGCGCCGAGAGGACGCATGCCTACCTCGCCGAGCACTTCGGCGTCCACGTCACCACCGAGGACAGCGAACGCATGCGGCGAAAGATTCAGGATGCTTTCGCCAGCCGCTCCGAGGCCGCCGCGTGATCCAGCAGCACCTGGTCATCGATCAACCGACCCTGCTGGCACTCGGCTCGGGCAACCGCAACGCCTCGACCCTGATTCATCACGCCGGCCTCGACTCAAGCACTAGGCTGTGGGTCCCCGTGCTCTGCGTGTTGGAGGCGGACCGCGAACGTCACGGCGTCGCGGCCCACGTCGGCGCGCTGGAAGTGCTGAACGCGGTCGATCTGACGTTCTCCGACATACTGGCCGTCTCCCAACTCTGCGCCGCCGGTCTCACCCCGGGCATCGCCCACGCGGTCCAGGTCGCCGCGCCCTCCTTCGAACGCCCGGAGGGTGCGATCGTCGCCACGATCGCCCCGGACGCCTACCAGGGCACAGGCGCACGGGTCATGGACCTGAACAAGTAGCGGCATCGACGGAAGCGGGTAACGCTCCGGCATCACCACACCACTTCGAGTGGTGGGCCCCGGCGCGTCAGGCGGGCGGCGCTGCTCCCGGGACGACGATGCGGGTCTCGTAGGCGTGGATGACCGCCTGGGTGCGGTTCTGCGCGGAGAGCTTGGTCAGGATGTTGCTGACATGGGTCTTGACCGTTTCCAGGCTGACCGTGAGCCGGTCGGCGATCTGCGGGTTCGACAGGCCGGCGGCCATCAGCCGCAGGATCTCCGTCTCCCGGCCGGTGAGCCGAGGGCGATCGCGCGCCGCCGCGTCCGGCTGCTGTCGGTTTCCCAGAAGCCTGCGCACGGCGTCGGGAAACAGCAGCGAGTCCCCGGTGGCCACCAAGCGGACGGCGTGTGCCAGCTGCCGGGCCGGCGAGCGTTTGAGCACGAAGCCGTCGGCACCGGCCCGCAGCGCCTCGTAGACGTGGTCGTCGCTCTCGAACGTCGTGATGATCAGGACCTTCGGCGGCACGTCGAGTTTTGCCCGCAGCCGCCGGGTGACCTCGATGCCGTCGAGTTCCGGCATCCGCACATCCATCAGGACGACGTCCGGTCGCAGCTGACGCACCGCCGGCAGCACCTCGGCCCCGGTGGCCGCTTCGCCTACCACCGACAGGTCGGGCTGGGCGGACAGCAGGACCCGCAGCCCGGTTCTGGTGAGTTCCTCGTCATCCGCGATCAGCACGGTCACCAGCCTCCCGGGCCCGGCTGCCGTACCGCCGCTGCCGGTCATGGTGCGGCCCACAGCGGTATCCGGGCGGTCAGCCGCCACTGTCCGCCAGGCGTCGGCCCGGCGGTGAACTCCCCGTGCAGAAGCCGGACCCGTTCCGCCATGCCCGTCACGCCCTGGCCCTGGCGCGACCGCCGCCGCGCGATACCGCGGGTGCGGGTGACGGGGTTGCCGAGCTCCACGGTGAGCCAGTCACCGTCGATGACGACGCGCAGCGTGACGGGCGCCCGGTGAGCGTGCCGTAGAACGTTCGTCAGGCCCTCCTGCACCAGTCGGTACGCCTCCCGGGACACGGTGGCCGGGACGCCTGCCCCGTCGCCCCGGACGTCGGCGTGCACCTCGGTGCCGGTGCTGCGGACACGGTCCAGGAGCGTCGGCAGGTCGGCCAGGGTGCGTCGCGGCGAGGTGGCCGCGGCACCGGTGCGGAGCACGCCCAGGACGTGGTCGAGGTCGTCGAGAGCGCTGCGGGACGACTCCTCGATGTGGCTGAGCGCACGCCTGGCGCCGGCGGGGTCGGTGCCGAGCAGCTCGGCGGCGACCGCGGCCTGAATGGTGGCGGCGGTGAGGGTGTGCCCGATCGAGTCGTGCAGTTCGCGCGCGAGTTCGGTGCGCTGTTCCAGGCCGCGGAGCCGCGCCTCGAGGGCGGCGAACCGGTCCGCCGCGCCCGGGCCGAGCAGCGCGAGCGCCAGCGCCCGGAAGCCGGCGATCGAACCGGCGCAGGACCAGGCGGCCAGCACCAGCGCGGCGGCGGCCGCGAAGAGCGTCCACGCGCCGGGCCCGCCGGCGGCCACCGGCACCGACAGGCCGAAGAGCTGAATCCGGTCGCCACCGCGCAGCCAGCTTCCGACCAGAAAGCACGCGGTCAGTACCAGCAGACCCGCCACCACCGTGACGATCCAGCCCGCCAGCACGTGCACCAGCAGCCAGGCGGCCGCGCGGGCACGGGTCGCACGGTCCGGGCGCGACGTACCCGCCATGGGAGCGGGCAGGGCGGTGCCGAGCAGGCGGTTGGCGAGCCGGATGCTGGCCGTGCGGGTTGGAGCGAGCAGGCCGCAGGCCACCACGGACACGCCCAGTGCCAGCAGGAACACGATGAACCGCCAGCCCGCCTCAGAGAGGCGGGTCACCACCGCCACGGGCAGAGCCACCGGCGTCAGGAGGCATCCAACGCCGGCGCCCACCAACGCGAAACCGGCGGCCCGGTAGGTGTCTGCCCTGATCAGCGGGCGTATCAGTGGCCACACGCCACTCAGTATCCCCGCTCCGACCCGCGGTCTCCTCCCTCGTGCGAGCCAGATCCGGTTTCCCCCGCGGGTGGGAACGAGATGGCTGACGACGGGGATTCGGTGGCCGGTGCCCGACCGAGACGGTGGTCCCATGCTGGAACTGATCGATATCAGCAAGGTCTACCGGGGCGGCAAACGGTCGCTCGACGGGGTGACCATGCACGTGAGGGCCGGCCTGCTCGGCCTGCTGGGGCCGAACGGCGCGGGCAAGTCGTCCCTGATGCGGATCGCGGCTACCGTCACCCGGCCGAGCAGTGGACGGGTGATGTTCGAAGGGAGCGACGCGGTCGCCCGGCCGGAGCCGCTGCGCGCCGCGCTCGGCTACCTGCCGCAGGACTTCGGTGTCTACCCGCGGCTGACCGCCCGGGAATTCCTCTCCTACCTGGCCGCGGCCAAGGGCATCCGCGCCCGGGACGCCAGGGTCCGCATCGACGAACTGCTCCACCTGGTCAACCTCACGGAGGTCGCCGGGCGCGCGCTGGGCGGCTACTCGGGCGGCATGCTGCGCCGGGTCGGCATCGCCCAGAGCCTGTTGACGGACCCTCGGGTCCTGATCGTGGACGAGCCCACGGCGGGCCTCGACCCCGAGGAGCGGGTCCGATTCCGGAATCTGCTGAACGAGTTGGCGGCCGACCGCGCCGTTCTGCTGTCCACCCACATCGTCTCCGATGTCGAGTCGGTGGCCTCGGACATCGCCGTGCTCGCCGGCGGACGGCTGGTGGCCCGGGGCCTGCCCGAGGACCTGCTGCGTACCGTGGCCGGCCGGGTCTGGGAGGTGACGGTGCCGGCCGAGCACGCGGCCTCGCTTCAGGCCGGACACCTGGTGTCCAGGACGACCCGCACCCGGGACGGCCTACGGCTGCGGCTGTTGGCCTCGGGGCCGCCGGTCCCCGACGCCGAGGCCGTACGGCCCGGCCTGGAGGACGCCTACCTCGCCATCGTCAACCAGGTCGCGGCATGCTAGCGGCGGCAGGCCGACTGGGCAGGCTGGCGTTCGGTGACTTCCTCGACCGGGCACGGCGCCCCGCCTACCTGGTTGTCCTGGCCACGGCCGTGGGGCTCGGCTACCTCGCCGTGCCGGACACCGACGCCCACTGGGTCCTCATGAGGGTGGGCGACTACCGGGGCCGGTACGACAGCGCCTACACCGGCATGGTCACCGCGCTCGGTGCGGCACTGTGGCTGTCGCTCGGCGGCTTCTACGCGGTACGTGACGCGCTTGCCAGAGACGAGCGCACCGGAGTCGGCGAACTGTTGGCTGCCAGCCCGCTCCACACGGCGGGCTACCTGGCGGCGAAGTTCCTCGGCAACGTCCTGGTGCTCGCGTCGATGGTCGGCGTACTCGCCGGCACGGCCTTGGTGATGCAGGTGGTCAGGGACGAGTCGTCCTCGGTGGACCCGGTCGCCCTGGTGGCGCCGTTCCTCCTGGTGACCCTGCCGGTGGTGGTGCTGACGGCCGCTATGGCGCTGTTGAGTGAGACGGTGCCGGCTCTGCGCGGCGGTCTCGGCAACGTCGTCTGGTTCTTCGCATGGCTGGTGGCGGTGTTGGGCGGCATGGCCCCTGGCATCCCCCTGGGCGGCCTCGGCGTACACCAACCGGTCGCCTCGATGCGGGACGATCTGCTCGCCCAGGGAGGCCAGGTCTCGGAAGGGGACTTCAGCCTCGGCCTCACCTACGAGGAGACGCCGCTGCGCGTCTTCGACTGGGACGGCTTCACACCGACCACCGGCTACCTGCTCGGCCGGGCGACGCTGGTACTGGTGGCGGTGGTGCTGGTGCCGCTGCCGGCGCTGTGGTTCGCCCGCTTCGATCCCGGGCGCCGCGGTGGCGGGAGCGGTACTCCGGCCGGGCGGCACGTTGCCCCGGCCGCACCGGCCGAGGGCGCGCGGCCGGTCATGGCCACCGCGTTCGCCGGCAGGCCACGCACACCGGTACGCCCAGGCCGGGCCGGGGGGCGGTTGCTGACCGGCGAGCTTCGGATCCTGCTACGCGGCGGCAGGTGGTGGTGGCTGGGCCTCGCGGCCATCACGGCCGCCGGCGCGCTGGCACCGCTGTCCGGCGTCATCCGGTTCGTCCTTCCGCTGGCCTGGCTGTGGCCGATACTGCGGTGGTCCCGGCTTGGCTCCCAGCGCCACGAACACGGCGTCGCCACCCTGCTGGACGCCTACCCCACGCCACACCGCAGAACGATCGCGGAAGGGCTGGCCGGCGTGTGCGTGGCCGCGCTGGCCGGGCTGGCGCCGCTGGCCCGGCTGCTGGTCGCGGGAGACTGGCCCGGAGTGGCCGCCTGGTGCGGCGGCGCCCTGTTCGTCCCGGCGCTGGCCCTGGCGCTGGGCACGTTGAGCCGGAGCCACCGGCTGTTCCAGACGATCTACCTGCCCCTGTGGTACGTCACGGCGAACGGCCTGCCGTTCCTCGACTTCATGGGCGCGTGCCGCATCGACGGCGCGCTCGCCGGGCCGAGCCCCCTTCTCTTCCTCGCATCGGCACCGCTGCTCCTGGTCGCCGCGCTGGCCACGAACGCGGCCCGCAGCGCGGCCAGTTGAAGCAGCGAGCCCTGTTCTTCGGTTCCTTCGGTTTCTTCTGTTCCTTCTGTCTCTTCCGATACCTGCCACCTGCCACCTGCCCCCGCTGCCCGTCAACCGAGGAGCGCCTCGACGTGTCCGCGAACGTTGTGAAGTCTGCCCGTACCCGCGGCATGGTGGTCTTCTTCGCCATCGCCTTCGGCGGGAGCTGGGTCGCCATGGTCGGCGCGCGGCTGGCCGGCATGTCGCTGGTGAACCCGTTGGTCCAGCTGACGTTCGCCTTCCTGCCCGCGGTCGGCGCCGTAGCCGCCCGCCGGATCGGCCGCGAGGGTTTCGGTGACGCGGGACTGGCCTGGCGTCTGCGCGAGCGGTGGCGCTGGTACCTGATCGCCTGGCTGAGCCCGTTGTTCCTGGCTTTCGCCGCGATCGGCGTCGCCGCGGCCGTGGGCGAGACCGTGCGCCTGTCGGCACTCGGCGACCTTGTGCCCGGGCTACCCGGGTGGGCCGGCGTGCTGGCGCTCATGGCCGTGGTGCCGCTGCTCACACCGCTGTACTGGGGCGAGGAGTTCGGCTGGACCAGCTACCTGCGCCCGCGTCTGTACCCGGGACGCCTGGCGTGTTCGGTGGTGTCCACCGGGCTCGTATGGGCGGTGTGGCATTACCCGCTGGCGTTCCTCGGCTACATCGAATTCGCCAACCCGGTCGTCGGCCTGCTGGTGTGGACCTGCTCCTTCCTCTTCCAGGAGATCCTGCTCGCCCTGCTCTATCTGCGCTCCGGCACCATCTGGGCCGCGAGCCTGGCGCACGCCGGAAACAACATGGTCCTGATGCTGCTGGTGGACACGGTCCTGGAGGACAGCGACACCACGACGCAGACCTGGCTTCCCGTCGTTCCGCTCGCGGCCCTCTGCGCCCTGGTCCTCTACGCCGGTCGGCACCGGCTCCACACAGTCCCCGATCGCCAACTCTCCCCTGTCGCCTGACGGCACGGTGACGGGCGGTCACTCCCGCCGCCGGCGGCGCCGGTGTTCGGCGACGCGGGTGCGGTTGGCGCAGGCCGGGGAGCAGAAGCGGCGGGCGGCGCCCGGGCCGGTGCCGAGGTAGCGGCGGGCGCAGCCGGCCGCCGCGCACTGGCCCCAGGGGACGCGGCCGTACTCGGTGAGGATCTGGGCCAGCGCCAGTGCGCTCGACGCCGTGAACCAGTCGGCCCAGCTCGCGTCGTCGCCCCGGTCGACGTGCAGGTGCCAGGGTCCTGTGTCGTGGCGGACGAGGCGGGGGCGGGCGCCGCACTCGGCGAGGAGCGCGTTCAGCGCGGGTGCCGCGCGGTCGGCGTCGGTCTCGGTCAGGACGGCGGCCAACCGCTCGGCGGCGGCGCGCAGCCCGGCGGCGTCGTCCGGTGAGAACGCCGCCTCGGTCAGGTCGGCCGGCTCCTCGCCGTGCCGGGCGAGCAGTTCGGCGAGCGCGGCCCGGGAGATCCCGGGGTCGGCGCGCACCGCGTTCACCACGTCGATCAGCCGCGCGGCCGGCCGGAATCCGCTCCCTGTCGTCTTCTCGACCATCGCACCCCTCGCCGACCCGCCTGTAATGTGTTGTGCCGCCAATACGTTACACCGGGGAGGGGGCCCGTATGCGCCGCTGTCTGCTCGTCGCGTTCCTCGCCCGGCTGGCCGACGAGGGGCTGCCGTTGGCGGTGCTGCTGCTCGCCCAGGCCCGTACCGAAAGCCCGGCGCTCGGCGCGTTCACGCTGGCCGCGTGGCTCGCCCCGCATGTGCTCGCGGCCCCGGTGACCGGCACGCTGCTGGCGCGCGCCCGCCACCCGCGTCCGCTGTACGCCGCCGCCCTCGGCTGCTTCGCCGCCGCCGTCGCCGGGGTCGCGCTCACGCTCGGACGGGTGCCGGCGCCGGTGACCCTGGCCGTCGCGCTGGCGGGTGGCTGCTGCGGCCCGGTCGTGACGGGCGGCATGTCCAGCCTGCTCGCCGGCCTCGCCCCGGCCGGCGCCGCCCGGGACCGGGCGTACGCGCTCGACGCCGGCAGCTACAACGCCGCCTCGGTGGCCGGCCCCGGCGCGGTCGGGCTGGCCGCCACGACCCTCTCCCCCGGCCTGGCGGCCGGCCTGCTGGTGGCCGCCGCCGCGTTGGCGGCGGCCCTCGCGCCCGTCCTGCCGCTCCGGGCCGAGCCCACGCCCCAGGCCGCCGGGCCCACCGCCTGGACCGCCGGGGCCGTCGCGCTCTGGCGGGTGCCGGAGCTGCGCGCCATCACCGGCGCGACCACCGTCGCGTTCCTCGGCATCGGCGGCTTGACCACGACCGCCGTGCTGCTGGCCGCCGAACACGGCCGCCCCGAGGGCGGCGGCGCGCTGATGACGGCGTTCGCCGTCGGCGCCCTGGCCGGCTCGCTGCTGCTGGCCAGGCGCGCGCCGCGCCTGGACCCGCCGGCCCTGGCCTTCCTCGCCCTGCTGGGCCTCGGCCTGGCGCTGGCCGGCGCCGCACTTGCTCCCTCCTACCCGACGGCGCTGCCCTGCTTCGCGCTCGCCGGGCTCTGCGACGGGCCGCTGCTCACCGCCACGCTGCGGATCCGCGCCGACCACGCGCCGCCGGCCGCCCGTGCCCAGGTCTTCACCGTGGCCGCCGGCCTCAAGATCACGGCCGCCTCCTGCGGCACCCTGCTCACCGGCCTGGCAGCCGACGCCTCCCCGGCCGCGCTGCTCCTCGCCGTCGCCGCCTGCCAACTGGCGGGCGCGGCCGTGCTGCGCGGCGTCAACGGTGCCGGTGATACGCCTTGTTGGCGATCCGCCAGCCCGCCCCGCCCGCGTCGACCAGCAGGAAGACGTCGGTGAAGGTGTCGGCGCCGTACCGGAGCGTCATGGTCGCGGTGGCGACGGTGCCGTGGACGTGGACGGCGTCGATGCGGCGGGAGCGGGTCGCCTCATCCGGGGCCGGCCGGCCGGGGAAGACGGCGCTGGTCGCGACCGGCCACGCCATCGCGCTGATCCCGGGCGTGTTGACGAGGGCGCTGCGGGCCGACGTCACCACCGTGCCGCTGGTGGACCCCCCGACCCGTGGGATCTACGCCGTCACCCCGCTCCGCAATCCGCACCCGGCCGCCGCGGCCCTGCTCGACGAGTTGGCGACGGCCTTCGGCGCGCGCCGCCCCATCCGTGACACGCACCATGACGGTGAGGATTGCCCCAGTATGTCCCCATGAGCAGCGCGCCCCTGCACCGGCCCATGGTCGCCCGCGATCCCGAGGAGGAGCACCGGCCGGCCACCCCTCTCGAGCTGTTCTTCGACCTCTGCTTCGTGGCCGCCGTGGCCCAGATCTCCGGCGAACTGCACCACTACGTCGCCGACGACCTGGCCGCGCACGCCCTCCCCGGCTATCTGGCCGTGTTCTTCGCGATCTGGTGGGCCTGGATGAACTTCACCTGGTTCGCCTCGGCCTACGACACCGACGACGTGCCCTACCGGATCGCGACCTTCGGGGTGATCACCGGCGCGCTGATCCTCGCCGCCGGCGTCACCAAGGCGTTCGAGCAGCACGACTACCTGATCATCACCCTCGGCTACACGGTGATGCGTGTCGCCCTGATCAGCCTCTGGCTGCGCGCCGCCCGCTCGCACCCCGAGGGGCGGACCACCGCCCTCCGGTACGCGCTCGGACTCGTCGTCGTCCAAGCCGCCTGGCTCTGCTGGCTGTTGGTGCCGCCCGGCCTGCAACTGCCGCTGTTCGCCGCGTTCGCCGTGTGCGACCTGGCCGTGCCGGTATGGGCGGAGCACCTCCGCCGCACCCCCTTCCATCCGCACCACATCGCCGAGCGGTACGGCCTGTTCACCCTGATCGTGCTCGGCGAGTCGGTGCTCGGCGCCACCACCGCCGTGCGCTCGGCCGTGGACGCGAACCAGGCCACCTGGCACCTCTACGCGGTGGCCGCCGGCGGGCTGTTGACGGTCTTCGCCATGTGGTGGCTCTACTTCGCCAGGCCCGCCGCACCGCTGCTCGTCTCCCTCCGCGTCGCCTTCGTCTGGGGCTACGGCCACTACCTGATCTTCGGCTCGGCGGCCGCCGTGGGCGCCGGCCTCGCGATCAACGTCGACCAGGTCACGCACCACGCCGCCATCGACCGGGTGCCGGCCGCCGCCGCGGTCACCCTCCCGGTGGCCCTCTTCCTCCTCACGCTCTGGCTGCTGCACGTCAGGCCGCACCAGGTGAACCCCGGGCACAGCGCACTCTTCCCCGGCACGGCGCTGCTGGTGCTCGCCACCACCCTCGCCCCCGCGCCGGTGCTCGTCACCGGGCTGCTGCTGACCGCCCTGGTGGCCGCCGGCCTGCTCGCCGGCCCCCGCGCCCCGCGGGCCTCAGGCTGACCC
>NZ_SMKI01000540.1 GCF_004348415.1 Streptomyces hainanensis
GTCGTCGGAACTCGGGGTCGCCGGCGACTTCCGGCCGGATCACCTTGATGGCGATCGGCCGGCCACCCGGCGTGTGCGACAGGTACACCTTGCCCATCCCGCCCTCGCCCAGGCGGTGGGTGAGCCGGTAACCGGCGATGTGGGTCGGGTCTTCAGCGTTCAACGGGGCAGCCACGGCGCTCAACCTAGCCGTGGCCGGAAACCGTCCGATACGGGTAATGAATCAGTTCGGCTACGGAGCCCTACACTGTGGGGCACGTTCTGGGGGAGGGCCGATGGTGCCACGTGCGGCTCGGACGCGGAGGATCTGCGCCTGGCTGGTGGACTTCGCCGTCGCCGTGCTGGTGGCGGTGCAGCTCGCGGCGTTCACCTTCCACCGGATCGGCGCCCAACTCACCGACGCGACCGGCCTGGCGGGGACCACCGCCTGGCAGGTCGTCACCTCGGACGGTGACCTGGTGGGTGCGGGCCGGGACGTCGGGGAGTCGGTGTGGTGGTCGGCGGTCGCCGCCGTCTGGCAGGCGTTCGCCGTGCTGGTCGCGCTCACCTTCCTGTACCACTTCGCCTCGCTCGCGCTGGCGGGCCGCACCCCGGGGCAGGCGCTGCTGGCGCTGTCGGTCGGGCCGCGCGGTGGCGAGGGGCGGCCGGGGCCGCGGCGGTCGGCCGTCCGCGCGGCCGTGGTGACGGTGGTCGACGTCGGCTGGTACGCGCTGGCCTGCTGCCTGTTGGTCGGGGGCGCCGGCACGCTGTCGCTGCTGTGCTGGACCGTCGCCGCGGTGTGTTTCGTCCTCAACGCCTGGCTGGCGCTGACGGGTTCGCGGCGGTCGCTGGCCGACCGGCTCTCCGGCACGGCGGTCGGCAGCGCGTGGCGGGTCGGCGCCGCCTTCGAACGGGTCGGCGGGCTGGTGCGGCGACGGTCGGGACCGTCAGCGCCGCCCGCCCCGGCGGCGGATCCTGATGGTCCGCATGTCGGTGACGGCGACCCGCAGGATCCGGTGCGGGAACCCGTGCGCCTCCAGGGCCGCGACCGCGCGGGCCGTCGCCTCGGGCTCGCCGTCTGTCTCCCGCGCCGCCGGAACCTGGGCGCGGAAGGTGAAGGCGGTCAGGGACGGGTCGTAGGTGAAGGTGCCCGCCTCGGTGAAGGCGGCCTGGAAGAGGTCGGTGGCGGTCAGGCGGGCGCGGTCGGCGTCGCCGAGGGCGTCGAACCTGCCGCGGATGGTCACGCGGAACACGGTTAGTCCTCTCCTGTGGTGTTCTCGCCGGGGGTGTTCTCCCGGGTGGCGTAGCCGAGCAGAGGGTCGCCGAGGGTCGACTCGGCCGCGGCGAGCAGCGCGAGCACGGCCTCGGCGATCGCGTCGGGGCCCTGGCCCGCGGAGATCAGCCGGCCGATCTCGCTGAAGACCAGGGCATGCAGGGCGCCGAGCTGGTGGGCCACCAGGCGGGGAAGCGGGTCGTCGGGGGTGGTGCCCGTCTCCTCGGCCAGCACGGTGGCCAGCTCGGCCGTCATCTGCCGGCCGAGGAGTTCGAGCCGGGCGGTCAGGGTGGGGGCGGCCCGCATCATCAGGTAGACGGGGGCGAAGCCCTCGGTGAGGCCCAGCCTGCGGTCCCTGCGGTGCACCTCGTCCCTGAGCCGGGACAGGATCGCACCGGCGGCGGACTCGCCCACCGCGCGCTCCTGGACGAAGTCGGCGAGCCGCCGCGCGAACAGCTCGCTGGGCGGCAGGACCAGGTCCTCCTTGGCCTCCACGTAGTTGTACAGCGTGTTCACCGACACCTCGGCGGCCTCGGCGACCTCGGCGATCGTCACGTTGTCGAACCCGCGCGCCAGAAACAGCGTCGTGGCCGCCTCGCCGATGCGCTGGCGTGTCTGTCGCTTCTTGCGTTCCCGCAGGCCCTCGCTCATGAGGCCAAGTCTAACCGCATTGCGCTGCAAAACTTAAGTCGATTGCATTTTTGCAGTGCGCTGTGCTTCCATCGGCGCCATGTCCACCACCGTCATCCGGATCCGCGGGCTCACCCGCACCTTCCGGCTCAGTACCGGGCCCGTGCACGCCGTGCGCGGCATCGACCTGACCGCCCGACGCGGCGAGATCCTCGGCTTCCTCGGGCCCAACGGCGCCGGCAAGACCACCACCCTCCGCATGCTCACCACCCTGCTGCCGCCCAGCGGCGGCGAGGCCGAGATCGCCGGCCACGACCTGGTGCGCGACCCCGCGGGGGTGCGCCGCCGCATCGGCTACGTGGCGCAGTCCGGCGGCCTCGACCTCACCTGCACGGGCCGTGAGGAGCTGGTCACCCAGGGACGGCTGCACCGGCTCGACCGGGCCACCGCGCGCGACCGGGCCGAGGAACTCGCCGGCGACCTCGGCCTCACCGACCTCCTCGACCGTCCGGCCGGCACGCTCTCCGGCGGCCAACGCCGCCGGCTGGAGATCGCCCTCGGCCTGGTCAACCACCCCGAGGTGCTCTTCCTCGACGAGCCGACCACCGGACTCGACCCGGGCAGCCGCGCCGAACTGTGGCAGCTGGTCGGGGACGTCCGCGACCGGCACGGCACCACCGTCTTCCTCACCACCCACTACCTGGACGAGGCCGACGCCCTCGCCGACCGCGTCGTCGTGGTCGACGCCGGCACCGTCGTCGCCGAGGGCACCCCCACCGAGCTCAAACGCCGGCACGCCGGCGACCCGACCGCCAGCCTCCAGGACGCCTTCCTCGCCATCACCGGCCGTGGGGCGCCCGAGGCGCCCCTCGCCGTCTAGGAACCCACCGTGAACCTGCTCACCGACACCGGCGTCATCTTCGGCCGCGCGCTGCGCGCCACGCTCCGCTCCCGCACCCAGCTGGCCTTCGCCATGCTCCAACCCGTGCTCTTCCTGGCCCTCTTCGGCCCGCTGCTCACCGAACTCGACCTGGGCGCCGGCGGCTCGTCCTGGCAGGTGCTGGTGCCCGGAGTGCTCGTCCAACTCACCCTGCTCGGCGGCTCGTTCGTGGGGATAGGCCTGCTGATGGACCGCAACACGGGGGTGCTCGACCGGATTCGCGCCACCCCCGTGAGCCCGCTGGCCCCGCTGCTGGGACGCACCCTGCGCGACGTCGTCCAACTGCTCGCGCAGTCCGTCGTCCTCGTGCTGCTCGGGCTCGCCCTCGGCCTGCGGGCCCCGCTCGGCGGCGTGCTGCTCGGCCTGCTCCTCGTGGGCCTGCTCGCGGCGGCGCTGTCCGCCCTCTCCCACGGGCTCGCGATGCGCGTCCGCACCGTTCCGGAGTTCGCCGCCGTCGCCAACACGGCCGCCATGCCGCTGATGCTGCTCTCCGGCCTGCTGCTGCCCATGACCCTGGCGCCCGGCTGGCTGGACGGCGCCTCCCGGGCGGTGCCGCTCCGCTACACCGTCGACGCCGTGCGCGAGGCGTTCCTCGGCCACTACGCCAACGGCACCGTCGCCGCCGGCGTGGCCGTCACCGTCGCCCTGGCCGGGCTCGGCCTGTTCGCTGGCGCCCTGGCCTTCCGCCGACAGCCGGCCTGAGCCGGCCCGGCTACTGCGCCGCGCCGCGCCAGACGGTGAGGTCGATGGTCACGTACTCGGGCGTGAACTCCTTCACCGTGACCAGGCCGATGTCCCCCGTGGCGGTGGTCAGGCAGATCTCCGAACCGGGAGGTGCCTCCTCCTGGATGAAGAGCCGGTCCGTGTACCGCGTCACCGAGCGGCAGGTGTCGAGCGAGCCGGTCTCGTCCTGTCGCAGCAGCGCCATGGTGTTGTCGTCGTCGGTCAGCAGGTGGGGATCGAGGATGAGGTCCGATCCGAGGTATCCGAAGTCCCCCTCGTAGCCCGGGCCGATCTCCGAGTCCACCGGCCGCGGCGGGTCCTCGTACAGCCAGATGATGTAGCCGTGTGAGATGGAGAGGTCTTCGTAGACGGCCGGCTCCGGTTCGGCCGGTGCTTCCGGCGTGGTCTCCGCCGGGGTCTCCGGGGGGCTCGACCCGGTCTCCTCGTCGTCCGGGGTGGGGTCCGAGCCCGTCGGCGTCCGGGATGTCCCGTCACCCGCCGAGTCGTCGGTGCCGGGGCCCTCGTCACCGCCCCCGCTCATCAGCATGGCCCCGATGCCCACGCCGGCCAGCACCGCGACGACGGCAACGGCCGCCAGCAGGACGTTCCGCCCTCGGCCACGTGTCTGTGGGCCCTGACCACCCGGCGGGGTGTGGGCCGGCGCGGCGGACGCGGCCGTGGGGAACGCCGCCGGACGCGGAGGCGGCCCGAACGACGCCGCCGGTTGGGCGGCCAGCGAGGTGACCGTCCGCGCGTGCTGGTCGATCTCGGCGCTCACCGCCGGCGGCAGCCAGCCCTCGGCCGGCAGCGGGGCGCCGTCCGTCAACGGCCGGCACATCCGCACCACCTCCGCGGGGGACGGCCGGTCCGCCGGATTCTTCGCCAGGCACCGCGTCACGACCTCGCGCAACTCCGCCGGCACACCGGACAGGTCGGGCTCCTCGTGGACGATGCGGTAGAGCACGGCGGGAGAGGAGCCGTCTCCGAAGGGCGGGGAGCCGGCCGTGACGAAGACGGCGATCAGGCCGAGGGCGAAGATGTCGGCCGCCGGCGTGACCGGCTGGGCCATCGCTTGTTCCGGTGCCATGAAGGCGGGGGTGCCGGCGGTGACGCCGGTGCGGGTCAGGGCGGTGGTGTCGGCGGCTCGGGCGATGCCGAAGTCGATGACCCGGGGGCCGTCCGTGCCGAGGAGGAC
>NZ_SMKI01000541.1 GCF_004348415.1 Streptomyces hainanensis
GCCCCAGCGAGTCGAGCCCCACCTCCTCCACCGACATCTCGGGCGACAGCTCGTCCGCCACGAACTGGAACTTCCCGACCAGGACCGACACGACGACGTCGTAGCTCGCACTCTGCTCACTCATGCTGTGCTCACTCATGGGGGGCAGTCTTACGGCCGATTGACGCCCTTTCGGGCATTGAGTGGCGTAATGCACCCGACTGCCGGACGGAATCCGCCGCGCCGGGAGACCGGGTCGGCCGGCCGGTGATCGCCGCCCTTTGAATCGATCGGAACCCTGTGCCTATCGTGAGGGACCGCGCACCGCGGTGTTCGACAAGGGGGGGTGGATCATGGGGCAGACGTCTGTCCGAAATCCGGCGGGCAGCGGCTCGGGCCGAGGGGAGCGGCCATGACGCCGCCCGCGCTGCCCCCGTTTCCCGTCGTGCCGCCGGCCCTCGGCCCGGCGCACCACACCGAGGTCATGGCCGACCGGGCCGTGGCCATCAACACGCTCCTGCGGGCCGACTTCTCCGCCGGGCAGCTGGCCTGGAAGGGCTTCGCGGTGGTGACCTGCTCGGTCGCCGCCATGATGGCCTCGGCCGGCTGGACGGAGACCGGCGCGGAGGACGGCGACGAGGCCGTCGGCGTGGCCATGCTGTTCCTGGGGGCGCTGGCACTGGCGATCGCGCTGTTCCTCCTGGCGCGCGGCGCGATCGCCCAGCAGGCGCGGAACCGACTGCTGCTCGCGTGGTTCCGGCTGCCGACGCATCCCGCCCTGCGGAACCTGCCGGAGCCGGCGCCGCACCCGGCCGGGCCGCTCGCCGGGCGGCCCGTGCTGCCCTCGCCGTTCACGGAGCGCCGGTTCCCCTGGGCGGCGCTCTCCGCGGTCTCCCTGCTGTTCGGCGTCGCCTTCGCGTGGCAGGCGCTCACCACCGGCTCGGGTGACGACGCCGGGACCGGGGATCCCATGGAGGACTGGATCATGCCGCTGGCCGGGGCCGTCCCGCTGCTCTGCGGCGGCGTCGCCGGTGGGTGGAAGGCGATCCGACCCACGCTCCTGGCCCGCGGCTCCGGCTGGCTCGGTCCCGGGCCGACCGACAGCCTGGTCGCACCGCGTCAGGGCTGGCGGACCGGCACCCGGCTCGAGATCCCCGACGTGCTGCGCCGGGTACGCCCTGGCGGCCCGTTCGACCGGTGGCACCGGTCGGTGGCCACCGGCGTGTTCGCGACGCTGGTCGCGGTCCCGGCGGCGGTCGTCTCCCTGATGTTGGGCGGCCAACTCGGCCGGCCGGCCCTGCTCGTCGCGATCCCCCTCGCCGTGCTGCTGCTGCACGCGCTCCTCTGCTACGACCTGCGCTGGTGGTTCTACCTGCCCGGGATGTTGGGGGCCGTCGCGCTTCTCGCCGTCGGCCTCCCCTACGAGCAGGCCCGGGTGCTGGACGCGCGCGGTGAGTGGACGCGGGCGGTCGTGGTGAGCGCCGAGACGAGCACGGTCAGATCCAGCACCACGACCAGCTGCCGACTCGAGACGCCGGACGGTGACCCGCTTCCCGGCAGGCTCGGTGGCTGCACGTCGCTCCTGGTCGGTGACGAGATCCGGGTGCTGACCGATCCCGAGGGGCGGGTGGGCCCGAGCCAGACGGCCCCCGATCCGACGGGCTGGCATGTCGCCCAGGGGCTCTTCGGCGTCGCCCTCACCGGGGCCCTCACGGCGGCCGCGGTCAGCGGCCACCGCTACCGCCGCGACAGGCCGCCGTCTCCCGTGGCGCCACGGGGGTGAGCGACACCGCCCGGGCCTGATCCGGCGGCCGGCGCCGCACCCCCGCCCGGCCGCCGGCCGTCATCGTCCCACCGCCCGCCTATGGGTCTCGTACGGCCGCGCCATCGGTCGCCCGTCGCCCGCCCTCGCTACAAGTGACGCCGATCGCTTGTGACCAGATGGAGGGAGAGGCGATGGACATCGGCGAAGGGCCGTCCAGGCGTGCCGTGATGGGGCTGCTCGGCGGGGTGCCGCTGGCGGCGAGCGGGGTCCTGGCGGCCGCGGGGACGGCGCGCGCCCGGCCCGCCGGACGGCGAACCGGTGCCGCGGAGCGGGAGTTGGCCGCCCGGATCGACGGGATCACCGGCCGGCCGGAGTTCGCCGGCGCCCGGTGGGGGATGGCCTGCTACGCGCCGGACACCGGCGCCTTCCACCACGCGCTGCGCCCGGACGAGCTGTTCACGGCCGGCTCGGCCTTCAAGGTCTTCGTCGCGGGCACCGCGTTCGAAAGGCTCGGTGCCGAACACCGGTTCCGCACCCGGGTGTACGGCACGGGCCCGGTGGTGCGCGGCGTGCTCCGCGGCGACCTGGTGCTGGTGGCCGGCGGCGACCTGCTGCTGTCCGGCCGGACGCGGCCCGACGGCACGCTCGAACTGCCCGAGCGGGACCCCAGCTACCCCGGTGGCGCGCCGCTGTCCGACCCGTTGCGCGAGATCCGCGACCTGGCCGCCCAGGTGGCGGCCGCCGGAGTGCGCCGGGTGGACGGACGGGTGCGGGTGGACGTCTCGCTCTTCCGGGAGGTCGAGGCGTCCGCCGCGATCGACGACCAACGGATCACGGTGTCGCCGATCATGGTCAACGAACACGTGGTGCACGCCGTCGTGACCCCGGGGAGCGTCGTCGGCGCCCCGGCGGTCGTGCGGGCGTTCCCGGAGAACGGGCACGTCCGTTTCGACGTCCGGGTGACGACGGCGGCCGCCTCTGGCCCGGTGGCGCGGCTGGGGTTCTGCGAGGCCACGACAGGCGGGGACGGCACCGTGACGGTTCCGGTCACCGGCGAGGTCCCGGTGGGCGGCCCGGTGCGGTACCAGCCGTACTTCGTGCGGGAGCCGGCGCGCTACGCGGCCACGCTGCTCGCCGAGGCGCTGACCGCGGCCGGTGTCCCCGCCACGCCGGGTGGCGCCGCCGGGTCGGGCTACCGGCGACACGGGCGGCGGCTCGCGGAGCACGTCTCGCCGCCGCTGGCGGAGTCCAGCAAGGTGATGCTCAAGGTCAGCTCCAACGTGCACACGGTCACCTTCCCCCGCCTGGTCGGCGCGGTCGCCGGCCACGACCCCGTGACGCCCGAGGCGACCTACGAGCGGTACCGGGACGCGCTGTTCCACGAGGCCGGCGTCCACCCCGACCGGGCGGACCAGGCCGAGGGGCTCTTCACGGCCGACACCTTCGTGCGGTTCCTCGCCCTGCTGAGGCACCGTCCCTACTTCCCGGCGTACCACCGGGCGCTGCCGATCATGGGCCGCGACGGCACCATCGCCGGCAACCAGCCGGACTCGCCGGCCGCCGGGCACGTCTTCGCCAAGACCGGCACCGCCGTGCGCCTGCTGCCCTCGGGCGAGGCCGAGGCCAACAAGTCCCTGGCCGGCTACGTGCACCTGCCCGACGGCCGGTGGGTCACCTTCGCCCAGTTCATGGCGGGCCCGACGACCCGGGACGCGGTGCTCGACCTGACGGACCGTACCCAGGAGGCGATGGCGGAGATCGCCACCGCCATCCACCAGACCCTCGGAGGACGTTGACGATGTTCGGTTCCCTCTCCAGGCGCGGACTGCTCGGCCTGTTCGGCGCCGCCTCCCTGACGGCCGGCGCCGCCGGCGACGCCGGCGCGGCCCCCACACGCCCGGGCGGCGGCGCGGCCTCCGGCGTCACCGAGGAGTTCGCGCGCTTCGTGGCGGCGGAGGCCGCCGCCGACCGGTTCTCCGGCACCGTGCTGCTCGCGCACCGCGGGCGGCCGGTGCTGGTCCGCTCGCACGGCATGGCCGACCGGGCGAGCTCGCGGCCCAACACCGAGGACACGGTCTTCTGCCTGGCCTCGATCACCAAGACCTTCACGGCGCTCGCCGTCGCCCAGCTCGCCGAGCGCGGCGCGCTGAGCTTCACCGACACCCTGGGCCACCACCTGGAGGGATTCCCCGCCGAGGTCGCGGACACCGTGACGATCCACCAGCTGCTCACCCACACCTCGGGCGTCGGCCGGCCGGCGATCGGCAACGGCGAACTCCCGACCTGGAGCAGCCACGAGGAGGTGATCGAGGGCACGGTGGACATCGCCCGGCGCACGCCGCTCCAGTTCACGCCCGGCACCCGGTTCGGCTACAGCAACGACGGTTACGTCGTCCTCGGCGCCATCGTGGCGCGGGCGTCCGGCGTCCCGTTCGTCGACCACGTCAGGCAACAGGTGTTCGAGCCGGCCCGGATGGGTCGCACCGGGTTCCCCGGTCGACCCGAGGCGCGGGCCGACGCCGCGGTCGCCCGCCCCTACTGGACCCAGCCGTCGGGCGAGCGGGTCGACCTCTTCTCCACCGACTTCGCCCCCTACAGCTACGGACCGGCCGGCGGCGCCTACACCACGGCGGCCGACCTGCTGGCCTTCGTCCGCGCGCTCACCGCCGGCCGGCTGCTCGGCCCGGCGCTCACCGCGCTGGTCACCGCCGGCAAGACACCGGTGCCGCCGGCCGACGGCTCGCAGGTCGAGTTCTACGGCTACGGCTACCGCGACGCCGTGGTGAACGGCCAGCGCGTCTGGGGCCACTCCGGTGGCGCTCCCGGCACGGCGACCCGGCTGGACGTCTTCCCGGACCGGGAGTGGGTGGCGATCGTGCTCAGCAACTACGACACGTCCGTCGGGCCGATCGTGAGCCGCGCCCGCGAACTGGTCACCGCCCGCTGACGAACCTGCGAAGCCCGCGAACTCCAGGGGGAGATCGCGGG
>NZ_SMKI01000542.1 GCF_004348415.1 Streptomyces hainanensis
GCTCGGGGGGTGCCTCGGGCGGGGCCGGGTCGACGGCCTGGGTGAGCGAGCCGGGCACCGGGCCCGACGTCCAGCCGCCGGCCTGGTCGGAGACGGCGCGGGTGGGCGGGCGTAGTGCGGTCATCAGTTCGAGACCGCAGACGGCCGTCGAGCCGCGGGGGGTGAGGACGCGGGTGGCGTACGTGCCGAGGATGCCGGCGAGTTCGGCGGGCGGCAGGCTACCGGTGTCGCGCCAGGCACGGGCGTCGAGCGCGTCCCACGGGAGCACGGCCAGTTGGACGCACTGCCGGCGGCCGGCGTCGACCGGGCGGTAGAGCCGGGCCCAGGGGCCGAAGCCGCGGCGGGTGAGCCGCCAGCCCTCGGCGGTGACTTCGCGCACCACGGGGTGGTCGTCGGGGAGCCGGAGCCCGCGGCGGTCCTCCAGCTCGGCCGGCAGGCCGAGGCGGGTCGCCGCGGCGGCGGTGAGGACGACGAGGGGGTCGGCGTCCCGGCCGGCGCGGTGCAGCCGCTCCAGGCCGAGGGAGGCGGTCAGCGCCCAGTCGGCCAGCTGCGGCAGCGTGCTGGCCGGGCAGGGCAGGTCGCGGCCGTCGGCGAGGTGGGCGGTGCCGGCGCCGTCGAGGACGGCCAGCGGGCCGGCCGGGTAGCGGGAGTCCCGGGCGCCGGCGGGCCCGGGTGTCCGTGGCGCGGGGGCGCGGTCCTCGGGCGACAGCGAGGGCGCCGGGGCGGGTTCGGGCTCGACCCTGACCTCGGGGTCGGGCTCGGTCGTGGTGTCCGGTGCCGGATAGCGGTCGGCGAGGCCGCCGAGGAGCCGGGCGTAGGCGGCGCGGCGGTCGAGCGTCGGCTCGGAGCGGCCGGTCTCCCAGGCGGCGACGGTGCCGGCCCGCACGCCGAGGGCCCTGGCGATGTCGGCCTGGGCGAGCCCTGCGGCCGCCCGGAGGCGACGGCGCTCGTCGGGCGACGGGAGCGGGCTGGCCTGTTCGAGCAGGGCGTCGACCGCGCTGAACAGTTCGTCCTGGGTGCTCACTTCACCGCCTTCCGTCGGCTCGCCACCCTACTGGCCGGTGCCGACACGGTCGTCGGGACGGGGGTCGGCATGTCGCGGGGGTTCAGCGGGTGCGGGAGCCCAGGGAGGCGAGGTAGGCGTTGTACGCCGCGAGTTCGCGGTCGCCGTCGCGGTCGGCGGTGCGGTCCTGGCGGCGGGCGCGGCGCTCCTCGGAGACGTACCACTGGATCACCAGGGCGACGAGCACCACCACGGTGGGGATCTCGCTGAAGGCCCAGGCCATGCCGCCGGCCCCGGACTGGTCGGCGACCGGGTCGACGCCGAGCGAGGCCGGCGGGTCGGCGAAGGTGTCGATCATGGGCTCGGTGCCCATCATCAGCGCGATGCCGAAGAACGCGTGGAACGGCATCGTCGCGAACAGCTCCAGCATCCGCATCAGGTGGCTGGGCCGGTGCGGGCCGGGGTCGACGCCCATGATGGGCCAGAAGAACACCAGGCCGACGGCGAGGAAGTGGAGCATCATCGCCAGGTGGCCGAGGCGGGAGCCCATCAGGAAGTCGAACAGCGGCGTGAAGTAGAGGCCGTAGAGGCTGGCGACGAACAGGGTGATGGTGAACAGCGGGCTGGTCACGATCCGCACGTAGCGGCTGTGCAGCAGCCGGGCCAGGAGCTCGCGGGGCCCGCGCCGGCCGCGGCCGGCGGTGGGCAGCGCCCGCAGCAGCAGGGTGACGGGGGCGCCGAGCAGCAGCAGGATCGGCGAGACCATGCTGATCACCATGTGTTGCAGCATGTGGGCGCTGAACAGCACCATCCCGTAGTCGTTGAGCCCGGTGCAGGTGACGGCCGCGATCGAGACGACGCCGAGGGCGAAGGAGACGGTGCGCCCCGGGGACCAGCGGTCACCGCGGCGCCGCAGCCGGAACACGCCCCAGCCGTAGAGCGCGAGGGCGGCCAGGCAGCCGTAGAGGAAGACCGGGTCCCCGCCGAGCTCCAGCGCCCGCGAGAGCGTGATCGGCGGCAGGTCCATGCCCGACCCGTGATCGTGGTTCTCCATCTCCGACGCACTCCCGCTCGCAGCGACCCCCGCCTCGGCAACGATAGAAAACGCCCTGGCCACGCCGGTGGCCAGGGTGCCTTTGCGGGGAGGTGCCGGGCCCCCGTGCAGGGGCCCGGTCGGTCAGGCGGACTGGACCGCGGCGGCGATCCGCTCGGCCCGCAGCGCCTCGTACCAGCGGTCGTCGACCGGGGGCAGCGCGCGGACGTCGAGCGTGAGGCGCAGCAGCAGGTCGGCGACGGCCGGGTTGCGGGCGAGGACCGGGCCGTGCATGTAGGTGCCGATCACGGTGTCGCGCCAGGCGCCCTCGGTGCCGTCCCCCGTGCCGTTGCCCTTGCCGACGCGGACCCGCGCGAAGGGGCGGACGCCGGGGCCGAGGTGGGTGATGCCCTGGTGGTTCTCGAAGCCGGTGAGCTGGGGCAGGCCCAGGCCCTCGTCGATGTCGGCGAGCACGTCGCCGACGCATCGCTCACCCTCGCCGCGGGTGCTGACGACGTCGAGGAGGCCGAGGCCGGGTTCGCGCTGACCGAGGTCGTTGACGAACTCGTGGCCGAGGATCTGGTAGCCGGCGCAGACGGCGAAGATGATCGCGCCGTTCTCGGCGGCGCGGTGCAGCCCGCCGTCCCGGCGCAGCCGCTCGGCGGCGAGGCGCTGGGGGCGGTCCTCGCCGCCGCCGACGAGGTAGATGTCGCCGGAGGTGGGGATCTGCTGGTCGGAGCGCACGTCGACGCGCTCCACGGCGAGTCCGCGCTGCCGGGCCCGGCGCTCGACCACCAGGACGTTGCCCTGGTCGCCGTAGGTGCTCAGCAGGTCGGGGTAGACCCAGACCACCCGCAGGGTCGATGAGCTCATGCGTCCGTTCCTTTGCCTGTTCTCGGGTGCGGTCGGGTGGGTCAGTTGCCGACGATACGGCGCAGGTCCTGGAACGCCGTGTAGTTGGCGATGGCCTCGACCCGGCCGGGCGGGAGTTGCTGGAGCGCCTCCTGGAAGGTGTCGCAGACCCGGAAGTCGACGGCGGCCACCTCGAGGCGGACCGCGAGGTCGAGGCGCCGGTCGCCGATGACGACGACGGGGTGGCCGGCGAGCCTGGTGTAGTCGACGTCCCACAGCCAGGAGGTGTCCGTGCCGTCCGCGCCGCGGGCGTTGACCGAGAGGATCACGGGCGCCGGGGGCCCGTCGATCAGCGAGAACGTCTCCAGCCAGCCGGCCGGGTTCTTCGCGAGGAGCAGCCGGATGTCGCGGCCCTCGTAGGAGACGACGTCGTAGCGACCGGCGACCGCCGCGACCGACTGCATGCGCTGCAGGGCGACCTGGGGGGCGACGCCGAAGGCGGCGGCGACGGCGGCGGCACTGGTGGCGTTGGCCTTGTTGGCGCGACCGGGCAGCTGGAGGTGGATGGGCCAGGCGGACCCGTTCGGGTCGAGCACATGGTCCCCGGAGAGCACCCACGTCGGGGTGGGGCGGCCGAAGCCGCAGGCGCCGCAGCGCCAGTCGTCGCCGTGGTGCTGGAGCACGCCGCCGCAGGACGGGCAGGACCAGGCGTCGTCCTTCCACTCCTGGCCGGCGGCGACCCAGACGACCTGTCCCGACGAGGAGGCGGCCCAGACCACCAGGGGGTCGTCCGCGTTGGCGATCACGGTGGTCTTGAGGCCCTGCAGGCCCTCGCGCCAGCGCTCCGCGAGCATCCGGGTCTCCGCGGCGCGGTCCAGCTGGTCCCGGGAGAGGTTCAGCAGGGCGATGGCCTTCGGGGAGACGTCCCTGGCCACGCCGGCGAGGTACTTCTCGTCGACCTCGATGACGCCGAACCTGGCGTTGGCCCCGGCGGACAGGGCCGAGGTGATGCCGGCCGGCATGTTGGCGCCCAACGCGTTCGAGACGACCTCGCCGGCGGCGCGCAGGGCCTCGGCGATCAGTCGGGTCGTGGTGGTCTTGCCGTTGGTGGCCGAGACCAGGACCACGTCGAGGTGGCCCGCGAGCCGGCCGAGCAGGTCGGGATCCACTCTGAGGGCGACCTTGCCGCCGATCACCGACCCGCTGCCGCGACCCGCGGCCCGCGACACCGCCGCCGCCGCCTTTCCCGCCGTCACGGCCAGCCTGGCCCGCGGCGACAACGGCTGCGTACTCTCTGCCATCGTCCTGCTCCTTCTTGCCCTCGACCGAGGGTAAGCCTACCGAGGTCCGCGAGCGGTCCCGAACCGCATCGCCCCTTGTGCGTGGCCTGTTGAGCGGGCGCGGGCGGGGATCCGACACTTTCACCCTTATGCGCCTGTCGACCGAAGGTCACCCTTCGTGATCCTTAGAGTGCTTATCGTGAACGCCGCTCGATCGCCTCTGGAGTGCTCATGATCCTGTCCATCTCGGGTGTGGTCCTGTTGGGAGTCGTCGTCTTCCTCTTCTCCCGGAAGGACGGACTGAAGCTGTCGCACGCGGTGGTGTGCGCGCTGTTCGGCTTCTACCTGTCGGGAACGTCGGTGGCGCCCAGCATCGCGGCGGGCGGCACCAGCGTCGCGAACCTGCTGGGCGGGATCACGCTGTAGTGGCCGTGGTGAACGGGTTGCGGGTGGCGCCACGGGTGGTGTCGCTGGGGTTCGGGAGGCTGGTGGCGGTGGCGCGCGGGGGCTGGGCGCGGACCCCGCGGGAGCGGCGGGGCCCGGTGG
>NZ_SMKI01000543.1 GCF_004348415.1 Streptomyces hainanensis
GGTGGGGGCGAGGGCGGTCAGCCCCGGCCGGGCAGGCCCCGGCCCTCGCGCCAGCGATTCGTGAGCGGCAGGCGGCGGTCCTTGCCGAAGACCTTGGGGGAGATCTTGGTGCCCGGCGGGTACTGCCGCCGCTTGTACTCGGCGGTGTCGACCAGCCGCAGCACCCGGGAGACCAGCTCCGGGTCGTAGCCGGCGGCGACGATCTCGTCCGCGCCGCGGTCGCGGTCGACGTACAGCTCCAGGACGCCGTCCAGCACGTCGTAGTCCGGCAGCGAGTCGGTGTCCACCTGGCCGGGCCGCAGCTCCGCGCTCGGCGGCTTGGCGATGGAGTTCTCCGGGATCGGCGGGGTCTCGCCCCGCCGGGCCGCGGCTTCGTTGCGCCAGTGGGCCAGGCGGTAGACGACCGTCTTGTAGACGTCCTTGATCGGCCCGTACGCGCCGACCGAGTCGCCGTAGAGCGTGGAGTAGCCGACGGCCAGTTCGCTCTTGTTGCCGGGGGCCAGGACGATGTGGCCCTCCTGGTTGGAGACGGCCATCAGCAGGGTGCCGCGCAGCCGGGACTGGAGGTTCTCCTCGGCGAGGCCGGTCAGTTCCACCGCGTCCAGGTAGGCGTCGAACATGCCGCCGATCGCCACGGTGCGGAGCGAGAGGCCGGTGCGCCTGGCCAGCTCCACGGCGTCGTCCTTGGAGTGTTCCGAGGAGTAGCGGGAGGGCATGGAGAGCCCGAAGACCCGGTCGGGGCCCAACGCGTCGCAGGCGATGGCCGCGCAGAGCGCCGAGTCGATGCCGCCGGAGAGGCCGATGAGCACCGTGCGGAAGCCGTTCTTCCCGACGTAGGCGCGGACGCCGGTGACCAGCGCCTCGTACATCTCCTCGGCATCGTCGAGCCGGTCCGCGACGGTGCCGCGGTGGGCCGGCTCGTAGGGCGGCAGCGGGTCGGCGGAGAGCGTGTGGTGGTCGATCGTCAGGCCGTCGTCCGCGAGCCCGACCGGCGGTTCGTCGGATGCGGCCGGCAGTTCGAGGTCGAGCAGCACGCACTCCTCGGCGAACTGCGACGAGCGGGCCAGCACCGTGCCGTCCCGGTCGACGACGATCGAGTCGCCGTCGAAGACCAGCTCGTCCTGGCCGCCGGTCAGCGCCACGTAGGCGAGTGCGCAGCCCGCCTCCTGGGCCCGCTTGCGCACCAGTTCGAGCCGGGTGTCGTCCTTGGCGACCTCGTAGGGGGAGGCGTTGATCGCCAGCAGCAGCCCGGCGCCGGCCGCCCGGGAGGCCGGGACGCGGCCGCCGTCCTGCCAGAGGTCCTCGCAGATGGCCAGGGCCACGTCCACGCCGCGCACCCGGACCACCGGCAGCGTCTCGCCGGGCACGAAGTAGCGGAACTCGTCGAAGACGCCGTAGTTGGGGAGGTGGTGCTTGGCGAAGGTCAGCACCACCTCGCCGCGGTGCAGCACGGCCGCCGCGTTCTGGGGGGCGCCGGCCGGTTGGCCCGTGTTCGCCCGGGAGTGTTCGGCCCGGTCCAGGTAGCCGAGCACCACCGGCACCTCGCCGAGGCCCTCGGCGGCCAGCCGGGTCGCGACGTCGCGCAGCGCCCTCCGACTGGCGGTCACGAAGGACGGGCGCAGGGCCAGGTCCTCGACGGGATAGCCGGTGAGCATCATCTCGGGGAAGGCGACCAGGTGCGCGCCGTGGTCGACGCCGTGCCGCGTCCAGCGCAGCACCGCGTCGGCGTTGCCGGGCAGATCGCCGACGGTGGAGTCGATCTGGTTGAGGGCGATACGTAGCTGAGGCACGCGGTCGAGTGTAATCGTCCGACTGACGCGATGGGGGTGCGGTCCTTTCGTCGGCTTTCGGCCGTGGCCTGTCGTGGCGTCCCGCGCCCGGCTGCGCGATAGGGAATGATCCGCGAATGACGCAATCCTGGTGGAAAAGGTCATCGTCGCGGGGGATGGCGATCGCAACCGAGCGGTGGGAGAGAAGCCCCCTGGGATCCGGCCAGGATCCGCGACCGCCGGTTACGGGGACAGGTCGAGGGGCAGGGCTGAACCGACCTGCGCGTGACAACGGGACGACGCCATGAAGGAAAGGGGCGCGGCCATGCCGCAGGACATCAGCTTCTACCTGCCCTTCCGAGGCAGCATCAACCCGGGCGCCAGCCGGGCGCGCGCCCACCATCTGGACTGGGTGCGGCGGCACGGCCTGGTCGCGGGCGAGGAGGCCGTGCGCCGCTACCAGGGCTGGCAGTTGACCGACCTGGCCGCCTACGCCTATCCGGAGGCGGGCGGCGGCGACCTCGACCTGGTCACCGACGCCGTCTGCCTCGGCTTCCCGCTCGACGACCTGTTCGACGGGCCGTTCGGCCGGCAGCCGGAGCGGGTCGCCCAGCTGGTCACCGAGTTGGCCGCCGTGCCCTACCGCGTCCCCGGCACCCGGCCCCGGCTCGACGCGCCGGTGGTCCGCGCCTACACCGACGTCTGGCGGCGCAGCGTCGTCGGCATGTCCCAGGACTGGCGGGCCAGGGCCGCCGCCAACCTGGCCCGTTTCTTCCGGGCCTACGTGCGTGAGGCGCGGAACCGCGCCCAGGGTGCCCCGATGGACGAGGCCGGCTATGTGCGGCTGCGCCGCCAGGCCGTCGGCACCGCGCCGTGCTTCGACCTGATCGAGCGGGCCGGACACTTCGAGGTGCCGCCCGGCCTCTACTGGAGCCGCGAGGTCCGGCTGCTCACCCGCTGCGCGGGCGACGTCGTCTTCCTCTGCAACGACGTGCACTCGGTGGAGCGCGAGGAGGCGCAGGGCGACCCGCACAACCTGGTGCTGATCAGGGAGCGGACCCGCGGCTCCTCGCGGGAGGAGGCGGTGCGGCAGGTCACCCGGCTGGTGGCCAGCCGGGCCCGGCTCTTCGTCGCGCTGTCCGCCCGGGTGCCCGAGCTGTGCGAGCGGTGGGGCGTCGACGACCGGGGGCGGGCCGACCTGGAGCGCTATCTGACCGGGCTGCGAGGCTGGATGGTCGGGAACCAGCGGTGGGGTGTGGTCACCGCCCGCTATGCCAGGCCGGCGCCGCCGGTGGCACCCCCGGTGGCGGCGACCATCGCCGGTGAGGGCGTCGCGGCCGCGCCCGCCGGTGGCTGAACCGTCGGTACCCGGCGGTCGGCGGCGCCCGGCGCCGCGGGTGTCGCGGCGGTCGCGGGGGTCACCGGCGCCGGCGGCGCCCCCGGCTGCCGAGACGGCCGAGACGGCCGAGGGGACCGCGGCGGGTCAGGCGGGCGAGCCGGCCGGGCAGTGAGCGCCAGCCGCGCCGCGGGCGCCGGGTGGCGTCGGGGGCCGGGTCGGAGGCCGCCTTCCGCGGTGGCATGGTGATCGTGCCGGTCGTCGGGGTGGCCGCCGGGCCGGACGGCGGGCGCGGCGCGCGGGGCGAGAACATCACGGGCAACGCGTCGAGATGGCGGGACCAGGTCGACGAGGACCAGCTCAGGTCGTCTGGCTCGGTCGTCAGCCGCAGGTCGGGCAGCCTGCCGAGCAGCACCTCGATCGCCGTGCCCGTGATGGCCCGGCCGATGTCCTGCCCCGGGCACTCGTGCGGCCCGCTGGTGAACGCCAGATGGGAGCGGTTGCCGTGCATCGGCGCGCCGGGCGCCGGCCGCACCACCGGGTCGACGTTGGCCGCCGCCAGCCCCAGGAGTAACACGTCGCCCTCCCTGATGTGTTGGCCGCCCAACTCCACGTCCTGGGTGGCGAAGCCACCGGGGCACACCGAGATCGGCGGCTCGTCCCACAGCACCTGCTCCACCGCCGCCGGCAGCGTCATCCGGCCGCCGTGCAGCGAGCCGCGGAACCGGGGGTGGGTCAGCACCACCCGCAGGGTGTTGACGATCAGGTTGGTGGTGGTCTCGTTGCCGGCGACCATCACCAGACGCAGATGGTGCACCACCTCCTCGTCGGAGAGGTCGCCATGGTGGGCGAGCAGCCAGGACGCCAGGTCGTGGCCGGGGTCCGTGCTCTTGCGCGCCACCAACTCCCGCAGCGCGCGCTGGATGTACTGGTCGGCGGTGACCGCCTTCTCGGTGCCGATCAGCAGCTGGCGGCTGGCCCGCACCAGCCGCGGCCCCTCCTCCTCCGGCAGGCCGAGCACGGTGGTCAGGGCCAGCATCGGCAGCTGCTGGGCGTACTGCGCGAGGATCTCGGCCTGCGCGTCCGCCGTGAACCGGTCGATCAACTGGTGGGCGTGGCGCTGCACATGGCGGCGCAGCCCGCGCCGGTCGAAGCGGTCCAGGCTCTGGTTGAGGGCGGACCGCAGCCGCTGGTGCACCTCGCCGTCCTGGTGGGTGCAGTCCGGCCCCCACAGCAGCACCGGCGCGATGGCGGAGGCCGGGCTCACCCGACCGGCCCGGTACTCGCCCCAGTTGCGGCCGTCCCGGCTGAACCGCCGTGGGTTGCGGGTCACTTCGAGGATCTCCGCGTAGCCGAGCACCAGCCAGGCCGGCACGTCTCCCTCCAGCAGCACGGGGGCGACCGAGCCGTGCTCGGCGCGCAGCTGCTCGTAGAGGCCGAACGGGTCGGCCGAGGCGACGGGGCCGTACAGCCGGTGGACCCCGCCGGGACCCGGGTCGTGGGCGGGACAGCCGGGCGGTGGGACGGCGGCGGTCAGCCCGCCGGCCGGCTGGCCGGTGGGGGACGGGTCAGACGACGGCCTGGTCACGGTGCCTCCGATGGGT
>NZ_SMKI01000544.1 GCF_004348415.1 Streptomyces hainanensis
GGTGGCGCGCCGGGGGTGCGCCGCGTGACTCGTTCGGTGTTCGCGCGCTCTCCCGGTGGTTCTGGGCGACATCGAGAATGAGCAGGTCGCGCGCTCCGGGCGATTCCCCGCACCGGCTCGTCGGGCCGGGTGGACATGCCGTCGAAAGGGTCCGTGTTGTTGCTTCTCATCTCTCCGGACAGCGTCGAGGAAGCCCTCGTCTGTGCGAAGGCGGCGCGGTATCTCGACATCGTCGACGTCAAGAAGCCGGACGAGGGCTCGCTCGGTGCGAACTTCCCGTGGGTCATCAGGGAGATCCGTGACGCGGTCCCGGCGGACAAGCCGGTGTCCGCCACCGTGGGAGACGTGCCGTACAAGCCCGGCACGGTGGCGCAGGCGGCGCTCGGGGCGGTCGTGTCCGGGGCGTCGTACATCAAGGTGGGCCTCTACGGGTGCACGACGCCCGAGCAGGCCGTCGACGTGATGCGCGGGGTCGTCCGGGCGGTGAAGGACCATCGGCCGGACGCCCTGGTCGTCGCGTCCGGCTACGCCGACGCGCACCGGGTCGGCTGCGTCAATCCGCTCGCGCTGCCCGACATCGCCCGACGGGCCGGTTGCGACGCGGCCATGTTGGACACCGCGATCAAGGACGGGAGCCGGTTGTTCGACCACGTTCCGCCGGATCGCTGCGCGGAGTTCGTGCGGCTGGCCCACGAGGCGGGTCTGCTGGCCGCGCTCGCCGGCAGCGTCACGGCGGGAGACCTCGGCACGTTGACCCGCATCGGCACGGACATCGTGGGCGTGCGCGGGGCGGTCTGTGAGCGGGGCGACCGGAACAGCGGGAGGATCCAGCCGCAACTGGTGGCCGCCTTCCGGGCGGAGATGGACCGGCACGCCGGCGAGCAGGCGGCCGCCGTCACCGCCGCGAGCTGACCGCCGGTATGCCGACGAGTCGGTTCCGTCGCGGGTCGGGCAGCCCCGGCGGGCGTTTCGCGGTCGTCGACCCGGCGACGGGTGAGGCGTTCGACGAGGCTCCCGACCAGCGGCCGGAGGAGTTGGACGGGATCGTCGACCGGGCCCGGGCGGCCTGGCCCGGTTGGCGCGCGGATCCCGCCGCCCGCGCCACCGCGTTGCTCGCGGCGGCCGACCGTGTGGAGGCGGCCGGCGAGGACCTCGCGCCGCTCCTCACCCGTGAGCAGGGCAAGCCGCTGGCCGAGTCGTTGGCGGAGGTGGCCCGTACGGCGGCCCGCCTGCGGTACTTCGCCGACCTGGGTGCCCCTCCCCAGCCGATCTCGGACGGTCGCCCGGTGAGCAGCGAGCTCCGCTGGCGCTCTCTCGGGCCCGTCGCCGCGATCGTCCCGTGGAACTTTCCCCTCCAGCTGGCGTCGGCGAAGTTCGCGCCGGCACTCGCGGCGGGCAACACGATGGTGCTCAAGCCGTCCCCGTTCACGCCCCTCGCCACCCGGCTGCTCGCGTCCGTCGTCGCCACCGCCCTCCCCGACGACGTGCTGACGGTCGTCACCGGCCGCGAGCCCCTCGGCTCCCGCCTGGCGTCCCATCCGGGGATCCGCCACGTGACGTTCACCGGATCCGTTCCCACCGGCCGGGCGGTCGCGGCGGGCGCGGCGGCGTCGCTCGCCAGGGTCACCCTCGAGCTGGGCGGCAACGACGCCGCCATCCTGCTCGACGACGTGGACGTGGAGCGTGTCGCGGACCGGTTGTTCTGGGCGGCGTTCCGCAACTGCGGGCAGGTCTGCATGGCGGTCAAGCGGGTCTACGCCCCGGCCCGGATCCACGCGGAGGTGGTCGAGGCCCTCGCGCAGCGCGCGAAGACGGTGGTCGTCGGGCCCGGGCTCGACCCGGGTTCGCGACTGGGGCCGGTCAACAACGCCGCCCAACTGGACCGGGTCGAACGCTGTACGGCCCGGGCACTGGCGGACGGGGCCCGGGCGGTGGTCGGCGGTCGGCGGATGGACCGGCCGGGCTACTTCTTCGCCCCGACGATCCTGGCCGATGTCCCGCCGGACAGCCCGGTGGTGACGGAGGAGCAGTTCGGCCCGGTGCTGCCGGTGCTGCCGTACGCCCGCCTCGACGAGGCCGTCGCGGCGGCCAACGACACCGGCTTCGGTCTTGGCGGCTCGGTCTGGGGAACCGATCAGGACCGGGCCGAGGCGGTGGCCGACCGGTTGGAGTGCGGGACGGCGTGGATCAACCACCATGGCGAACTGTCACTCGCGCAGCCCTTCGCGGGCGTCAAGGAGAGCGGTGTGGGCGTCGCGGGCGGGCCGTGGGGGCTCTACGGAAACCTCAGGCCGTTCGTCGTGCACCGCCCGGAGGAGCCGTGACGACGAGGTTCGACGCGGCGGTGCTGCGCTCGTACGAGGGCCGGTTCGCGGTCGAGGAGGTGGTCCTGAACGGGGGGCCGGTCGACGGCGAGGTCCTGGTCAGGGTCGCGGGCTGCGGGATGTGCCGGACGGATCTCGCGGTCCGGCGTTCGGCGGGGCGCTCGCCGCTGCCGGCGGTGCTCGGCCACGAGGGGGCCGGGGTCGTGGTGGAGACAGGCGGCCCCGGCACCGGCCTGACCACCGGTGATCACGTCGTGCTGAGCTTCGACTCCTGCGGTGGCTGCCGGAGTTGCCTCGCCGGGGCGCCCGCCTACTGCGACTCCTTCGCCGCGCTGAACCTGTTCGCGGGGCGCGAGGAGAAGCCGGCACGGTTAACGGACGCGGCGGGAGGCGCGCTGGCTCCCCGGTGGTTCGGGCAGTCCTCGTTCGCCGAGTACGCGCTGGTCTCGGCCCGGAACGCCGTCCGGGTGGATCCGGCGCTGCCCGTGGCACTGTTGGGGCCGCTCGGCTGCGGCTTCCTCACCGGCGCCGGAGCGGTGCTGAACTCCTTCGGGGTCCGGCCGGGCGACACCGTCGTGGTGTTGGGGGCGGGAGCGGTGGGCCTGGCCGCGGTGATGGCGGCCACCGCCGCCGGGGCGACGGTCGTGGCCGTCGAACGGCACCCCGAACGGCTGGCCCTCGCCGAGCGGTTCGGCGCGATCCCGGTGCACGCCACGTCGGCCGACCTGCCAGGCCGCGTTCGGCGGCTGACCGACGGCGGCGCGCAGTACGCCCTCGACAGCACGGCCTCCGCCCCGCTGATCAACGACGCGCTCCGGGCCCTGCGCCCGACCGGCCGCCTCGGTCTGGTCGCGCGGCTCCACACGCCGCTGCCGATCGAACCGGGCGCGCTGGACCAGGGGCGGAGCATCTCCCACGTCTGCGAGGGGGACGCGGTGCCGGGACTGCTGGTTCCGCGCCTGATCGGGCTGTGGCGGGCCGGGCGGTTCCCCTTCGACGAGCTGATCCGCACCTACCCGCTCGCCGACATCGACCAGGCGGAACGCGACTTCGACGCGGGCCGCGTGGTCAAGCCCGTCCTGGTGCCGGAGGGGTGACGGCCCGGCAGACGACGCACCGGAACCGCTCACGACGGTGTCAGGTCAGGGCCTTGTTCGCGAACACCCACCGATTGCCCTCCAGCGCGTCGTTCGGCTCGGGCAGCGGGCCGCGCCCGTGCCGGCGGGTGAAGTCGTAGGGCAGTTCGACCGACGTGCTCCAGCCCTTGTCCGCCAGCGCGGCCGCGGAGTCGGGCCGGGGTTCCCCGCTGAACAGGCTGAGCAGGTCGATGCCGATCTGCTGGTTGGTCGAGGTGTACAACGGGCTGTCGCGGTAAGCCATCAGGTCCTTCTCCACCTTGACCTCGTACGCCAGGGCGCTGCCGCCGGCGCTCAACCGGTCGACCGTGTCGACGAGATAGGTCTCGGCGTCGTGGGGGAGGTAGAACAACAGGCCCTCGGCAAGCCAGACGCTCGGCTCGGCGGGATCGAAGCCGGCACCGGTCAGGGCTGCGACCCAGTCGGCGCGGAGATCGACCGGGATCGGCACCCGGGTTGCCCGCGGCGTGGCGGACACGTCGCCGAGCACGCGGTGCTTGAAGGCCAGCACGGAGTCCCTGTCGATCTCGAAGATCACGCAGCCGGCCGGCCAGTCGAGCCGGAAGGCCCGGGTGTCCAGCCCCGCGCCGAGCAGGACCACCTGGCGGGCGCCGCCTGCCACCGACCGGACGAGGAAGTCGTCCAGGACCCTCGTGCGCAGGCCGAAGTAGCGGGCGAACCGCCCCCACAACGGGTTCGCGTCCCCGTCCGGGACCTCTCCGGGGTGGACCGGCCAGCCCGCGCACGCCGGTGCGGAACGCACGAAGTGCTCCGCGTAGGGGTCCCGTGCGAGGCTGTCGCCGCGGTGGGTTTCGATCGCCCGTGCGGCGGCGACCAGGAGGGCGGTCAGGCCGACACCGCCGTCCACACCGTCCGTGCCGGTGTTGCGAGGGGATGCGTCAAGCATGGTGGTGTGTGTCCTCCATCGGCGCGAGTGGCGGCCATGAGCGGAGAGTTCGCGGTGCCGACCACCGCGCCTCCTCCGACCCGGATGCGAACGCGTGACTCGTTCAGCGCCTTCATGATCCGAGCCGCACCGTTTCACCGCAGGGAGAACTGACGGAACTCGCTCGTACGAATGAATCTCGCCCGGGCGGCTCCGGGGTGTTCCGAGGCGCGCTAGGTGTATTGCCCTGTGAGGTTGGGGACGCGGCTGGTGGGTGGTTTGCCTGCGAGTGCGGTGTGTCCGCGGTGGTGATTGTAGGTGTGGAGCCAGTCGGGGAAGGCGTCGCGTCGTTCCTGCTCT
>NZ_SMKI01000545.1 GCF_004348415.1 Streptomyces hainanensis
CCGGCCTCGTGGCGCCGAGCAACAAGTGGTTCTCCCTGGCCGCCGTCGACGGGCCCGACTTCGGCTACCTCACGGTGCGCCGCACCTCCGACGAGAACCAGGTCGAGTACGGCGCTCACGCCCTCGGGCCCCGTGCAACGGACCACCAGAGACCTCACCAGAGCCGCCGTCTCCGGCTGGCTCGGCACCGCCATGGAGTTCATGGACTTCCAGCTCTACTCGCTGGCCGCGGCGATCGTCTTCAACAAGATCTTCTTCCCCGACGTCAGCCCCGCCATCGGCCTCATCGCCGCCATGGCCACCTACGGCGTCGGCTACGTGGCCCGCCTCGCCGGCGCCGTCTACTTCGGCCGGATGGGCGACCGGCTCGGCCGCAAGAAGGTCCTGGTCATCACCATCGTCATGATGGGCGTCTCCACCACGCTCATCGGCGCCCTGCCCACCTACGCCTCCATCGGCATCCTCGCCCCGATCCTGCTGGTCGCGCTGCGCCTCGTCCAGGGCTTCGGCGCCGGCGCCGAGATCGCGGGCGCCACCGTGATGCTCGCCGAGTACGCCCCCGCGCCCCGCCGCGGACTGGTCGCCTCGCTCGTCTCCCTCGGCACCAACTCCGGCACGCTCGCCGCCTCCGGACTCTGGGCCATCCTGCTCGCCGTCCTCAGCGAGGACCAACTCCTCTCCTGGGGCTGGCGACTCCCCTTCCTGCTCAGCTTCCTGCTGCTGATCTTCGCCGTGTGGCTGCGCCGCAGCCTCAAGGAGAGCCCGGTCTTCGAGGAGCGGCCCGACGTCGTGGACGGCGTGGCCATGACCCGCGGCGAACTCGAGGACACCGCGAAGCAGGAGCCCGCCGGCGGCCTGGAGGTCGGCCTCAAGCAGCGCAAGGGCAAGGCGTTCTTCGTCGCCCTCGGCCTGCGCTTCGGCCAGGCCGGCAACTCCGGCCTGGTGCAGACCTTCCTGGTCGGCTACATCGCCACCAACCTGGACTTCGAACGCTCCGTGCCCACCGACGCCATCCTCTACGGCTCGCTGCTCGGCTTCCTCACCGTGCCCGTGGTCGGCATACTCGGCGACCGCTTCGGCCGCCGCCCGATGTACATCGCGCTCACCCTGCTCACCATCGTCACGGCCTTCCCCGCCATGCTGCTCATCGCCCACGGAGGCGCGGCCGCGGTGATGCTCGGCATGATCGTCGCGCTCAACGTCGGCGTGCTCGGCCTGTTCTCCCTGGAGAGCGTCACCATGGCCGAACTCTTCGGCTCCCGCACCCGCTTCACCCAGCTCGCCGTCGCCAAGGAGATCGGCGGCGTGCTCGCCACCGCCATCGGCCCGGTCCTCGCGGCCACCCTGACCGCCGTCACCGACAGCTGGTGGCCCATCGCCGGGATGCTCGTCGTCTACTCGCTGATCACCCTGGTCTCCGCCGTGCTCGCTCCCGAGACCCGGGGGCGCGACCTGGTCCGACTGGAGGACGCCCTGTGAGAGCGGTCGTCGTACACGGCCCCGGCGACGTGCGGATCGACGAACGTCCCGACCCGGTGCCCGGGCCCGGCGAGGTCCTGATGGCCATGGAGTGGGGCGGCGTCTGCGGCTCCGACGTGTCGTACTTCCGACACGGCGCGTCCGGCACCGCCCGGCTCGTCCACCCGCTGGTGCTCGGCCACGAGGTCGCCGGCCGCATCGCCGCCCTCGGCCCCGGCGTCACCGGGCCCGCCGAGGGGCAGCCGGTCACCGTCCACCCGGCCGAGCCGGTCGGCGACGAGCCGCTGCCCGAGCGGATCGCCGGGCGCACCAACCTGCACGCCCGGGTGCGGTACTTCGGCTCGGCCGCCTTCGACCCGCACACCGACGGCGGGTTCAGCGAGTACCGGGTGGTCCGCGCCCACCAGATCCGGCCGCTGCCGGACGGCGTCACCACCGAACACGGCGCGCTCGCCGAGCCGTTGGCCGTCGCCCTGCACGCCGTGCGCCGCGCCGGGGCGCTGCGCGGTCGGACCGTCCTCGTCAACGGCGCGGGTCCGATCGGCTCGCTGGTCGTCGCCGCCGCCCGCCACCTGGGCGCCGGCACGATCATCGCCGCCGACCTCGCCGCCCCCCAACTCGCCGTCGCCCGCGCCATGGGCGCCGACGAGACGCGCGACCTGTCCCGCGGCGAACCGCTCCCCGACGACGTCGAGACCGTCTTCGAGGCGTCCGGCGCGCCCGGCGCCCTCGGCGCGGTCCTGCTCGCCACCGCACGCGGCGGCACCCTCGTCCAGGTCGGCAACCTGCCGGGCACCCCGGCGCCGGCCACCCTCGGCTCCCTGGTCACCAGGGAGATCACCTGGATCGGCTCGTACCGCTTCGTCGACGAGATCGACGACGCGCTGCGCGCCATGCGGGACGGGCTCGACGTCTCCCCGGTCATCACCCACCGGTTCGCCATCGAGGACGCCGCGCGCGCCCTGGCCGTCGCCGCCGACCCGGATCACGCGGCCGGCGGCAAGGTGCTGCTGCGCCTCGGCCCGGGGGGATCCCGATGACCGACGGCCCTCCCGACGTCGTCTGCGTCGGCGAGACCATGGCGGTGCTCGCCCCCTCCGACGGCCGTCGGCTGGCCGAGGCCGGGGCCCTGGCGCTGGCCGTCGGCGGCGCCGAGTCCAACGTGGCCTGCGGCCTCGTCGGCCTCGGCCACCGCGCCGCCTGGGTCGGGCGGGTCGGCGACGACCCGCTCGGCCGGCGGATCCTCGCCGAACTCCGCGCCCGCGGCGTCGACGTCGACGGCGTCACCACCGACCCCGACCGCCCCACCGGTCTCTACCTCAAGGACCCGGGCCCCGAGGGGACCCGCGCCCACTACCACCGCGCCGGCTCGGCCGCCGCCGCGATGGGCCCGGAGTCCGCCGAACTCCCCGCGCTGCGCGGCGCCAGGGCGCTGCACGTCACCGGCGTCACCGCCGCGCTCTCCGACGGCTGCGCCCGGCTCGCGACCACGCTGGTGGCCCGCCGTACCATCGGCGGGCCCGTCGTCTCCTTCGACGTCAACCACCGGCCGGCGCTCTGGCGAGGCCGCCCCGAGCCGGCGGCGTCCGCGCTGCTCACCCTGGCGAGGGCCGCCGACGTGGTCTTCGTGGGCCGGGACGAGGCCGAGGCCCTCTGGGGCACCGCCACCGCCGACGAGATCCGCCGACTGCTGGCGCCCGCCCCGCTCATCGTCGTCAAGGACGCCGAACACGGTGCCACCTCCTTCGCGGACGACGTGGCCACCTTCGTCCCGGCCCGCCGCGTCGACGTCGTCGAACCCGTCGGCGCCGGCGACGCGTTCGCCGCCGGCTACCTGGCCGCGCTCCTCGAAGGCCGCGACCCCACCGCCAGGCTGCGGCTCGGCCACCTGGCCGCCGCGGCCGCCCTGCGCACCGCGGCCGACGTCCCCACCCTGCCGCCACGGACCGAACTCGACCGCCTGCTCGCCCTCGACCCCGCCACCTGGAGCACCCGGCCATGACGACCACCGAGCCGCCCGGCGCGCTCGCCCCCCTCGCCGCCGACCGCGTCATCGCCGTCGTCCGCGCCCCCGAGATCCCGGACGCCGCCGCGCTCGCCGCCGCGCTGCTCGCCGGCGGCATCCGCTGGATCGAGTTCACCTACACCACGCCGGGACTCGCCGGACACCTGCGGCGCGCGGTCGCCGAGGCCGGCGACGCCGTCGTCGGCGCCGGCACGGTGCTGACCGCCGAACAGGCCGAGCGCGCCATCGAAGCCGGCGCCCGCTACCTGGTCACCCCCGGCTGCCGCCCCGCCGTCGCCGAGGCCGCCGCCGCCTCCGGCGTGCCGGTCGTGATGGGCGCCCTCACCCCGACCGAGGTCGGCCACGCCCTCGACCTCGGCGCCGCCGCCGTGAAGATCTTCCCCGCCCACACCTTCGGCGCCCGCCACCTCAGGGACCTCGCCGGCCCCTTCCCCGGCACCCCCCTGGTGGCCTCGGGCGGCGTCAACGCCGGCAACGCCGCGTCCTTCCTGTCCGCCGGCGCGCTGGCCGTCTGCGCCGGCTCCGACGTCGTCCCACCGGCCGCCGTCGCCGCCGCCGACTGGCGCACCGTCACCGCGAACGCCCGCGCCTTCGTCCAGGCCCTCTGAGCCCCCCGAACCCGTGGCGGCGACGGCGTCCTCCCGGGTACGCTCCGGGCCGTGAGGTGACTCCCCGACGGCGCGGCCCCGCCGCGCCGCCACCGTGGTCCGTACGACTCCCGAGCCCGGAGCGCCTCCCCGCCATGCCGACCCCACTCGACGCGGCCGCCGTCACCGCGGCCCTCGCCACCCACTGGCACCTGTCGGACCCCGAGGTCACGCCCCTGCCGGGCGGCATGAACTCCGCCACCTGGCAGGTGCGGCACGGCGCCGACCGCCGGGTCGCCAAGGCCGTGCCGCACGACCCGTCAGACGACCGGTTCCACCACGGGTTGCGCCTCGCCGCCCGGACGGAACACGCCGGCCTGCCGTCCGGCGCCGCCGTCCCCACGGCGGCCGGCGCCCCGACCGTCGCGGTCGCGGGCCACCACCTCGCCCTGCTGCGCTGGGTCGAGGGCCGCACCCCCGACCCCGCCGACCGGCACGACCTCGCGCTGGTCGGCGCCACCCTCGGCCGGGCCCACCGGCTCCTCGGCACCGAGCCGGTCGACGCCGCCGAGGCCCGCGCCACCTACGACCCGCTCGCCGCCC
>NZ_SMKI01000546.1 GCF_004348415.1 Streptomyces hainanensis
CACCGGCCCCGGGCGACGAGCCCACGCCGCCCCCCGCCCGACTCGACGTCGGCGAGGCCCACCTGGCCGCCGAGGCGGCGTTCCTGCCGGCCGCCGCGAGTCAGGAGACCGCCCTCGGCCGCCGGGTGTTCGCGTACGGGCGGGGCGCCACCCTCGTCGACGTGGACGGGCGCGCCTACGTGGACCTCGCCGCCGGGACCATGACGCAGTCGCTCGGGCACGGCCACCCCGCCGTGGTGCGCGCCGTCACCGAACAGGCCGCCCGGCTGGTGAACGTGCACGACAACCCGACGCCCGTGCGGCTCGACGCCGCCCGGGCGTTGGCGCGGCTGCTGCCCGCCCACCTCGGCTCCCTCGGGTTCTTCACCACCGGAGCCGAGGTCGTCGAGGCCGCGCTGCGCGCCGCCCACGCCGCGGCGGAGCCCGGCCGCACCCGGATCGCCGCGCTGCGCCGCGGCTTCCACGGCAAGACCCGCGGCGTCCGGGCCCTCGTGCAGTGGGACGTCGGCACCGAGCCGCCGGCCCCCTCGCTGCTCGGCTACCCGGCCTACTGCTACCGCTGCCCCTTCGACGCCACCTACCCGTCCTGCGACCTGCTCTGCGCGCGCCTCACCGTCCGGCAGGCCGTGGCCCGCCCCGACGTCGCCGCGCTGCTCGCCGAGCCCGTGCAGGGGGCCGCCGGGGTGATCGTGCCGCCGCCCGGCTACTGGGAGATCGTCGGGCGGGCCTGCGCCGAGCACGGCGTGCTGCTGATCGCCGACGAGGTGCTGACCGGCGGCGGCCGCACCGGCGAGTTCCTGGCCGCCCAGCGGTACGGCCTCACCCCCGACCTGGTCACCCTCGCCAAGGGCATCGGCTCGGGCCATCCGGTCGCGGTGCTCGCCGGCACCCCCGAGGTGCTGGACGAGCGGACCTGGCAGGCCGCCGGCGGCCACGGCAGCACCTTCGGCGGCCACCCGGTCGGCCTGGCCGCCGCCGCGAGCACCCTCACCGTGCTGCACCGCGACGACCTGCTCGCCCGGGTCCGCGACCTCGCCGCCGTCCTGGCCGACGCGCTCGGGGAGTTGGCCGAGCACCCGGCCGTCGGCGAGGTCCGCGGCCTCGGGCTGCTGTGGGGCGTCGAACTCGTCGCCGACCGGGCCACGAAGGCCCCCGATCCGGCCGCCGCCGACCGCGTGTTCCGGCGCGCGCTCGACCTCGGAGTCCGGGTGATGCCCGGCGGCCAGACCCTGCGCATCGCGCCCCCCTTCGTCCTCGAACCCGACGAACTCGCCGACGCCATACGCCGGTTGGGGCGGGCCATCGACGACGTACACCAGGGAAGGGCATGAACAGACGCATGGACAGAGCCATCGACCCGGCCATCGACCCAGCCGTCGACCGCGCCGTCGACCGCGCCGTCGACCAAGGGGTGATCGGGGGGTGATCGAGGCACACGAGCTGACCAAGGTGTTCCGGATGCGCGCCGACACCCGCCCCGGACTGTGGGGCGCCGTCCGCGGCCTGTTCTCCGCCGAGACCACCGAGGTCCGCGCGCTCGACGGGGTCAGCTTCACCGTGCCGGCCGGCGAACGCACCGCGTACCTCGGCGTCAACGGCGCCGGCAAGTCCACCACCATCAAGATCCTCGCCGGCGTGCTCACCCCGGGCTCCGGGCACTGCCGGGTCGACGGCCGCGAGCCGCGCGCCGACCGCAACGCCCACGCCCGCGCCATCGGCGTGGTCTTCGGCCACCGCACCCAGCTGTGGTGGGACCTGCCGGTCACCGAGTCGTTCCGGATCCTGGCCCGGCTGCACGACCTGCCGCCGGCGCTCGCCGAGGCCAACCGGCTGCTCTTCGACGAACTGCTCGACCTCGGCGAGATCGCCGACCGCCCGGTCCGCACCCTCAGCCTCGGCCAGCGCATGCGGGCCGAGATCGCCGCCGCGCTCTTCCACGCCCCCCGGGTGCTGCTGCTCGACGAGCCCACCATCGGCCTCGACCTGCTGCTCAAGGACGCCGTGCACGAGCTGGTCAACCGGGTCGCCAGGGAGCGCGGCACCACCGTGCTGCTCACCAGCCACGACGTCGCCGACATCAGCGCCATCTGCGAACGCGTCGTGGTGGTGGACGCCGGCCGGGTCGTCCACACCGGATACCTGCACGAGCTGCTGCGCCGGGCACCCACCCGCACCGTGCGCCTGGAGTACGCGGGAGACGTCGACCCCGCGGCGTTCGCCCACCACATCAGGCTGGAGCTCGGCGACCCGGTCACCGTCACCCCGGCCGGGCGGCGCCGCGTCACCGTCCAGGGCCCGCCCGAACTGGTCACCCCGCAGCGGGTGTTGGCCGCCGTCACCGGGCTGGTCGCGGTCACCGACCTGGTCGCCCCCGAGCCGACCCTCGGCGAGGTGCTGCGCGCCCTCTACGTCGCCCCCCAACCGGCCAGGGGCGGCCGATGAGGGTCCTGGCCAGGGGCTACGGCGCGCTGCTCGGCGCCGGCTGGCGGACGGCCCTCACCTACCGGGGCGCGCTGCTGCTCACCGCCCTCACCACCGCGTTCTCGCTGGTCATCCAACTCGCCGTCTGGCAGGCCGTGTACGCGAACCAGCGGGAGATCGCCGACTACGACGTCTCCACCATGACGACCTACCTGCTCGCCGGCAACCTGCTCGCGGTGCTGCTCTCCAACCGGGTCGACGACACCCTCGCCGGCGACATCTACCGCGGCGACCACATCACCGGCATGCTCCGGCCGATCGGCTTCCTCGGCACCCACGCCGCCGTCGCCCTGCCCTATCTCGCCGTCCGGCTGCTGCTCGTCGTCGCCCCGCTGCTGGTCTGCGCGGCTGGCGCCTTCACGCTCGCCGCGCCCGGGCTCGCCGGCCTCGCCTGGTTCGTGCCCGCCGCCCTGCTGGCCACCACGCTCGGCATCCTGCTCAACCTGCTGGTCGGCCTCGTCGGCTTCGTCACCACCAGCACCTGGGGGGTGCGCTACCTCAAGGGCACCGTCGTCGCCTTCTGCTCCGGGCAGTTGGTGCCGCTCGAACTGATGCCGGACGCCACCCGGCGGGTGTTGGAGTGCCTGCCGTTCACCGCCATGGTCGCCACTCCCGTCCGGCTGCTCATCGGCCGGCTGGAGGGCACCGCGGCCTGGCAGGCGGTGGGCGTCCAACTCCTCTGGACCGCCCTGGGGTTGCTGGCCTGCGGCGCCGCCTGGCGGGCGGCGCTGCGCCGGGGCGAGGTGAACGGCGGATGACCACCCCCCGCGGCACGCTCCGCCGGTACGCCGGCCTCGCCGTGCTGCTCACCGGCGTCGGGCTGCGCCGCCTCGTCTCCTACCGGTCCGACTTCCTGGTCGGCGTCGGCGCGTTCGCGCTGCGCGTGGTCCTGCACGCGCTGCTGCTCGGCGTGATCTACCGGCACGTCACCGACATCGCCGGCTGGACGTTCCGCGAGGCGGTGCTGCTGCTCGGCGTCGCCATGCTGGTGCGCGGCATCGACCACGCCTTCACCGACCAACTCTGGGAGCTCGGCCGCAAGCTGGTGCAGCGCGGCGAGCTGGTGCGCTACCTGGTGCGCCCGGTGCACCCGCTGTTCAGCCTGCTCTCCGAGCGCTTCTGCTACCCCGAGGGCATCGGCGAGGCCGTCGCCGGGCTCGCCGTCATCGGCTACGCGGCCGGTGGCCTCGACCTGGACCTCGACCCGGCCAGGCTGGTGGTCTTCGCGGTGCTGCTGCTCGCCGGCGCCCTGGTGTTCGCCGCCGTCAAACTCCTGCTGGCCGCGCTGGCGTTCTGGACCACCACCAGCCTCCAGGTGATGACCGCCGTCTACGAGCTGGCCGACACCGCCCGCTACCCGCTCGACGTCTTCCCCTGGCCGGCCAGGCTGCTGCTCACCGGCGTGCTGCCGTTCGCGCTCACCGGCTTCGTGCCCGCCGACTACCTGCTGCACGGCCCGTCGCTCCTGACCTGGCTCGCCCCGCTGATCGGCGGCGCGCTCACCGCCCTCGCGCTGCGCGTCTGGTCGCTCGGCGTCCGCCGCTTCGAGGCGGTGGGCCCGTGACCGCCGAGGCCGAGCGGCTACGGGCCACCGTGGCGCGCGCCCCCTGGTTCTCCCGGGCCACCCTCGACCCGGCGAGCCTGCGCCCCCTCGACGAACTGCGCGCCGGCCCGACGACCGTCACCTGGGCCACCGTCGAGGGCGCCAGGGACCGGACCGCCGTGCTGGTGCTGGCCGAGGACGACGCGGCGCTGCTCGCCGCCGCCCTCGCCCTGACCGCCCGCCCCGCCTGGACCACGGCCCAGGGCGGCACCGTCCGCTGGCACGGCCCGCCGCTGACCGACGCCCGCCCGGGACCGCAGCTCACCGCCACCGCCACCAACGCCGTCGCCCGGGTCACCGCCGGCCGCCCTCCGGCCGAGGAGGACCTGGTCCTCAAGGTCTACCGGGTCCTCGGCGACGGCCGCGGCGAGGTCGCGCTGCTCGGCCGGCTCGGCGGCCGCGCCGCGCCGCTGCCCGAGGCCGTCGGCCACCTCGAGTACGTGGCGCCGGGTGGCCGGCCCCGAGGCTGCCTGGCCCTGCTGACCCGCACCGCGCCCGGCGTCCCCCTCGACGTGCCGCTGCGCGCCGCGCTCCACGCCCACTGGTCCGCCGACCCGGCCGACCGGCGGCGACCCGCCCCCGTCGACCCCC
>NZ_SMKI01000547.1 GCF_004348415.1 Streptomyces hainanensis
CCCACCCGCCACGTCGGACTCCTGCGAACCGGCCGAGGGGCGCGGGGGCCGGTCAGCCGCCCTGGGGGGCGAAGACGGCGAGGCTCCTGGCCCGGTCGCCGTCGGCCTCGACGAGTGCCACCAGCCGGTCGTCGGGCCCGAAGACGGCCACCGGGCCCGCCGGCAGCCGCGGGGTGGCGATCCTGGCTCCGTTGCCGAGCAGCCTGGCCTCCCGCTCGGTCACGTCCCAGCGCGGGAAGGAGGCCGCCGCGGCCTCGTCGAGCGGCAGCACGACCAGCTCGGCGCGCAGCTCGTCGACGGTGCGGGCGGCTCCCAGCGTGTAGGGGCCCACGCGGGTGCGGTGCAGCGCGGTGAGGTGGCCGCCGGTGCCGAGCGCGGCGCCGAGGTCGCGGGCCAGGGCACGGATGTAGGTGCCCGAGGAGCAGACGACGGTGATGTCGACGTCCGTGACGGTCAGGCCGTCCGCGAGGACGCGCTCGACGGCCCGGTCCGCCGTGAAGGTGGAGACGGTGACCCGGCGTGCCGGGATCTCCACCTCCTCGCCCGCCCGCACCCGCCGGTAGGAGCGCTGGCCGTCGATCTTGACGGCGCTGACCTTGGCCGGCACCTGCATGATCTCGCCGGTCAGGGCCGCGACGCCGGCGGCGATGGCGGCCGGCTCTACGCCGGCCGCGCCCCGCGCCGCGGTGACCTCGCCCTCGGCGTCGTCCGTGACCGTGGTCTGGCCGAGGCGGATGGTGCCCCGGTACTCCTTGTCGGTGAGGGCCAGGTGGCCGAGCAGCCGGGTGGCCCGGCCGAGGCCCACGAGCAGCACCCCGGTGGCCATCGGGTCGAGGGTGCCCGCGTGCCCGACGCGCCGGGTGCGGGCGATGCCGCGCAGCACCGCGACGACATCGTGCGAGGTGAAGCCGGCGGGCTTGTCCACCACGACAAGCCCGTCGGCTGTTGATCCAGTCATGCGCCGGTCAGTCCTCGTCCCCGCTCGGCGCCGTGGAGCCGGCGCCACCCTCGTCGTCGGGCTCCCGCTCCTCGCGGTTCTCCCGGTACGGGTCGGCACCGCCGGCGTACTCGGCCCCGGCCGACGAGCGGCGCAGCTCCTCGTCGCGCTCCCGGGCCCGGTCGAACAGGTGGTCCAGGTTGCGTGCCGTCTCGGGCAGCGCGTCCGGCACGAACTCCAGGCTCGGAGTGTGCTTGACGCCAGCCGCCGCGCCGACCGCGGAGCGCAGCACGCCCTTGGCGCTGCGCAGCCCGGCGGCCACCTCCTCCCGGTCGGACTCGTCGCCGTACACCGTGTAGAAGACGGTCGCCTCCCGCAGGTCCCCGGTGACTCTGGTGTCGGTGATGGTCACCCGGGTGCCCAGCCTGGGGTCCTTGATGTCCCGCTGCAGCTTCTGGGCGACCACCTCGCGGATGAGGTCCGCCAGCCTCTTCGCCCGAGCCTTGTCGGCCACTGCTCCGTCTCCTCGTACTGTTCTCGAATGTCGCGGCTCATGGTCAGCCCGCGTCGCCGGGGCTCGCCCGGCTACTCGTCCTCGCCGCCGTGGACACGCCGCCGCACGGACAGCAGCTCCACCTCGGGTCGCTCCGCCACCCAGCGCTCGCAGTTGTCGAGCACCTCGGTGAGCCGGCCGGCGTCCCCCGAGACCACCGCGAGCCCGATGTGGGCCCGCCGGTGGAGGTCCTGACCGCCCACCTCGGCGACGCTGACCGCGAACCTGCGCTGGAGTTCCGCCACGATCGGCCGCACCACCGAGCGCTTCTCCTTGAGGGAGTGGACATCGCCGAGCAACAGGTCGAAGGAGAGTGTCCCGGTATACATGCGGTGATCGTAACGGCAGCGGCCGGGGCCGATCGACGGGGTTTCCCCCGCCGACCGGCCCCGGCCCGACCGCTAGACGCGCGGCTTCTCGCGCATCTCGTAGGTCGCGATGACGTCGTCGATCTTGATGTCGTTGAAGTTTCCGAGGTTGATACCGCCCTCGAAGCCTTCGCGGATCTCGGTGACATCGTCCTTGAAGCGCCGCAGCCCCTCGATGTTGAGGTTCTCGGCGACGACCTTGCCGTCGCGGACCAGGCGGGCCTTGGTGTTCCGTCGCACCTCGCCGGAGCGGATGAGGACACCCGCGATGTTGCCCAGCTTGGAGGAGCGGAAGACCTCGCGGATCTCCGCGGTGCCCAGCTCGACCTCCTCGTACTCCGGCTTCAGCAGACCCTTCAGGGCCGCCTCGATCTCCTCGATCGCCTGGTAGATGACCGAGTAGTACCGGACGTCCACACCCTCGCGCTCGGCCGCCTGCGTGGCACGCCCCTCGGCGCGCACGTTGAAGCCGATGACGATGGCGTCGGAGCCGCTGGCCAGGTCGATGTCGGTCTCGGTGACCGCACCGACGCCCCGGTGGAGCACGCGCAGGTCGACACCCTCGCCGACGTCGAGCTGGAGCAGCGAGGACTCCAGGGCCTCGACCGAACCGGACGCGTCGCCCTTGATGATGAGGTTGAGCTGCTGGACCTCGCCGGCCTTGAGCACCGTGTCCAGAGTCTCCAGGGAGACCCGGCGGGTGCGCTTGGCGAACGCCGCGTTCCGCTCGCGGGCGGCGCGCTTCTCGGCGATCTGCCGTGCGGTCCGGTCGTCGGAGACCACCAGGAAGTTGTCCCCGGCCCCCGGCACGTTGGTCAGACCCTGCACCAGGACGGGCGTGGAGGGCCCGGCCTCGGCGAGCGTGCGACCGGAGTCGTCCAGCATGGCCCGGACACGGCCGTGGGCGTCGCCCACCACCATCGTGTCGCCGACGCGCAGCGTGCCGCGCTGGACGAGCACGGTGGCCACGGCGCCGCGGCCCCGGTCCAGGTGGGCCTCGATCGCGATGCCCTGGGCGTCCTGCGTCGGGTTGGCCCGCAGGTCGAGCGCGGCGTCGGCGGTCAGGACGACGGCCTCCAGCAGCGACTCGATGTTGGTGCCCTGGCGGGCGGAGATGTCGACGAACATGGTGTCGCCGCCGTACTCCTCGGCCACCAGGCCGAACTCGGTCAGCTGGCCGCGGACCTTGGTCGGGTCGGCGCCCTCGACGTCGATCTTGTTGACCGCGACGACGATCGGCACGTCGGCCGCCTTGGCGTGGTTCAGCGCCTCGATCGTCTGCGGCATCACGCCGTCGTTGGCCGCCACCACGAGGATGGCGATGTCCGTCGACTTGGCACCACGGGCACGCATGGCGGTGAACGCCTCGTGACCCGGGGTGTCGATGAAGGTGATCCGCCGCTCTTCGTCGTTGACGTCGATCGAGACCTGGTAGGCACCGATGTGCTGGGTGATGCCGCCGGCCTCGCCCTCGATGACGTTGGTCTTGCGGATCGCGTCCAGCAGGCGGGTCTTACCGTGGTCGACGTGACCCATGACGGTCACCACCGGCGGCCGCGAGACCAGCTTCTCCTCGCCGCCCTCGTTCTCGCCGAACTCGATGTCGAAGGACTCGAGCAGCTCGCGGTCCTCCTCCTCCGGGCTGACGATCTGAACGGTGTAGTTCATCTCGTCGCCGAGCAGGTTCAGCGTCTCGTCGGAGACGGACTGCGTCGCGGTGACCATCTCGCCCAGGTTGAACATGACCTGGACCAGGGACGCCGGGTTGGCGTTGATCTTCTCGGCGAAGTCGGTGAGGGACGCGCCACGGGAGAGCCTGATGACCTCGCCCTTGCCGCGCGGAAGCATCACGCCGCCGATGGACGGGGCCTGCATGGCCTCGTACTCCTGGCGCCGCTGACGCTTCGACTTACGGCCACGCCGCGCCGGACCGCCGGGACGGCCGAACGCGCCCTGGGTGCCACCACGGCCACCCGGGCCGCCGGGCCGGCCACCGCCGCCGGGACCGCCGCCGAAGCCGCCACCGGGACGGCCACCGCCGCCACCGAAGCCGCCACCACCGGGACGGGTGCCGGTGCCGGCACCCGCGCCGCCACCGCGGCCGGCGAAACCGCCGCCACCGCCGCCGCCACCGCGGCCGGCGAAGCCGCCGCCGCCCGGACGCGCGCCACCGCCGCCACCGCCCGGGCGGGCGCCGGGACCGCCCGGACGGGCGCCGGGACCGCCGCCGGGGCGGCCGGCGCCGGACGGGCGCTGCGGCATCATGCCGGGGTTCGGCCGGTTACCGCCGGGGCCCGGACGCGGGCCGCCCGCGGCCCCGCCCTGCGGACGCGGCATGTTGCCCGGGGTCGCCCGGCCGCCACCCGGCGCCTGCGGGCGCGGGGGACGGTCCTGGCCACCGGGGCGCGGACCGCCCTGGGCCGGCGCGCCGGGTCGGGGCGCCGGGCCGGGGCGCGGCGCCTGCTGGGGCCGGGCCATGCCGGTGGAACCACTGGTCGTGAAGGGGTTGTTGCCGGGACGCGGGCCGGCCGGGCGGCCGCCCGGCTTGGGCGCGCTGGCACCCGGCTTGGCCGGGGCGGGACGCGCCCCGCCCGGCTTGGGCGCACCGGCACCCGGACGGGTACCCGGGCGCGGGCCCGACTGTCCGCCGGGACGCGGACCGGCCTGGCGCTGCTGCTGGGGCTGCTGAGCCTGCGGCGGCTGAGCCGGCTGCGGCTGCTGCTGCTGAGGCGCGGGCGCCTGCTCGCCACCGCCGGTCGGCTGGGTGAACTCGGGGACCGCGGGGGCCGGCTTGGCGCCGGGCTTGGGGCCCGGG